>DAISZP010000102.1:0-12763 GCA_036824745.1 Luteolibacter sp.
GGATGGGCGGGATTTCTCGGTGGTGTGATCTCCGGAGCGATCATCGGCTTGAAGTTTCACAAGGAAACCTGGCTCGGTGGATATGCGAGCCGTGAGCGGCGGATGGTGCGGCTCGGGCACATCTCGTTCTTCGGCATCGGGATGATTTGTTTGTTCTACGGCCTGAGTCTCCGGGCATTCCACCACGCCGGATCTCTCGCGCTTGCCGGAACCTGTTGCCTCACCACCGCCCTGATCACCATGCCGAGCACCTGCTTTCTCACTGCATGGCGGCCCTCGTTCCGGCACTTGTTTTTCATCCCCGTTCTATCCGCCGCCGGCGGGATCCTCATCCAACTGAAACTTCTGCTATGAAACTCGGGTTCATCGCGCTCAGCGGGCTTCGCCTGTGCGATTCCGCCTTGCTCGAGCTCGGCCTGAGTTTCCCCGATGTGAGAAACCGCGCCAATGAGATCCAAGCGCTGCCGTCCCTCGGCTTGCTGACCTTGGCGGGCATGACACCGGATGATTTCGACATCCGCTACCACGAGGTGGCGGATCTTGAAGGGGCCTTGCCCGAAGACTTCGATGTCGTCGCACTTTCCACCCTCACCGCCACCGCGAAGGAAGCCTATCGCCTCGCCAAGCGGTTCCGCAAAGTCGGCACCAAGGTGATTCTCGGCGGACTTCATGCGACACTCGCTCCGGAAGAGGCGGCGAAACACGTTGATGCGCTGGTAATCGGCGAAGGAGAGCCGGTTTGGCCGGACGTTCTCAACGATTTGCGCGCTGGAACCCTCAGGCCGCGCTACGACGCGAGGGAAAAAGGCCCCTTCGATCTTGCGGATTCGCCCATCCCGAGATTTGATCTGTTAGCACCGGACCGCTACCCGCGTTTCACCGTGCAAACCCAGCGCGGCTGCCCCTTTGCCTGCGAGTTCTGCGGTGCCTCGATGCGGCTTTCGCCGAAATTCCGCGTCAAGCCGCCCGAGCGCGTGGTCGCGGAGATCCGGCGACTCAAGGAATTGTTCCGCCGGCCCTTCATCGAGTTCGCGGACGACAATACCTTCGCGGACAAAAATCACGGCAAGAAACTCATGGCGGCGATCGCTCCGGAAAACGTGCGTTGGTTCACCGAAACCGACGTCTCCGTGGCCGATGACGAAGATTTGTTAGATCACATGCGCGACGCCGGCTGCCAGCAGGTTCTCATCGGCTTCGAAAGCCCGCGTGCGGACCGGCTCGATGGCGTGGAGCTGAAAAGCAACTGGAAATCCCGCCGCGCGGACCGGTATTTGCAGGCGATCGAAACGATCCAGAAACACGGCATCGCGGTGAACGGCTGCTTCATCGTGGGCCTCGATGGCGACGGACCGGACTGTTTCGACGGCATCTTCGAGTTCGTGAAATCCAGCGGACTCTTCGACGTGCAGGTCACATTTCTAACACCCTTCCCCGGCACGCCGTTATGGAAGCGCCTTCATCGGGCGGGCCGCCTGCTGGATCCCGCCGCCACCGAACGCGCCACCTTGTTCGATATCAATTTCCGTCCCACGGACATGACGGTGGAGGAACTGCGCTCGGGATTCGAATCGCTCGTCCGCCGGCTGTATCATCCGGAATTCGTGCGACATCGAGAACGCAAGTTCCGCAACCACATGAAGGCCGGAATCCGCGGGCGGAGGTGAAACTTGCCCGCGGGACCGGCTTCGCCTATTTTGCGGCATGGCCATCGAGAACTTCGCCGAATTCAACCCGGACATCCACGAAACCGCCTTTGTCGCCGCGAGCGCGGATGTGATCGGAAGGGTCACACTGGGCGAGAATTCCAGTGTGTTTTACAACGCCACCCTGCGCGGCGACATCAACGAGATCGTCATCGGCGCGAATTCGAACATCCAGGACAACGTGGTGGTCCATCTGGCGGACAACTACGGCTGTTACGTCGGAGAGTTCGTGACCGTAGGCCACTCGGCCATCCTGCATGCCTGCACCGTAAAGGACGAGGTGCTGGTGGGCATGGGCGCGATCATTCTGGACGGCGCAGTGATCGGGGAACGCTCCATCATCGGCGCGGGCGCGCTCGTCACCGGCGGCACCATCATTCCGCCGGGCTCGCTGGTTCTGGGTTCACCGGCCAAGGTCGTGAAAACCCTGCCGCCGGAAGAGCAGGAGAAAATCAAATACTGGGCGGAGAAATACGTGAAGGTTTCCAGGAAGTTCCTGGAGCGCGGTCCTCAGTGACCGGCGATGAAGGGATTGGAAACCCGCTCCTCGCCCAATGTGGTGGCCGGTCCGTGGCCGGGAAGGAGAATGGTTTCATCCGTTAGATCGGCGAGCGCCGCCCCTAAATTGCGCAGCGCCGTCTGATAGATCTCCGGCGATCCGCATCCACCGATGGAACCGGCGAACAAGGCGTCTCCTACGACCATGACCGGCGTTTCCAGACCACGGATCACGAATCCCAGCGCGGGGCTCGCGTGACCTGATAGATCGATTGCGGAAATCTCCAGACTTCCCACCCTCACGGAATCACCCGCGGACATCGGAAGCGTCCCGGTGATGCCGGCGGCGTGCGCGGGAACATCGGATTCCAACAGTTTCTCCAATCCTCCCACGTGATCCCGGTGGGCGTGGGTGATGAGGACGCGGTCAGGCAATCGCGCGCCGAGTTCGGCGAACAGATCCTCCGCGATGAATCCGGCATCGAACAACACCACCTGCCCACCCTGCGAAACGACCCACGCATTCACCCTCTCGTCTCCGAAGGGTAGATCCAAGCGACGGATTCCCGGCAGACGGCGGGTTTTCGGCAGATACCCGGCGTGGGCGGCGAAGGCGGCGGCATTCAAACCCAGGACCGGAGCCATACTGCTTGCGAGATCCGCGGAAAACAAGCCCCGCAGGAAGGCGAGCACCTCGTTTTCCGGCACACCGGCCTTTGCGGCGAGTTGTGCGGGCGCAAGGCCGTGTCCTAACAAGGCCTTGCGCAGCACGTAGGTGAAATCATCCTCCAACATGAGGTCAGCGCAAACGGTAATAACCGTCCGGATTGTGGATGAAATACACATCCAGCGGATCAAGGCGCGGCAGCCAGGTGAAAGGCTTGCCGTTGCTGTCGATCTCTTCGGTGAACGCATTCGGTCTTGCGGGCGAAGCGACCGATGTCGCGGAAGCTGCATCCGGATCCTTGGTGACTGAGGTTTCCTCGATGCCTTTGACGATGTGGTTCACCCACTTGAGTTTCTGGGCATCCTCGGCGAACTCGCTCCAATCACCGTTGGAGTTGTGGGAATACATTTGTTTCACCATCTCATCCGCGGTGATTCCCATCTTCTGGGCGATCGGCGTGCCGAGGCGCGCCCACCAGCGTTCGCTTTCCTTGTGGAATTCCTTCTGCTGCGTGAGGTTGAGCTGGCCCATCACCACGGAGCTGATCTGGTGGTGGAGGATGACGGCGTTCGGATAGGCATACGATTCCTTGGCGAGCGTCGTGATGCCGGCGGCCATGGAGGCGGCGAAGGATTTCACGACGACATGCACGGGCGCGTCGCTGGATTCCATCGCCTTGAGAATGCGATAGCCGGCCATGACCGAGCCGCCCGGGCTGGAGTCGATTACGATGAAGATCGGCAGTTCGCGATTCTTGTTGTTCCAGTATTGAATGCGGCTGGTGACGTAGTCCGCGGTGTTGGTGGTGATGGGTCCGTTGAGGGGGATACGACGATCCGAAATGATCAGCGTGCCATCCTCGCGCAACGGGTTCTTGAGATACTGCGGTTTGGAGTCGGCGTAGGAATCACGTTTGTCCTCGGTCTCGATGCGTGCGATCTCGTTCTGGAGCTTGGTGATCTCCAACGACGACTCGGTTTGCATGGACTTCAGATCGTTGGCCAGCTTCTCGGCGCGGGCTTTTGATAGATCGCTCTCCTGCATGAGGCGTTCTTTTTCCTCGGTGAGTTTGGTGAGCTCGTCCTTGTGGGCGAGCTGGCGTTTCGCTGCTTCGTAGGCTTGGCGCTCGGCGAGCAGATCGCGCTCGGTCTTGAGGCGCGTGATCTCGGCGCGCATGGCGTTGGTTTCCTGGGTGAGCCGCTCGGCCTGGAGTTTGTTTTCGACGGCGAGGGCTTCCTGCTCCTTGCGTTTCGCCTCGATCTGCGGATCCGCGGCGGAGGTTTTCGGAGCATCGGCTTCCGGAGCTTTTTCCGGCGCGGGGGACTCGGCTGCCAGCGAGCAGGTGGTGAGGGCAAGGCCCATCAAGGCACTTCGGGTGATGAGAGGTTTCATAGTTGACCGGAACTTAACGGCGAATGCCGCACGATTTGTGCAAAAAACACCGAAATCTCAGGACTTCGCCACCTTCGCACGCAGGCCGATGATGACGATGACGCCGACCGCCAGCAGGAACAGGCACGCCGCGATTCCGAGGACGGTGAACAATCGATTGCGCGCCGAATCGACCTGGGCGTTTGAAATCACGTCCTTCGCAACCTCCCCGGGGACCATGGCCAGGGCCAATTTGTTTCCGGAAACCTGCACGCGGGTGAGCTTCGCCATCGCAGGACCAAGGATCTTGTCCGTCAGGTAGCGTTCGGTGATCCGATAAGGCGACATGTGCTCCACGAACTCCTTCGGCACCGAACGACCGGGCACTTCGATGGAGTCGATCTGCAGGATCACTTCGCGATTCGACAAACCCGGACGGGCGATCAAGAGGCCGTTGAGGTATCGCGGATCCGAAGTGAAACTGGACTCCCCTTCCCTGCCGAGGCGTGGTTTGCCATTGAGCCGGAATGAAATCGCGATGCGGAGGGTTTCCTCACCGATCTCCTGAACCCGGAAGGTTCCGCGCAGGTCCTTGAGCGGTTCGCAGGTGGCGATGGCCAGATTGATCTCTTCCGCTGTTAGCTCGAGAGAGGCGGACTGGCCCGCTTGAAGCTGTTTGTGAAACCCTTCGATTTTACCCTGCAAATCCTTCACCGCTTGTTCCTGTCCAGCGACCGCGGAAACCTCCAGCGGCGCGGGCTTTTCAGAGGTGAACTTCGAAATCTCATCAAACTGCCGGAACAGGGCGAACACGGAAAACACCACCAGGAACATCATGACCGCCAGGGCGATGATCAGGATGGCACAGCCCGCGAAGGGCGAGCGCGCGCTCGGTTCCTTGGTGGGAGCGGGTTTCATGGAGCGCTGTCGTTCGACTTGTCAGGATTCCCTGACGAATCCTCATCCCTCTCCGCAAGCCCGGGTTCATCCGGCACATACGGATCCGGAGCCTCCACGCTCCATCCATCGTCACCAGACTCCGGGGTTGCCTCATGATCCTGGGTTTCAGAGAGCGGATCCACCGCGGTCGCCGTGACCGCCGCACCGGAGGTGCCTAACAACAAACGCTCTTCACGCTCGCGGGCTTCCAGCTCCTCCTGCATGCGGTTTTTCCGGCGATCCAGCCATGCCAGCCAGATGCAGATCTCATAGAGCACGATCATCGGTAGGGCCATGAGCAGCAGCGTGGCGATGTCAGGTGTGGGTGTGAGGACGGCTGCGGCGACGAAGATCGCGACGATGGCATACGAACGTGTGTTGGACATCGTCTCGTAGGTCAGCAGACCGAGTTTTACGATGACCATCACCACCACCGGGAGTTCGAAGGCCACTCCGAAGAGCAGCGTGAACTGCGTGGCGAAGGAAATGTATTCGCCGATGCGCCAATCGTTGGAAACTCCCAGACTGCCGCTCCATTCCGAAAAGAACAACAGGGCGCGCGGCAGGACGCCGAAGTAGGCGAAACAAACCCCTAGCAGAAACAAGCCGAAGCCGATCGCCATCGCCGGCCACAGCACCTTCTTCTCGTGGGCATGCAATCCAGGCAGCACGAACTGCAAAATATACATGAGCAGCAGCGGAAACGCCACGATGATGCCCGCGAAAAGCGAGAGTTTCATCGAAAGCATGAACGTCTCCGTCGGCTTCAGCGCCGACATCTTCAGCAGGTTTCCGCGATTGTCGTCCTCGGTACTCGGCTTGAGCTTGATCAGTTCGACCACCTGCTTGCGGAGATCCTCAGGAATTTTCAGCGCCTTGACGAACTCGTCCCGTTTTTCCCCGGGCAGCGCCATCGCGGCGCGGAGCAAGCTCACGGACTTCGCATGAAACACCAGGTCGGGGCTTCCGGAAATCTGATAGAAAACCTCGCGCTGCTCCGGCTCCAACGTCATGGCGGCATGTTCCAAGGCTTTCGCCTCGCTCCATATCTCCACCGTCAAGGGCTTCGCCACCCCATCGTTGGCTGGCAGTTTTTTGGCCACCTGCAGGTTGTAAACCTCCTCCACCGGCTTCCTGAGCAGGTGCATGAGATGCTCCTGAAACATGAAACACGCGATAGTGGAGACCAACAAGGTCACGACCACGCGCATGATCATCACCCGGAGATCCTCAAGGTGCTCCAGAAACGGTTTCTCATGGTCCGGGTGCGATTTTTCCCGGATTTGGATGACTTTTTTCAGCAGATACATGCCGGCGGGCCGGGATTCAATCCGGCAGCGCCCCATACGGCAAGGGCGGATGCGAGGGTTTCACGCGATTGCGGATTCGTCCGTGCTGTTCCCATGAACCGGAGGATTTCAGGGGTTGCGGCAGGACCCGTCCTGATTCACCCTCCGTCGCCCGGCGAAAGCGGGTTCCCTGCTCATGATTCCTGTAGAAACGCTCAAGTCCGATTTCCTGATTCTCGACCAATCCGTGAACGGGAAGCGCCTGGTGTATCTGGACAACGCGGCCACCACCCAGAAGCCGATGTCCGTCCTCCTGATGTCGCGGCACTATTACGAGGCGATCAACTCGAACATCCACCGCGGCACCCACCACCTTGCCCGGCTCGCCACCACCGCGCATGAAAAGGCACGGCAAACCGTGGCCACCCACATGAACGCAGCCAGCCCCGACGAGGTGATCTTCACCTCCGGCACCACCGGCGGCATCAATCTGGTCGCGGATGTGCTGGCCCTTTCCGGCAGGATCGGAAACGGCGACGAAGTGCTCATTTCAACGCTGGAGCACCACTCGAACATCGTGCCCTGGCAGATGCTCTGCCAACGCACGGGGGCCACGCTGAAAGTGATTCCCTGCCACGACGACGGCACGCTGGATCAGGATGCTTTCCAAGCCCTTCTAACGGATCGCGTGAAGGTTCTCGCGTTCAACTGGATCTCCAACGCCTTCGGCACGATCAACCCGGTTCGCGAAATGGTCCGCGCGGCAAAACAAGCCGGCGCGCTCGTGCTCATCGACGCCGCGCAATCCGCGGCGCACGTTCCCATCGACGTTCAATTTCTCGACGCCGATTTCATCGCGTTCTCCGGCCACAAACTTTACGCTCCCACCGGCATCGGCGTCCTGTGGGGAAAATCCTCCGTCCTCAATGATCTGCCCCCATGGCAGGGCGGCGGTGAGATGATCAAGGACGTGACGTTTGAAAAAACCACCTACAACGACCTTCCTTTCAAATACGAAGCCGGCACGCCGAACATCGAAGGGGCCATCGCGCTCGCCGCGGCGATCGACTACGTGAACGGCATCGGCCTCGAGGAAATCCACGAGCATGAAAGCCAGTTGATCCATGCCGCCGCGGAGGGACTCGCCACCATCAAGGGAATCAAACTCTACGGCCCGGCGGATCGCTCAGGCTCGCTTTCGTTCAATGTGGAAGGCATCCACCACTACGATCTCGGCACCCTGCTCGATCAAATGGGCGTCGCCGTCCGCACCGGCCACCACTGCTGCCAGCCGTTGATGGCCCGCTTCGGCATCACCGGAACTGTTAGATCGTCCTTCGCGCTCTACAACACGATGAAGGACGTCGAGACCCTCGTTTCCTCCGCGGAAAAAGCCGTTTCCATGCTCCGTTAGAAACCAAGACCATGAACATCGTCCTCGGCATCACCGGATCCATCGCCGCTTACAAGGCGGCGGACCTCGCGTCGCAACTGATCAAACAAGGCCACGACGTCCGCGTGGTGATGACGCGCGCGGCCACTGAATTCATCACGCCGCTCACCTTGCAGACGCTGACCCGTCAACCGGTCATTGTTTCGCTCGAAGACGAGA
The DNA here is from genome assembly GCA_036824745.1 of Luteolibacter sp. Taxonomy (GTDB): domain Bacteria; phylum Verrucomicrobiota; class Verrucomicrobiia; order Verrucomicrobiales; family Akkermansiaceae; genus Luteolibacter. The sequence goes on from DAISZP010000102.1 coordinate 8,083, forward strand.
AACAATCGTGGAAACCCGGCCACATCGAGCTTGCGGACCAAGCGGACCTGTTCGTCGTCGCGCCGGCCACCGCGAATGCCATCGGCGAGTTCGCGAACGGCCTCGCGCCGGATCCCCTCAGTTCCGTCTATCTGGCGCTGCCCCGGACCACTCCCGTGCTGATCGCTCCCGCCATGAACGGCAAGATGTGGCTGCATCCCGCCACGCAGCGCAATGTTTCCACACTCAAGCAGGACGGCTGCGAATTCATCGATCCCGCCACCGGCGACCTCGCTTGTGGATATGAAGGCATCGGGCGGCTCGCACCGGTCGAGGAAATCCTCGGGCGCATCAGCGAAATCCTCAAGCGTCCTGCAGTTCCGCGCGGCTGAGAGACCACGCAGCGAGATCCTCGACCTGCGCGATCGAATCCACATGGCAGAGTTTCTGCCGCAGCTCGCGCGCGCCGGGAAAGCCCTTGCAATACGCCATCAGACGAGAGCGCATCCCTGTTAGAATCTGTTTCTCCGTCCCGCCGCGCCCGCTCTCCACCGCCATCCGGCAGTGGCGCACCACCAGATCCCAGCGTTCCTCCAGCGAGATGCCCGGCAACTCATCTCCCGTCTCCAGGAAATGCTTCGCCTCGCGGAACACCCAGGGATTCTGCATCGCCGCGCGGCCGATCATCACCCCGGACACCGCCGTCTCGTTCTTGCGACGCATCACATCCGCCCCGCAGGCGATGTCACCATTGCCGATCACCGGCACGGAAACCGCGCGCGCCACCGCATCGATCACGTTCCAATCCGCCTCGCCACTGTAACCCTGGCTGCGAGTCCGGCCATGCACCGCAATGGCGGCCATGCCGCTGTCTTCGAGAATTTTCGCCACCTCCACCGCATTCACGGAGTTCGCATCCCAGCCGATGCGCATCTTCGCTGTCACGGGCACCTCGCCGCCCACCGCCTTCGCCACACCGGACGCCACGGCTGATAGAACCGGACAGTCCTTGAGCAAGGATGAACCTCCGTTGCGCGCCACCACCTTGTTCACCGGACAGCCGAAGTTGATGTCGATGAAATCCGGCCGCTTCCAGTCGATGATCTTTTTCGCCGCCTCTCCCATGCGCTCGCCATCCGCGCCGAAGAGCTGCACGCCCACCGGCCGCTGCTCCTCGGAAAACTCGGTGTATTTCCGCGTCCGGTGGTCCGCCTGCATGATGCCCTCCGCGGAGACGAACTCGGTGACCATCACATCCGCCCCCAGCTCCTTGCAGATCTCACGGAAAATCACGTCCGTCACTCCCGCCATCGGCGCGAGGTAAAGGGGAAATCGGTTGCCGGCGAACCACGGGAGCACGCGGGAAACTACATGCGTCCCTCGCTGTTCGTCCACCACGGATCAACCGAGGTCGGACTTGAGCACCCCATCGCTCAGAATGCGTGCTCTCAAACCACCGCGGAAGTCCGCTTTGAGAAACTCCTCCGCTCCATCGCCCGCCACTTGGTCCATCCAGTAGCACGGCTTGCACTCCTCGCTGCCTTCGAACTCGATTCCCTGGAAACGGAACCGTTTCCCGACCCACTCTGATAGATCCACTCCGCGGACGATCAGATTCCGGCGGAACTCGCCGCTGGACAGGTCCGGTTTCCGGAACTCCCGGCGCACCGCATCCACCGCCTCCGCGGCAAAAAACGTGACCTGTCCCTTGAAATCCTCCTTGTAGCCGAAATAGCGGTCGCCCTTCAGGCCCATGCCCGCCACGCATTCGATCTCCCTAACAGACTCGATGCCGTGCCCGCCGCGCGGCTTGCCGTGATGTCCGCGGAAGTCGTTGCCCTGCGAAATCCAGATAGCCTCCAACGCCGCATTCCACTCCGGCAGGTCGTCACGCCCCGTCTCGGCGGATTTGTTGTCGGGTCCCACCCATTCGACAGAGCCGTCCGCGTAGGTTTCCTTTTTCCACACCGGGAGTTCATATTTGAGCCGCTCCATGATGGCCCGCGCCGCATCGAATGCCGCGCCTCGATGGGCGGAAGCCACGCCCACCCACACCGCGGAATCGCCGATCTCCAACCTGCCGGTGCGATGCACGGCCAGCGCGCGGATGATGCCGTATTTCACCGCTTCTTCTTCGAGAATACGGGCTCCGGTCTTCTCCGCGAGCGCCGGATAGGCCTGGTATTCGAGGAAGCTGACGGCTTGTCCGCCGTTGTGATTTCTAACACGTCCATCAAAGGTCACTTCCGCCCCCGCCGCGGGATCATGGAGTTCCGCCGCGAGCGAAACCATGTCGATCGCCTGGTGGGTCAGATTGAAACGGATGATCGGATTCATGAGAAGGTTCTAACCGCCGGACATGGGTGGCAGGAAGGCGACGCGGTCGCCGGTGGCGAGAGGATGATCCCAGGAAACGAACTCGTCGTTCACCGCGGCGCGCATGTCGGACACGGCGAGGCCGAGGCGGTGGCGGGCGTCGACTCCCTGATAGAGCGCGAGCGGCGTGGCGGCATCGCAGTCCAACGTTTCCTCGGACAAACCCCGGCGTTCGGCGAGCAGGCCGAAGTAGTTGACGTGATAGGTCATGGCGTGAGGGCGGATCGCCAGTCATCCGGAGTGTTCGCGTTGTCCAGCGCGCGGGGCGTGACCGGCTCCAGCAAGCGGCATTCGTGACGGATCAACACCTTGCGCGGGCAGCGGATGCCATCGAGCTGGAATTGTTCGAGGATGGGCAGCGCTCCGGCGGAATAGAAGGCGCAGAGAGGTTCCGGCAATCCGTCGAATTCACTGCGATAGGAAAGGAAACGCTCACCGGGAATGCGTGAAGTGAGAAGATGATGCAGTGTTTCCAGATCCAGGCGCGGCAGGTCGCAGGCGAGCACAAGCCAATCCGCATCCGGTTCGGATCTCAAGCCCGCTAGCATTCCTGCCAGCGGGCCTTCGCTCCGGCCTTCGGGGTCACGGATGACGCGGACATTGCCCAAATCTTCAAAACCCGGCGGCAGCTCCTGATCGTGGCGGAGCGAGAGCAGCACGGTTTCACAACCTGCCTCCGCTAACAGATCACAGGTGCGCCGCGCGAGCGGACGACCGTCGGGATGAAGCAGCGCGGCTTTGTCAGTGCCCATGCGGGAGCTGCGCCCGCCGGCGAGGACGAGGCCGTGGAGGGGTCGGTTGGAACTCATGGAGAATCAGCGTGGTAATCACCGGACTTGCCGCCGGTTTTGGAAACGAGGTGGAGGTTTTGAATGCGGATGCCTTTGTTCATCGCCTTGCACATGTCATAAATCGTTAGAGCGGCCACCGAGGCACCGGTCATGGCTTCCATTTCGACACCGGTCTTTCCGGAAACCACCACTTCGCAGCGGATTGTGATTCCGGTTTCGTCCGGCGTGATTTCAAACGCGCAATGTTCGACGGGCAAGGGATGGCAGAATGGGATGAGATCGCTGGTTTTCTTCACCGCCATGGTGCCCGCGATGATGGCGGTTTGCAGCACGGGCCCTTTCGGTCCTTGAAGGTCCTTGTTTTCGAAACGGGAGATGATTTCCGCGCCCAACTCCACGCGGACTCCGGCGACGGCGGTCCGTTTGTTAGAACCCTTGCCGGACACATCAACCATCGACGGCAGACCATCGCGGACGTGGGTGAAGTCGTTTTCGTTCATTGCCATGGCGTGAATGGAACGGCGGCGGAGACGCCGCCGCGCGGGGGAAGGGTGACGAAGCCATCGCTTTTCAGCAAGCCGATGAAATCCCCGCTGTTTCCGGTGGGCGCGGGCAGCGCGCGGCCGTCGGCCCCGAGCGTCACCGGGAGATGCTGCGTCATGCCCGGCAGGCCGTCCATGCGCGCGCCCGGGATCACGAGGCGCGGCTTGGGCAGCGGCACACGGGATGCCACCGCCAGCGCGGGCAGCACGAAGGCATGCAGGCCGGTGAGCGCGGAGACCGGATTTCCAGGAAGCGCCATGACGACCTGCCCCGCCGGTCCGATCCAGCACCCGGCGGGTTTTCCGGGACGCTGCGCGACTCCGTGAAACAACCGCGCGCATCCCAGCGAGTCGAGCAGGCCGGGAATGAAATCGCGGGAGCCTTTCGACACCGCGCCTGTTAGAACCACGAAGTCGCTTGCGGCGAGCCTCGATTCGAGAATCCCACGCGCGGCATCCGGATCATCCGCGAGCGTTTCCACATGACCGGGAGGATGGCCCGCGCGTTCCAGAGCACAGCGGATCGCATGCCCGTTCGACTGCCGGATCTGATGGGGAGCCGGAGTTTCATCCACGGGCACGAGTTCGTCGCCGGTGGAAAAAACCGTGACCACGGGTTTCCGCGAAACCTCAAGCCACGCGGCGCCACACGAAGCGGCCACGCCGATATGCCTCGAACCTAACAAAACACCCGCCTCCAAGAGCAGATCCCCTTCCCCGCCATCGCTGCCGCGGGTGTGGATGAATCTTCCCTCCACATGTTCGAATCCGGGAGCGAGGGTGATTTCGTCCGGCCCCGTGCGGTTTGTTTCCTCCACCGGGACGATGCAATCCGCTCCGAGCGGCAAGGGCGCGCCGGTCATCACTTCGAGGCAGGAAGCAGGCGTTTCCGGCATGATCACCGCTTCCCGCCCCGCCGGAGCCTGGCCTGCAACATGGAAAACCCGTCCACCTAACAGGCCCGCCGAACGCAGCGCGTAACCGTCCATCATC
>DAISZP010000103.1:0-12761 GCA_036824745.1 Luteolibacter sp.
AATCGGCTGACAAGCGCGTCCTTCCGGAAATGCCTCTTGATGCGCGGGCCGGGATTTGGGGAAATGCCGGCATGAAACGGTGGCTGCTTCTCCCGTTGTTGGTTCCGTGCGTCTCGCAGATTCAGGCCAAGACCACGTTCCTTTCGTCGCTTGATCTATCAAACATGGAAATCGGCTGGGGCAAGGCCCGCGCCAAGCAGTCGGTGGACGGAAACCCGCTCAACATCGGCGGCAAGGTGTTCTCCGAGGGCGTGGGCACCCACGCCGAATCCACCTTCGTGCTGAAACTCGACGGCCATGCGAAGGAGTTCCGCGCCGCCGTCGGCGTGGACCATGAAGTCGGCGAGAAGGGCAGCGTGGAGTTTGAATTGTTAGGCGATGGCAAAAGCCTGTGGAAGAGCGGCGTGATGAAAGGCGGCCAGCAGGCGAAGGAGGCGAGGGTGGGCCTCAGCGGAGTGAAACAACTCGCGCTCATCGTCGGCGCGGCCGATGGCGGCATCGACTTCGACCACGCGGACTGGGCGGATGCGGTGATCGAGCACGAAGGCTCCGCTCCCGAAGTGGAGAAACCCGTCGCGGAGGAAAAAGTGGTTCTCACGCCCAAGCCCGGCCCCTCGCCGCGGCTAACAGGCCCGAGGATCTTCGGAGCGCGACCGGGCAATCCGTTCCAACACCGCATCACCGCCACCGGTGACAAGCCGATGAAGTTCGCCGCGGACAAACTGCCGGATGGCATCAAGCTCGATCCCGCCACGGGATTGCTAACAGGCACACTCGCCAAGGAAGGCACGTGGGATGTGAAAGTGAGCGCATCCAATGACAAGGGCACCCAGTCGCGCACGCTGCGCGTCGTCGGAGGGCCTAACATCGCGCTCACCCCACCGATGGGATGGAACAGTTGGAACTGCTTCGCGGGTGCCGTTTCCGACACACACATCCGCGCCGCCGCCAAGTCGATGATCGACAGTGGCCTCACCGACCACGGTTGGACCTACATCAACATCGATGACTTCTGGCAGGTGAATCCGGCCGCGAAGGATGACGCCTCACTGCAAGGACCCGAACGCGACGCGAACGGAAAAATCCTGCCGAACCCGCGTTTCCCGGACATGAAGGGACTCACGGACTACGTGCACGGCCTGGGTTTGAAAATCGGCCTTTATTCCTCGCCCGGCCCGCTCACCTGCGGCGGCTGCATCGGCAGCTTTGACCACGAGGAACTGGACGCCGCCAGCTATGCGGAGTGGGGTTTCGACTATCTGAAACACGATTGGTGCTCCTATAACCCGGGCATGGAAGCCAAGCGCAGCCGCGCGATCGGTGGCGCGGAGATGTTCAAGGACGTCACCGACGACAGCCTCAGCAAACTCATGCTTCCCTATGCCGGCATGCGCGCCGCGCTCGATCATCAGAAGCGCGACATCGTTTACAGCCTCTGCCAATACGGCATGGGCGACGTCAGCAAGTGGGGCGGCAAGGTTGGCGGCAATTGCTGGCGCACTACCGGCGACATAACGGACACCTGGAACAGCATGGCGGGCATCGGTTTCTCACAATCCAAGCACGCCGAGTTCGCCAAACCCGGAAACTGGAACGACCCTGACATGCTCGTGGTCGGCAAGGTGGGCTGGGGACCGAGCCTGCATCCCACGCGCCTCACGCCCAACGAACAATACACGCACATCTCGCTGTGGAGCCTGCTCGCCTCACCGCTGCTGATCGGCTGCGATCTCACACAACTCGATGACTTCACCTTCGGCCTGCTTTCCAACGATGAGGTGCTCGATGTGAACCAGGACCCGCTTGGCAAACAAGCGACCCGCCTCAGTCAGAACGGCATGATCGAGGTCTGGGGCAAGCCGCTCGCGGACGGGTCATGGGCCGTGGGCATCTTCAACCGCGGCTTCCTCGCCGCCCCGGCGTCCTTCGATCTGACGAAGCTCGGCATCGGCGGCAACGTCGTCGCCCGCGACCTTTGGAGGCAGAAGGACCTGCCCGGCGGCAGCGAGTTCAAAACCGAGATCCCTCGCCACGGCTGCGTGCTGATCCGCGTGCGCGGGAAATCCTGATTTGTTTGTTAGAAATCCGGCGAAGCCTCACCGCTTTGTTACGGAAGCGCCGGGCTTCCCCGGGTGAAATCCCTTGCGGGAAGCAGCGCCCGACCTTTCGTTGGCGCGGGAGACACAACAGCCGCATTCCGCCCTGTTCATTTCCCGCGACCGACCCACAATTGCCGGCATGAGCCTTTGGCGGATGATTTTCACAAACCTGCGACGTCACCGAGTCCGCACCGCGATCGGCGCGACCGGCATCGCGCTCGGAGTGGCGACGATGCTGAGCGTGGTCGGCTTGTTAGGCGGCGCGGTGAAGATGTTCGAACGCATCCTGCGCAGCGACGCGGAGATGGTGGTCTTCGAACGGAACGTTTCGGACCTGTTCTTCAGCAACGTCGATGTCGCGGTGGCGGAGGAACTGGAGAAACAAACCTTCGTCAAGGAGGCGCAACCGGTGCTCTTCACCATCATCGCGGCTCCGGAACGACCGGTCGTCACCTGCTTCGGCATCCGCGCGGCGGACGGACGCCTGAGGAAAGGCGAGTGGCTGCAAGGGAAGGCCGCGGATTTCACCGATGACGGCCGCGGCGTGGTGCTCGGCGAGCGCGCGGCGGATTTCCTCAACGCCAAGGTGGGCGGCAGCATCGAACTCGGACAGGAAACCTATCCGGTCGCCGGCGTGGCGCGCATGGAAAACGGCTTTGAAAACGGCGGCGTCTTCATGCCACTGCTCACCTGCCAGAAGGCCTTCCACAAGGAGGGCGTCTGCTCAGTCATCACGGTGGCGCTCGCCGATGGCCATGCATCTTCCGAGGTGAAGGACTGGATGGGCGCGAACCACGCCAAACTCTCCGCGCTGGAAAACGAGGAGTTCAGCCGCGGTTACTCGCAGTTCAAGATCATGAAAACCACCGCTTGGGTGGTGGGCGGCTGCGCTTTTCTGTTAGGCGGACTGAGCGTGACGAACACGATGATCCTCTCGGTCTTCAGCCGCATCAAGGAGATCGCCATCGCGCGCGTCTGCGGGTTTTCCAAAGGCCAGGTGGCGAAGATGATTTTCGGCGAGTCGCTGATGGTTTCGGCCATCGGCACGGTCGCCGGATGGGGCCTCAGCTCCGCGGGGCTCTGGCTTCTCGCCAAGGTGCCCACCCTGCAAGGCTACGTGGAGCCCCGCATCGGCTGGCAGGAAGTGGCCGGCGCGATGGCGCTCGCCGCTCTAACCGCGATCGCCGGCGCGCTCTATCCGGCCTGGTACGCCGCGAACCTGAAACCGGCGGAAGCTCTGAGATTCGAATGACGAAAGGAGATGTCATGACACGACAAGTATGGGTGGAGGATGTTTGGAAAAGCTTCGACCGCGGACGGATCGAAGTGCTCAAGGGGGTTTCTCTGACGGTCCCCAAGGGCGAGATCGTCGCGCTCTGCGGCACTTCCGGCTGCGGGAAATCCACGCTATTGAACGTGATCTCCGGCCTTGAGGAGGTGGATCGCGGAAACGTCCGTGTTTCCGAATACGATGTCGTTCAGGAGTCCACGCGCATCGACCTGCTGCGCCATCACATCGGCTACGTGTTCCAGTTCCATCATCTGATGCCGGACCTCACGCTCGCGGAAAACTGCCTCGTGCCCTTGGTGGCCACCGGCGGCAGCCGCGCCGAGGGCATCAACCGCCTCCACGAACTCGCCAAGGCCACCGGCGTCGAACACCGGCTTCACCAGCGCGTGCGCGAGCTATCCGGCGGCGAGCGCCAGCGCGGGGCATTGGTGAGATCGTTGATGAATGATCCCGAACTCCTGCTCTGCGACGAGCCGACCGGAGCCTTGGATGAAAGCAACCGTGAGAAGGTCTTCGATTTGTTATTGGATCTGGTCCGCTCACGCGGACGCACTCTGGTGCTCGCCACACACGATCCGGATCTCGCGCGGCGCTGCGACCGCACGGTGAAGATGCGCGACGGCCGCATCGAAGGAGAAATGAACTGAGATGACCGGAAACGCCGCACCCTCGGAAACCAGCGCCCTCAACTCGGCGGTGCGGCATTCGCTGGGCTGGCTGGTTTTCGGAAACGGCGTCGGGCTCTACCTCTCGATTCTCCTGTTAGCCCCGTCGATGCAGCTCCAGCCATGGACCTACGGCCGCTGGGTGCCGGCGCATCTCAACATCCAGCTTTACGGCTGGAGCGCGCTGCCGTTGATCGCCTGGCTGTTCTCCATGTTAGAGGTGGACCGTTGCAAACTCTCGTCATGGGGCACCGCCGCCGTCTGGGCGTGGACATCCTCGCTGGTTCTGGGTGCCGCGCATTGGCTCGGCGGATCGAGTTCCGGAAAAATCTTCCTCGATTGGACGGGCCCGTCGCTATGGGCGTTCACCGCCGCCCAGATCATCCTGTGGTTCGTGCTCGCAGCCGCTTGGAAACGAAACTCCAACGAATGGAGCAAGGCGCGCCGGATCGCAACGATGATCGGCATGTCAGGCCTCGCGCTGGTGCCGTTCTCACTGATCTTCGCCTCCTCACCTTCGGTTTATCCACCGGTGGATCGCAGCACCGGAGGCCCCACCGGCTCCAGCCTGCAAGGGTCGGCCTTGTTTGTCATCGGCTTGATGTTGCTGATCCCCCGCGTGGCGGCGCGGCGGAACACCGTGGAAAAATCGCGCGGCATCTGGATCTTCTTCATCGTTTCATGGATCGTCTTCGGTGTGGCCGAGTGGATGGGCGGCACGCACTTCGATCTCCATCAGATCGGTTCCATGTTGTTCCTCCTGCCCTGGGTCTGGTGGCTGCCAAGGGATTGGAGGAACTTCACCTGGCCCGAGGGATCGAAGGTCTGGCGCTTCGCCATGTTCTTCTGGTGGGGCGTGCTCGTCGTCACCAGCCTCGCCATGTATCAACCCGGCGCGCTGGATCACATCAAGTTCACCCAGGCCCTCGTCGCCCACTCGCACCTCGCCATGGCCGGGTTCACCACCTCCTTCTGCGCGTTGCTGCTCGTCCTTCTAACCAATCAACGGCTCGGACCGCCCGCATCGGTCATCGCATGGCACGCCGCGGTTATCGTGATGATCGCCGCCCTCGCCTTCATGGGCTGGATGGAGGGATTCGGGCCATCGTGGATGCTCCAGCAACCCGCATGGAGAACCGCCGGACTCGTCATCCGCGCGCTGTGCGGTTGTTTCCTGCTCGGCGCGTCCGTTTCCTGGCTGCTTGAAAGCCGGAAGCTGAATCACGACCCAACGGCATGACCTGAGACTCAACTTTCGGAGCACGTCCCAAATCCCGTTCTCCGCGCGTCCCACTCGTGGACCGTCACCCTAAATTCCGAGATGAGTTTATCCGCAAGAGAACGCAAAGATCCCAAAAACAGTGACTTGCGGGATTCCTGAGCAGGGCTGTGACTCATCCGGCGGGTGGAGCCACTGATTCCTCCAAATCCTTATCTTTGTGTTCCTTGCGTTCCTTCCCGGCAAATCATTCTCCTTTGTAGAATCACCGGTTCGAGCCGCCGGTTCCCACAGACCGCTGGTTTTCAGCGCTTGCCTGCTTCCGCCGCCAACGGAGTCCCGGCCTTTCCGGATGCTTACCGCCAACTGCGTTTCACCATCCCCTCCTCCCGCCCCCAAAAGGTCCGCCGCAAATTTTCCACTTGCACGTCAATCGCATATTTGAAATATGTAATTCATGCCGGTCGCGAAATTGGAAGCGTTTGAGGAGTCCTCGGTGAGGTTGGCGGCCTTTGCGAAGGCGCTGGCACACCCGGCGAGGATCCGCATCCTGCAGTTCCTCGCGGGCAAGGGCGAGGTGCCGTGCATGGAGATTGTGGACGCCCTGCCGCTTTCGCAGCCGGCCTGCTCGCGCCACATCAACGATCTGAAAAAAGCCGGCCTCCTCAAGTCCCGCGCCCACGGCAGCCAGGTCTTGTTCCGCCTCGATGAATCGGCGCTGGCCCGTTTCTGCAAGGGCATGAACACGGCCCTGCATCCTTGAGATATCCCGGCGAAGCCCGGCACCCCCCCCTTTCCCGAATTTGTTAGAAACCATGAAATCGAATCCCGAAACCATCCTCATCATCGGCGGAGTCGCCGGTGGAGCCTCCGCCGCCGCCCGTGCCCGCCGCCATTCCGAGGCCGCCAAGATCATCGTGCTCGAACGCGGACCAGACGTTTCCTTCGCCAACTGCGGCCTACCCTATCACATCGGTGGCGACATCCCGGACCGCGCCGAACTCGCCATCCAGACTCCCGAAAGCCTGCGCAACCTTCTCAATCTCGACGTCCGCACGCTCACCGAAGCCACCGTCATCGACCGCGCCACCAAGCAAGTCCGCGTCCGCTCCCTCGCTGACGGCAGCGAGGCCTCCATTTCCTACGACAAACTCATCCTCGCGCCCGGTGCCAGCCCGCTGCGGCCGCCGCTGCCGGGCATCGACAGCCCGCGCGTCCTCACGCTGCGCAACCTTCAGGACATGGACCGCATCAAGGCGGCCGCCACGAGCGTCGGCCACGTCGCCATCATCGGCGCGGGTTTCATCGGCTTGGAAATGGCCGAGCAGCTTCATCACATCGGCAAGCAGGTCAGCGTGATCGAACTCCAGCCGCAGGTCCTCCCGCAGCTCGACAAGGAAATGGTCCGTCCGCTGGAGAACACGCTGCGGGCGAAAGGCGTGGAACTCATCCTCGGCGACGGCATCGAGGGATTCGAGGACGGACCGGACCAGATCACAGCAAAGCTCAAATCCGGCCGATTGTTAGAAACCGGGCTCGTCATCCTCTCCATCGGCGTGCGCCCGGAAAGCGGACTCGCCAAGGATGCCGGACTCGAACTCGGCCCGCGCGGTCACATCAAGGTGGACGCCTTCCAGCTCACCAGCGATCACGAGATTTATGCCGTCGGCGATGTTTGCGAAACCGAAGACCCGATCCTCGGCAAGCGCACCGCCATTCCGTTAGGAGGTCCGGCGAACCGTCAAGGCCGCACCGCCGCGGATCACATTTTCCTCGGCGAAAAAGCCCTGAGCTACCCTGGCAGCATCGGGACCGCCATCGTGCGTGTCTTCGATCAGGCCGCGGGCATCGCCGGCTATTCCGAAACGCGCCTCAAGATGGAGGGCGTTTCCTATCAGACCGTCACCGTCAACGGCTCGTCTCACGCCAGCTATTTCCCCGGCGCGGAAACCATCACGCTCAAGCTGCTGTGGTCGCCGGACGACGGACGCGTGTTAGGCGCGCAGGCGAGCGGAAAGGACGGCGTGGACAAGCGGCTCGACGTGATCGCCACCGCCCTGCGCGGCAAGCTCACCATCGACGATCTCGCGCACCTCGAACTCGCCTACGCCCCGCCCTTCGGCAATGCCAAGGACGTCATCAACGTCGCCGGCTTCGCCGCCGGAAACATCCGCGACAGCTTGCTGAAACCCGTGCCCGATCTCGCTAGCGCCGGTGCCCAGATCATCGACGTGCGCCCCGCCGCCAGCGCGACCAAACTCCCCGTGCCCGGCGCGAAGAACATTCCGCTGCCGCAGCTCCGCCAGCGCCTCGATGAAATCGACAAGTCCCAGCCCGTCTTCACCATCTGCCAGATGGGCAAGACCAGCTACTTCGCCGCCCGCATCCTCGCCAACCACGGCTTCGACGCGCGAAGCATCCTCGGCGGGGCGTTTCATCAGGTGAGGTGAGCCCACCAATCAGCACCCGGCTCAACGAGAGAGCAGAAACTCACGCGTCTTCCGACGGTTGCCGGAATCCCCGAATCGAAGGGTTTCCTCCGCCGCCGTGCGTCCCTCCTTGTTCCGGGCGTTCACGTCCGCGCCATGGGCGGCGAGATACTTTGCGTTATCCAGATACCCCCAAAGCGCGGCTTCATGCAGCGGCCGGCTTCCTTCCTGATCCACCGCGTTCACTTCCGCTCCATGGGCCAGCAACAACTTCAACCGCGGCAGTCCATCCTCATCCCCCGCCGCCTCGTGCAAGGGCGTTTGTCCGTAGCGATCCGCGGTATTCACACAGGCTCCCCGGCGCAGCAGCATCTTCATGATGGCGGCATGACGGCATCGCGCGAGGACGCTGTTTCCGAAATGATCCACCGCGTTCACATCCGCTCCTTGTTTCAGTAGATATGCGACCAGTTCCGGAAACGCATAGAACCCCGCGGCGTCGGCGAGCGGCGTCCTGCCGATTCCGTCGCGGGCACGGAGATCAGCACCGTATTCCGCCAGCAACCGGGTGATTTCAAGGCGGCCCTTGTCGCAGGCCAGGTGAACCGGCCGGTTTCCTTTCGCATCGACGGCGTTGGGGTTCGCTCCCTTCTCTAGCAGCATGCGCGCGATTTCGAGATTGCCCCAATCACCGCAAGCCTCGTGCAAGGCGGTGCGGCCCATGCGGTTGGCCGCCTTCAGATCGGCCCCGTGTTCGATCAACAGCCTCACGACGTCGGCATTGCGCGCGGCGCAGATGAGCGGGGTGTTCTGATCCGTGGCGCGGGCGTTCACGGTAGCGCCATGATCCAGCAGCAGCCTCACGATTTCCAGGTTCCCCTCGCGGCACGCCTCATGCAGCGGCCGATAGGCCCCATAGGCACGCATCTCGCCATCGCCGAACTCGTAATTGTCTTCGTGTGTGGAAACCGCGGAGGGCGTGTCCGCCGGGCTGCCATTGGCGATCAGCCATCTCACGATTTCCACCTTTCCATTCGCCGCCGCGTGATGGATCGGAAGTTTCCCATCGCGCGCGCGGGCTTTGATGCCGGCACCGTGGCGGACGAGCAGTTTCACCTTTTCCAGGCTACCATCTTCACCGCAGGCGACATGGATGGGTTGGCCTTTGTCGCCAGGAGCATTCACATCCGCTCCGCTGGCAAGAAGACAGTCCAGCACTTCGGGACTTCCGTATCGGAGGGCAAGGTGCAGCGGCGTGTCTCCGGAATCGTCGCGATCACCGACCTTCGCACCATGGGCGAGCAGGTATTTGACGGTAGGCGCGCTGTCCGTAGTCGCAGCCCGATGGATGGGCATCCAGCCGCCGCCATCCGTTTTGACGCGCACCTTCGCACCGCGGCCGATGAGGAGTTTCACCACGTCGAACCGGCCTTCGCCGGCGGCATTGCATAAGGGAGTCTCTCTCCATTCCCCTTCGTCATCGACCTTTGCTCCGTGGGCGAGGAGGTATTCCACAACGGCAACATGGCCGTATTCCGCCGCGAAGTGGACCGGCATTTGTCCGAGATGGTCTTTCGCTCTCACATCCGCACCGTGCTCCACGAGATACCGAACCAGGTCCACATTGCCCGATTCCGCGGCCCCATGGAGCGGCTGTCGTCCAAGGGTATCCCGAGCATCAATCTTCCCTCCCTTCGCGAGGAAACCCAAAGTCAAATCCATGTTTCCGGATTCAGCCGCCTCGTGCAGCGTCGAAGCAACCTGCGGAGGGCACGAGCCACATGGCGACAGCCAGGAGCAACCGCATGAAAACACCGCGATCACCAGACAACCAAGGAAACGAACGCGGCAGGCTTTGATCAGGAAAACAGCCATGTCATTCATCGTTGCCATCACAAGGTAGAGACCCGTAACGAGATGGCAAACGCGAAGAGCATCCGCCCGCCTAATCGGCAAATCATTCTCCGGATGCAACGGATGCGCACCTTTACCTCAACACTTCCATTGAACGATACGTGCGGATATCGAAGGGACGGTGTTTCTGGACGGTTGATGCGGGATTGGAATCCACTGCGTTTTCCAACAGATCCGTCTCGCCAAAGGTCAGACCGGGCAACGACGAATGAATGGACGTCTCGGCGCGGCGTCCACCGGCCTCCAGCCAACGCATGACCAGATGTTTTCCGTCTTCGGAGCGTTTGAAGGCTTCGAGCGTGATGGAAAGTGGATCCGCGGAGAGCCATGAGTTTACCGCGGGGCCTTCCGGCGCACCGTTTCTAACAATCAGCGGCGAATTGAGGGAAAGCGCCTCCTCTACAACGCGGCCTTCAAGCGTGGTTCCCGCATGGGGAAACAAGCTGAAGGTGCGGCGGTGGATTCCGATATCCGCAACGGGATCGGGCGCGCTGGCGGACTTGAGAAGCGTGAGGCGGACGCGGTTGGCGAGCACGTCGCAACCGAAGATGCCGTTGTTGAGCAGGGCCACACCGAAGTCAGCCTCGCACAGGTCGATCCAACGGTGAATAGAAACCTCGAAACGGGCGGCATCCCAACTCGTATTGCGATGGGTCGGGCGACGCACGTGGCCACACTGGATTTCGGCCACCGAATGATCCGTATGTATGGCGAGTGGAAACGATACTTTGAGCACGCGGTCGCACTCGCGCCAATCGACCTCGGTATCGAAGTCAACTCGCGGGCTGCCCGCGCGAAGGATCAACCGCTGGCGGATACGGGAGCTTCCAAATGGGCGATCGAACGCGAGCGCCACACGCAGCGGACCACATTCCTCCACCGTGCCGCGGCCATCGGTTGCCACGATTTCAAAATCCTCCATGGCGGAGGCTTCGATGTCCCAGGCGCTCCAACGATTCGGATAGTCGCGAAGCAGATGGAACTCGTTGGCAGGCCCCGCAAGTGTCTCGCGCCCCGAGCGGAGATCGCGGCAGGAGTGAATGATGCCATTCGACGATACGGACAGCTCCACCAGACCATTGGCGAGCACCCAGCCGTCAGCACATTCGCGGAGCGAGACCGGCTCGACCGAATCCGGAAGTCCTTGCGCGGCATCCGGATCCATCACCCGATAACCCGCGGATGGAACCTCGGCCCAAAGCGGTTTTCCATTCTGCTCGATCACTTCGCGACGCGGGTGAGCGAGCGTGTTGAAAACCGTGAGCAGCGAATCCGGAACCCCTAACAATCTCCGGATACCCGCCTCCCGAACGGCGAGGGCGATGGTTTCGATCACCACGTAATCACGGCGGCTTTCCTGATAGACGCGATGGATCGAGGAACCGGGCAGGATGTCGTGGAATTGGTTCAAAAGCAGGAGCTTCCACGCGCGGTCGAGGGACTTGGCGGTGAGCGAGCCATCTTTTGCCGGGCCATGACCGGGCACATCGTAAACCACACGTTCAGGGTAAGGGTCCTCCGTCAGAAGCTCACCCGGAGCGAGCACGGCACAGATCGCATCGAAGAACTCGGCATCGCGCAGCAACAGCTCGCAGCGACGGTTCATGAACTTGTTGTGGGCCTGGCTGGTGTAGGTGCCGCGGTGCAGTTCGAGATAAAGCTCGCCGCGCCACACCGGCGGATCCACGATGTCTGCCTCGGCCGCATCGCAAAAGCTTCCCACCGTGCCGAACTCGACACGAGGCACGCCCTCGAAATCGCGGAAACGCCGGATGCGCTCGATCATCTCAAGGGTCGGCCCGCCACCGCCGTCGCCCTGACCGTAGGGCATGAGTGACCGCGACGCGCGGTCTTTTTGTGCGAACTGCCGGTCCGCCTTGAGCAGCTCACGCGCTTCGACACGGGCATTGTAAGTATCCACCGGCGGGAAGTGGCTGAAGATGCGGGTGCCATCGATGCCTTCCCACAGGAACGTGTGATGGGGAAAACGGTTGGTGTCGTTCCATGAGATCTTCTGCGTGAGAAAGCGATCGACACCCGCCTTGCGGAGGATCTGCGGCAATGCGGCCGAGTAACCAAACACATCCGGCAACCAAAGCTCGCGACTGACGACACCGAACTCGCGCTCAAAGAACTCCTTCCCGTGAATCAGTTGGCGCACCAAGGATTCACCGGATGGCACATTGCAATCGGGCTCCACCCACATCGCGCCCATGACTTCCCATTGGCCGCGTTTCACCGCTTCGCGGATGCCTTCGTAGATGGCCGGATAGTGTTCCTTCATCCACAGATATTGCACCGGTTGCGAGGCGCTGAAGCGATAGTCCGGATGGTCCTTCATGTAGGCCAGCGCGGTGGAAAATGTGCGGGCGCACTTGCGGATCGTTTCGCGCAGCGGCCAGCACCACGCGGTGTCGATGTGGGCATGGCCAATGGCGGTGATCGTGTGGACCGTGTCGCCGTTGCGCGCTTCTAACAATGAACTGAGTCCCTCGCGCGCCGCCGGAATCCAATCGCGCTTGCCGCGCTCCATCATGCGGCAGACCACATCGAGTCCGCGGCGAAGACGGGCGCGGCGCATGCTTTCAACCGCCAGTTCCAACATCGCCTCGCGGCAGACGCGGAAGTCGATCAACAACGCAAACACCTCCGGATCATACACCGCGAGCTTCGCCTCACGCAGGCGGAACAATCGGGCATCCGGATCACTTCGCCGCCCGCTGTCCCAGTGCCATTCCTCCTTCGGATTCGCGGAAGCCTCGACGAGGAAATCCACAGTCTCGCCACCCGCCGCGTGTTTGAACAAAGGAATGCTCTTGCGATTGCGGCTCACCGCGATCACCGGAACGCCATCCATCCACACTTGGCCTTCGCGGCCGAATCCTTCTTCATCTTCAAAGCTGAGGTCGACTACGGCCACCACCTCGAAGCCGGACCAATCGTTAGGAACGACTCCGCGGAACCGGAACCACGCGGTCCCCCATTCCCTGCCCCATTCCGCACCTTCCTCGACGCGTTGGAAATCCTGCGCGGCCGCTTCGTCATGAGTCACCGGTTCACTTGGAGCCTCCCACATTGAGATCTCCAGCTCCGATCGGAGCGGATGGAGCAACGGCAGGATGAATCGCTCTTCGGCGAGTTGAA
>DAISZP010000104.1:0-12745 GCA_036824745.1 Luteolibacter sp.
CGGCGGTGGAAACCGGCCATGCCTTGAAGCAGCATCGGGAAGAAGATGATGTTCATGCAGATCAGGCTCGGCCAGAAGTGCAGGTGGTTGAGCAGTTTGCTCATGTAGCGGCCGGTGATTTTCGGATACCAGTGGAGCACACCGGCGAAGAAGCCGAACAAGATGCCCGGGGCCACCACATAGTGGAAGTGGCCGATCACGTAGTAAGTGTCATGCAGGTGGAGGTCGGCGAGGTTGAACGCCAGCGGTAGACCTGTTAGCCCGCCGATGCCGAACATCGGGATGAACGCGCAGGCCCACATCATCGGCGGAGTGAAACGAATGGATCCGCCCCAAAGGGAGATGAGCATCGAGGTGATGATCACCACCGAAGGTACGGAAATGAGCACCGTGGTGGTCTGGAAGAAGGTGGAGACCGCGGCACCCATGCCCGTCATGTACATGTGGTGGGCCCATACGATGAACGAGAGGAAACCCAGCACGAGCACCGAGTAAACCATCGACTTGTATCCCCACAGCGGCTTGCGCGTGTTGGCGGGGATGATTTCCGAAACGCAGGCAAAGGCCGGCAGCAGAAGCACGTACACCTCCGGGTGGCCGAGGAACCAGAACAAGTGCTGGAACAGCAGCGGCGAGCCACCGCCGGACAAATCCGCCAAGCCTTCGGTCTTGGTGAAGAGGCCGGAGGGCATGAAGAACGACGAGTGGAACACCCGGTCGGAAAGCTGCATGATGCCGGCGGACTCAAGCGGCGGGAAGGCGAGCAGGAGCAGGAAGCCGGTGACCAGCATCGACCACACGAAGAACGGCATGCGCATCCAGGTCATGCCGCGGGCACGTAGGTTGATGATGGTGGTGATGAAGTTGACCGAGCCTAACAGTGATGAAGTGATCAACAGGACGAGCCCGAGGAGCCACTGTGTCTGTCCTGCGAGCCACTGGTTGACGATCTGCCCGTCGGCGAAACCGGCGAGCGGCGAGTAGTTCGTCCAACCGGACTTGGCCGCGCCGGATTCCATGAAAAACGAGGCGCACATCACCAAACCGCCAAGCAGGTAGATCCAGTAGGATGCCATGTTCAGGCGAGGGAATGCCATGTCCACCGCGCCGATCTGCAGCGGGGTGACGTAGTTTCCGAAAGCGCCGAATCCCAGCGGAACGATGCCAAGGAAGACCATGATCGTGCCGTGCATCGCACCGAACATGTTGTAGGTCTCTCCCGTCACCTTGCCGTCCAGCAGCCAGCGTGCCTTCCAAGCATCCGTGAACACCCAGCTCATCCACTCGGGAAGCGGGCGGTGCGGATAGGCGATACTCCAACGCATCACCATCATCAGGTAAAAGCCGAAGGCCAGGAACAACATGGCGGTGATGCCATATTGGATGCCGATCATCTTGTGGTCGGTGGAGAACACGTATTTCCGGATGAACCCGGGATCATGATGGTGTTCGTCGTGGTGGGCATCGTGCCCGGCGTGGGTGGTGGCGTGAGCGCTCATGGTTCCGACTTGCGGCTTTGGTTAATCCAATTCAGGAGAAGTGAATAGCAAAAAATGCGTGGTGAAATCTTTCCGAATGGGATCAAACTGAAGGTTTGGGGTGATTGGTTCGTTTGTTGGAAACAAAAATGGGTAGTGATGATTGAAGAAGTTGGCGTTTCCCGAAGATTCCGACAGGAAGTCCTGATGGATCAGGGTTTCGGAGAGGCGGCGGGCTTCAAACTCATGGGATCAACCAACGCCTTGGGATCCACCGGCGATCCTTCCAGGTTCTTGACATGATCCGCTTCCAGCTCGGCGGCGGTCACCGGCTTGCCGGGAGTTTTTCTGGCACCGGAGATTTCGATGGCCTTTGCCGCCATCTCGACGGAAACGATGTCCCCGGTGTTGTTTCCGAAATTATTGCGGATGTAGGTCATCACCCCGGCGAGGTCTTCCGGCGTGAGTGGGCCTTGAGGCGGCATGGCACCGTAGGTTTTTCCATCCTCCACAGGACCTTCCAGACCGTTGAGAATGATCATGGCGAACCGCTCGGTCTCGCCGGTGGGCCATTTCATGCCAACCAGGGAGGGATAGGTGGAACCGTTACCCTTCGCATCCGCTCCGTGGCAACCGCTGCACTTGGCGGCGTAGATCTTGGCACCTTTGGCCTTGTAGGCGACCATCGCCTCCTTCGGCTGCGGACCTTGATCGCCAGCTCCCGGAGCGGGGGTGCGCACATAACCGGGACGGAAAGTGGTGTCGTAGGCGAACAGTTTACCGGAAGCGCCGAAGATACCTCCGGCGATCACAGCGGCCACGCCGCATGCGGCGAGAACAGCCAGTGAAATCGGTTCCGAACCATTGTTCGCGATCCGTTTCTCACGCGCGGCGGCGGCGGCTTCGCGAACCACGCGGCCGTGGGCCTCGGTCACGTTGATCGAGTCCTCGAGATCCGGTTTCTGGTGGGTATCAGACATGATGGATGAGAGATGAATGTGGAAACGGAGAGCTTAGTCCTTCTTTCCGGGAGCGAAGTTCAGGGTGGGCGGCACGGCTTGATCCTTTTTCATCGAGAGCAGATAGGAAACCAATGCCTTGGCGTCCGAGTTCGGAACGAGTTCGTGCGTATCATCACCCGGGATCTTGATCGCGTCCGGTGAAGGGCTGCCTTTGATCGCGACCTTTTCAAACAGGAAGGGATGCGGCGGGCAGGTGGATTGCCAGAGCTTCGGATTGTCGCGCGGGTTCTTGAGATGCGCGTAGAGCCACTTGGTGGGATTACCTCCGGCCGCGTTGATCATTTCCACGCGCCTGCCGACGTTGGAAAGGTCCGGACCGAGCCGCATCACGCCGATCTGGGCGTATTTCTCGCCGATGAAGTCAAACGCATTGGTTTCCCGGCGGGTGTCACCACGATCCGGATCCGCCTTCAAGCCGCCCCAGTCCGGACGATAAAGATCCGTGCCGGCATAGGTCGGGCGAACGACCTGAGTGTGGCAGAGGTAACAGCCGTTCTCGGCATAAACCCGGGCGCCGTCCGCCACGCGGCCCGCGCGTTTCGGGAAAAACACACCGGCGGTCGTGTCCTGCGCGTCCGGGAATGGAATCGGTGCGAGATCCCGCATTTTGAAAAACGGGATCACGATGATCGCCAGCCATGCGACGCCGAAGCTGGCGGTCAGACCGAGAATGAAAGTGCGGAGGCTCATTGGAAATGGGTGGAATTGAGAGTCAGCGGAAAATTTCAGTGCGCGTGGGCGTGGCCGGGGCCGGCGTTGTCGATATCGCCTTCCTCACCGTGCGGACTGTCAGAACCATGGGAAGCGACCAGCAAGGTCGGGTGCGAGCTGCGACGGCCGAGGCGCAGCCACATCAGCGCGAGGTGCAGGAAGAAGAAGATGTTGGAAAAAAGAATCAGGCACCACGAAAAGGTAGTGGCCACCGCATAAGGATAAGCACGCTCAGCCGCGGACATCCAGGGATGCTGCCAATCCTCCTGGCCGAGTCCTTGTTGCAGGCCACCGAAGAGAGCGACCAGCGCGACGAAGGTGACACCATACGCGGAGAACAGGAAGTGGGTGCTGATCAAACGCCGGGAAAGCCACTCGCGGCGCGTCACCCGCGGGACGATGAAGTAGGTGGCTCCAAACATCACGAAGGTGAAGAAACCGTAGATCGCAAGGATATCGAAACCGTATCCCGAGAGGCTGAACTGAGTCATCGGCAGCGTGGTGTCCGGCAGATTCAGGAATACCGCGGCCACCGCAAGGATCAGCAAGCCGACGATGCCGGCGACGGTAAAGCGCAGGGACGGGCTGCTCGCGAGAACCTCCCTGTCCTCAAGCATCGTTTTTAGAGTGTTCACTGCGGCGGCGCATGCGGGGATGAAAAGCAAGGCCGTTGCGGCGGCTCCCACGTAAGGAAGGAAATAAGGAATCGGCGCGCCGGTCAGCTTCTGCATGCCCGCCCAAGGGGCGATGACCGCGAGGGACCAGAACCCGAGTTTTGCCAGCGAGTAGCTGAACACCGGGCGGCCGGAAACTTTCGGCGCGAGATAATACGCGGCTCCAAGCGCCACCGGTGTGAAGAACAGGAAGGTCAGCGCGGAACGATACCAGGCGTTGATGCCCGCAGCCATCACCGGGTTGCCTTGCAGGCAGTGCAACAGCACGTTGGCGGTGATGAAGATCCAGGGGAACCAGATCATCGCTGCCAGCAGATACCACTGCGAGATGTAAACATGTCCATCTCCCTTCACGCGGAAGTGAATGAAGGACCAGGTGATGATGATGAAGTAGCTCACCAGCAGGAGCGGCCAAGCGAAGACCGGAAACTCCATCCAGTGCATGCCGGTTCCGTTTCCTGTCAGAATGCCGATGACACCCAGCGTGATGCCGAGGTTCCAAACGTGGCCCGCGGCGAGGATCGTGCCCGCCGCCGTGCACTCCTTGCGGGACAGCCGGGCCATCAGCCAGATGATCACCGCGAAGGCGGCCTGCATGCCCCAGCCGTAGATCAGGGCGTTCATGTGCGCGGGAAACACGCGGCCGTAGCTGAGGAAGGCCCAGCCTGATAGAAATCCCGGGCTGTGCACCTTGATCGACGCGATCACGCCGAGGAAGATCGAAACCGCGAGCCAGGCGGCTCCGCTCGTCAGGAAGAACATCACCGGATGGCGGAGCGAGCGGTCAATGCCCGCGCGCAGCAGTGCGTCCTGTTCGGTGGTGGTGGGGATGGCTGAAGACATCGTGTTAGAATGAAAAAGGTGCTGGATCAGGGTTTCACCAAATCCGCCTCGGTGAGGGGCGGCTTGCCGACCTCGCTGCGGAGGGCCTTGACTTGATCAGGCTTCACGGCGGAGGCCTTGTTTCCGAAACTGTTGCGCACGTAGGTCAGCACCGCGGCGATCTGCTCGTCGGTCTGATAGGAAAGCGCGGCCATCGGCGCGGGGAAGTTGTATTGCTTGCCGGAGACCGTGATGGGGCCATGCAAACCGCGAAGCTGGATGCGGATGAGGTTGGAGATCGGGCCAGCCACCCAGTTCGAACCGGCGAGCGGCGGACCAATCGGTCCACCTTCGGCATTCGGACCGTGGCATGCGGCGCAGGTCGCGAACTGGACTTTGCCGATTTCCATCACCGCGGGATCGATCGGCACGTCATCGGCCGGAGCCTTGTCGATGGCTGAGGTGTCCACCGCGGGAGCGGCGGCGAGTTTGGCGGCGGTCGGAGAATTCGGAACCACTTGGTCGGGCTTCTCGACGGCGACCGGTTTGGACGCGGCGAGTTTTTTCGCGACTTCAGGAATCGCGGCGGTGATTTTATCGGATGGCAGAGCCTCGGATTGCTCCTTCTCCACCTTGGCTTTCGTTTCGTAGCGGATCTTGGCGGCCACGTCTTCCAGCGTCACCGGATCCTTGCGATTGAACATCGCGATCACTGCAAGCAGCAGCGCGAAGATCAGGAAGGTGCCGATGGCCCACCAGAATGTGGTGAAGCGGATGATCGGATTGTCGCGGTTGGGGTCCATGTGCGGGAGAGAGAGGAATCAGTTGGAAAGATTGGCGGACTCGAGGATGCGCGGGTCGCGGTTCGGATAGAGCGAGTGCTGGCCGATGGCGCGCAGGAGGAAGAAGACGAAACCAGCGCCGATGGTCACGAAGGCGAGGATGTCACCCCAGAAGGCTCCGGGAATGGAAACCTGGATGTCACCGAAGACCTTGTGATCGATGTTGCCCAGCGAGATGCCGCGCTCGGGGATGGTGATGAGGTAGTGGTCGAGCACGTGCATCGCCAGGGTGTAGGCGGCCATGATGGCGAGCATCTTTGGGTTTTTCTTCAACCACGCCTGAAGCAGGATGACGAAGGGAAACACAAAGTGGCCGAAGACCAGCACGATCATCGCGGTGTTCCAGTTTCCGGTGTTCCGGATGAGGAAATAAGAGGTTTCCTCAGTGATGCCGGCATACCAGATCAGGAAGTATTGGGAGAACGCGATGTAGGCCCAGAAGACCGTGAAGGCGAACATCAGCTTGCCCATGATGTGGAAGTGCTCGCCGGTGGTCACATGTTTGAGGTGGCCCTGACTCTTGAGCCATGCGCAGACCAGAACGATGACGGCCATCGAGTTGAGCGCGGCACCGGCGAACAAATAGACACCCCACATGGTGGAGAACCATTTGTAGTCGAGGCCCATCATGAAATCAAAACCGGTGAACGTGATCGTCAGCGCAAAGATGATCAGCGTGTAGGTCGAGTGGAAGCGGGCCTTCAGAAGACGCGCGGTGCCCGGATTCGGGTCGGTGTCCTGAGCGATGGAGAGCTTGCGAAGACCGATGATGGTGAGGCTCAGGCCGAGGCCCCAGAAGATCACCCGTCCATACCAGAACGGGATGTTCATGAACCAGTACTTGTTGTAGAGCAGGTGGTCGTTGTGGTGCAGCCACTCCTTCACATTGCCGGTGGCACCGCGGTGGGTGTTCATCCACTCGTAAAGGAAGTGTTGCACGTGCGGGCAGAGCAGCGGGATGCCGAAAAGGAACATCCACGGATAGGTGGAGCCGAGGTTTTCAAACGTCCGGCGCACCGATGTCCCCCACCCTGAGTTGGAAACGTTGTGGAGCAGGGTCCAGAAACAGCCGCCGATGGAGAGCGTGAGGAAGAAGTAGAACGCGAAGAGCCAGGAATAGGCGTAAGTGCCCTGCCATTTCGCCGGTCCGAAGAACAGCAGATAGAGGCTGATGACCGTACCGAGAACGGCGATCCCCAAGGCGGCGCTCTTCACCTTGGCAACCTTCGAGTTGTCGAGGTGATCGCCATTGATGGCGATGTCTGCGGAAGTGACGTGGTGGTGGCCCATTGGAATTATTTGGAAGATGCTTTGGCCGCTTGGAGCGTGTGGATGTAGGCGATGATGGCCCAGCGGTCGCGAACCGGGATGTTGTATCCGTAACCGCTCATGAGGCCCTTGCCGTTGGTGATCACCTCATAGAGCCTTCCATCCGGATAGGTCTCCTGGGAGATCGCGTTGAGTTTCGCGTTCACGTTGTTGGCGACAGGCACGCCGTATTGGGCGGTCATGCCGTTGCCGTTGCCGGACACGCCATGGCAGACGGCACAGTAGATGCCGTAGCGTTCCTTGCCGCGCAGGATGAGCTCGCTGGCGCTCGTTTCAGTGAGCGAGAGCTCCTCGGGCATGCCGTTTCCGTAATAGTCTCCCACGTGGCCGGTGTAATAATAACCGGTCTGGCCGCCGAACTCAGGCTCCGGAATGCCGCCGATGACCTTCGCGCCTTCGGGATTGAATCCGCGCGGTTGGGTCTGGGTGACGGGAAGTCGTCCGCCATGACCGTCCGCAAAGAACGGATCGGGTTTCTGGGCCTTGAGTTTGTCCTGCTCGTCCATGTCCGGGAAGATCCGGACGGGAGGCTTGGTGAACTTCTGGCCGCGCACGCCGAAGATGCCGACGACGATCAGCGCGATCAGGGCGTAGATGAGAAAGAAGTAACGCATCGGGTGGTGGGAAATTGGATGGTGGAAATGGGAAATCGGCTCAGTCCTCTTCTTCGACCAACTCGATGTTGTCGCCGCCGATCTCCGCGAGGAGTTCCTTGGTCTGGTTCGGGCTGAATTTCGGGTCGCGCGCTTCGATGGCGATGAAGAATCCGTCATCGGTGGCGCGGTGGAACTGGCGGCTGGCGAAAAGCGGGTGGTTCAACCGCGGCAGTTGGATCAAGGCCAGCAAGCCGAACAACACGGTGAAACCGGAGAACAGGATGGTCAGCTCGAACATCACCGGGAAGAAGGCCGGGATCGTGAAGATGTTCGCGGGCTTGGCCTGGACCACCGTCGGATAGATCACGACCTGGGTGGTGTAGGCGAGGGTGAAGGCGGTGGCCGTTCCGGTCATGCCGCCGAAGAACACGAACCAGGGAAGGATCGAGCGCTTCATGCCCATCGCGCCGTCAAGACCGTGGATCGGATAGGGCGAGTAGCAGTCCCATTTCTTGAAGCCGGCGTCGCGGACCTTTTCCGCGGCCTTGTAGAGGGCGGAGGCGCTCTTGAACTCGGCGAGGTAGCCGTAAACGCGTTTGCGGGTGGTGCTCACGTTGGGAAGGAAGATTGGAGATTGGTTATTTGGAGGAAACCAGCTCGTGCTGATAGGCGGCTTCGGTTTTCACGCCGTGGTCCGGGTGGTGTTCCTTGTCGTCGAAGTGCGGATCGGACTCGAGGAGCGTCCATTTCACCTCGGCGATGTTGATGCAGGGCAGGAACTTCAGGAACAACATGAAGAGGGCGAGGAACATGCCGATCGTTCCGACGAAGAGCATCATTTCCACACCGCTCGGGCTGTAGGTTTTCCAATCGCCCGGCAGGAACATGCGGGAAAGCGTGGTGCAGATGATGACGAAGCGCTCGAACCACATGCCAGCGTTCACGCACATCGCCACGAACATGATGACCCAGAGATTCTCGCGGCAGAACTTGAACCAGAAAAGCTGTGGCGAAAGCACGTTGAGCGACATCATCGCGGCGTAGGCCCACCAGTAAGGACCGGCGATGCGGAACTTGAATGCGTCCATTTCGTAGATCGCGCCGGAGTAGAACGCGACGAACAACTCCATCAGATAGGCGTATCCGACGATCGTGCCGGTGAGCAGGATGATCTTCGCCATGTTGTCGATGTGCTTCATCGTGATCAGATCCTGCAGGCCGTAGATGAAACGGGCGGGAACCATGATGGTGAGCACCATCGCGAAACCACCGAAGATGGCGCCCGCGACGAAGTAGGGAGGGAAGATCGTGGTGTGCCAACCCGGGACCACCGAGGTGGCGAAGTCGAAGGACACGACCGAGTGCACCGAGAGCACCAGCGGGGTGGAAAGAGCGGCCAGAAGGAGATAGGCCATTTCATAGTGGCTCCACTGGCGGTTTCCACCGCGCCAGCCCATCGAGAAGATTCCGTAGAGGATCTTGCGGAGGCCGGGTTTGCAGCGGTCGCGGATGGTCGCGAGGTCCGGCACCATGCCGAGATACCAGAAAATGCAGGAAATCGTGAAATAGGTGGAAACCGCGAACACGTCCCACAACAACGGCGACTTGAAGTTCTGCCAGATGCCGTTGGCGTTCGGAATCGGGGCGAGGAACCAGGCGAACCACACGCGGCCGACGTGGAAGGCCGGGAAAATGCCGGCGCACATCACCGCGAAGATCGTCATGGCCTCTGCGGCGCGGTTGATCGATGTCCGCCAGTTCTGTCTTGTTAGGAAAAGCACCGCGGAGATCAGGGTTCCGGCGTGGCCGATACCGATCCAGAACACGAAGTTGGTGATGTCCCAACCCCAGAACACGCGGTTGGTCATGCCCCAGACGCCGACACCGGTGGAAACCAGATAGGTCAAACCGCCGCCGACGCCGATGACGGCGATCAATGCGGAAGGCAGGAACAGCAACCACCAGATTAGCGGCTGGCGGTTCTCAAGAACCCCGCAGATGCGCTCGGTGATCCAGTGGTAGGAGCGTCCTTGAAGGATGAGCTTCTCGCGCTCGAGCACCGGAAGTTTCACTCCCGTGTGGGTCTCCGGCGCGGTGTGGGTGGATGAGGCCATGGTTGAGTATTCTGGAATCTGGATTCAGGGAGCGATCAGGCCATGTGGATGGTGGCCTTGCCGATGAACGGCGCGTCCGGCATCGCGGGGTTGGGATTCTTGACGCGGGCCAGGTAGCTGGTGCGCGGGCGGGTGCCGATGTATTGAAGGAGGTCGTAGTTGCGCTCGATCATCTTGGAGCGGCCCATCTTCGAGTGTTTCTCGTCGAGCAGGTTGCCGAAGCTGATGGCGTCCGCCGGGCAGGCTTCCTGACAGGCGACCTTGATGGAGTCCACCGGCACGCGCAGTGTCTTGGTGGTGACTTCCATTTCGGCGGAAGGTTTGCCGGCGGCGAGGGCTTCCTGCTTCTGACCGCGCTTCTGACGGATGACGCCGTCCTTGAGGCGTTGCACGCAGTAGGTGCACTTCTCCATCACGCCGCGCATGCGGACGGTGACGTTCGGATTTTTCTGAAGGTGATCCGGATCGCCCACCGCCTTCTCGCCGAAGGGTCCCTTGTAGAGGTTGTGTTTGATGAGCGGATTGCGCTTGTTGTAGTCGAAGTAGTTGAAGCGGCGCGCCTTGTACGGGCAGTTGTTGGCGCAGTAGCGGGTGCCGATGCAGCGGTTGTAGGCCATCGCGTTGAGGCCGTCCTCGGTGTGGACCGTGGCGTTGACCGGGCAGACGGTTTCGCAGGGAGCGGACTCGCACTGCACGCACGCGACGGGTTGAGGAACGAGCGCCGGATTGTCCGCATCGAAGTTGTTGTCGTTCTGCACCGCGTAATAGCGGTCCATGCGGATCCAGTGCATTTCGCGGCCCTTGGCCATCTGCTCCTTGCCGACCACCGGGATGTTGTTCTCGGCCTGGCAGGCGACGAGGCAGGCGGTGCAGCCCATGCACGACGAAAGGTCGATGGACATGCCCCACTGGTGGAGCGGATCGTTGAGCAGTGACTGGGCCTTGCCGTCCTTGCCGGGATTCCAAGTGGCGGAGGTCTGCGGCTTGTAGAGATAGATATTCTTCGGAGCGTGGGAATCGTTGCCCTGTGTTTTCACTCCGGCGAGTTGCTTTGCGAAATCCAGTTTCTCGTGCCCTTTCTCAGCCGGCATCGTGGAAATCTCACGGGCGAGCGCGCGGCCATACATCGCGCTGTGCTCCTGCGTGAGGGACAGCGGGTATTTCTTGTCGATGAGTTTCACCTTTGCCGGGCCGGTGTAGTAGGCGGTGGCGGCGGTGCGCAGCGGATAGGCGTTGAAACCACGGTTCACGCCGACGAGGCCGACATGACATTGATTCTTTGTGTCGCGCTTCAGGTCGTCGTCCTTGTCGAATCCCTGACCGTATCCGAGCGGGATCACCAGAGTGTTTTCGGCCTGGCCGAAGGAAATCACGACCGGGATCTCAAGCGTCTGGCCATTCACGGAAACCTCGATCATCCGCTGCTTGCGCGTGGCGGCCTCACCATCCGGGCCGACCTTGGCGAACTTCCCTTCGACGGGAACCACCACCGGCACGGCTTCTGATAGAGCTTCGGGTTCGATCACCTTGTCGTAAATGCCGAGTTCCTTCGCGGTCTTCGGCGCGATAAGCGCGGCGTTGTCCCAAGTGATCTTGGAAATCGGATCGGGAGCCTCCTGAAGCCAGGCGTTGTCGATCCAGCGACCGTCGAAAACCGAGGCGTCGGTGGAGAAAACGACCTGTAGTTCGCCTTTCTTCAGATCGCCCGCCTTGACCGCCTCGATGTTGGCGGTGGCGATGTCAGCGGCGGCGCTGCCCGCCACGCTCTGGGCCTTGGCCGGATAGGACGATTCCTTGAGGAAACCATCGCGCAGCAGTTTTTTCCAAGCCGCGTCGCCTTCCTGGCCGAGACCGGCGAAGGTCTTGCGAACGGCATCATAAGCAGGAGACGGAGCGCCTTTTTCACCCTCGCCGTGAACGAGCTTGCCGTTGTCTGATAGAAGGGCGAGCAGCAGTTCCACTTCCGAAACACAATCCGGATAGAGCGGAAGGATCATCGGCTGGACCACCGTGTAAACTCCGCGAGAGGTGCGGGCGTCCGACCACGATTCCAGATAGTGCGCGGCCGGAACGTGCCAGGTGGAGGCGAACGCCGTGGCATCCACGCGATCGCTGAGGTGGATCGAGGTTTTCACCTTCGCCAGAACGTCTGCGAACTTGAGATCCGCCGGAGCGTCATACTCCGGATTGGCCGGAGTGAGCAGGAAGAGGGTTTCCACGGCACCGCCTTCGATGTCCTTCTTGAGTTGGACGAGGTCACCGAGACCCTGAGCCTCAGATTGCACCAGTGCGGCGGGCTTTCCTTCGCCGAGGCTGCCGAGCGCCAGATTGATCGCCAGTGCGAGATGATGCACTGCGGCGGGTTGGCGGGAACCGGCCAGCACGAGCGACCTGCCATTGCTCGCCTTGAGGTCCTCCACCAGCGGCTTGATCCAGTTGAGCAGCTTCGCGTCGGTGACCGCGGTGGTGCCCTTGCCAATGTCCACGCCGAGCGCGGTGGCGATCTGGCCAGCCACTAACAGAACCTGGCTCGGTGAAACGCGCAGGCGGTGGTCCGCCATGCCGCCGGTCAGCGAATAGGCCGATTCCACCACGTAGAGGCGGTTCATCGACTTCTCGTCAGCCTTTTTGTCATAGTCTTTGCCTTCCGGTTTGCGGCGGTCGAAAAACGCGGTCACCGGGCCTTGCGGATCGACACCCGCGAAGTCGCAATCGAGCGAGAGGATCTTGTCCGCCTTGGAGAAATCCACCGCCAGCTTGCCGCCGTCGCCAAGCGCCTTGGCGGCTTCTCCGGCTAGCGCTTCATACTGATAGAACTTCGCCGCGGAGAACTTCGCCGCGAGCTCCTTGGTCAGACGCACACGGGTCGGGGAAACATCCGCACCGAACACGAACCCGACCTTCGCGGACTTGTCGGCGGCCAGCGCCGCGATCACCGCCTCGACATCGGCGAGAGCGACCGGTTTGCCGGACTTCATCGCTTTCCGCGAACGCGAGGGAGAGTAAAGATCGAGCACCGAAGCCTGCGCGAACGCATCCGTGCCGCCGTTGTCCGGGTGCAGCGAGTTCGGCGCGAGTTTCGTCGGACGGCCTTCGAAGGTCGTCACCACCAACGGCACCGCACCCGTCGAGCGGGGCATCGCGGAAGCGTAATAAG
>DAISZP010000105.1:0-12724 GCA_036824745.1 Luteolibacter sp.
GATGGTGGGCCGGGTTGCGGATTTCTTCTCCGGCCTGGAGACCCATCCCGATGGCGAATGGTATTTCCGCTATCGGCGGAACAAGAACGCTCCCGATGTGATCCACGAGGTGCTCTCCAGCGGGGATCTCCCGGGAACCGAATGGTCGCCGGTGAGCGCTTCTCCCGCGGTGGCGGTCGATCTTCCCGGCGAGCCCGGCGTGGAGGAGGTGAGGGTGCCCGTTTTCCCGCAGGCCGGACAATCGCGTTTGTTCTTCAAACTCAAGGTGACGAAACCTTGATGCCCGTGGTTTCCATCCTCATGCCTGTCCGCAACGGAGCGGAAACCCTCGACCGCGCCCTGCAAAGCATCCGGTGCCAGACGATGGACGATTGGGAGTTGGTCGTGGTGGACGATGGATCGAGCGATGAAACGCCGCGGATTCTAACGGAAATTGCCGCGCTGGATCACCGCATCCGTCCGATCACCCTTCCGCCGTCGGGCATCGCGCGCGCCCTGCAGGCCGGCTGCGACGCATGCCGCGGCGGATGGATCGCCCGCATGGATGCGGATGACTGGATGCATCCGGAGCGGCTCGAATCCCAACTCGCGTTCGCGCATCGGAATCCGGGGCTGGGCGTGGTTTCGTGCCTTGTCCGTTATGGCGGAGCCGCGGCGGGTTATTCGGCGCATGTGGATTGGTTGAACTCGCTGGTTTCTCCGGAATCCATCGCGCTACGGCGTTTCGTCGAATCTCCGGTGGCTCATCCGAGTGTCATGTTCCGCAGGGATCTGATAGAGAAACACGGCGGCTATCGCGACGGGGATTTCCCGGAGGATTACGAGCTGTGGCTGCGCTGGATGGATGCGGGCGCGCGTTTCGGCAAGTTGCCGCGCGAGTTGTTGGAGTGGAGCGATCCTCCCGGGCGGCTCTCACGCACGGATCCCCGCTATTCGGTGGGGAATTTCTATCAGACGAAGTGCCGTTACCTCGCCCGCTGGCTCGGCGCGAACGTGGACGCCCGCAGAAAACCCTGGCTGTGGGGCGCGGGGCGGGTGACACGAAGGCGTTTCGACGCGCTGGAGAAGCAAGGTTTCCGCTTCGAGGGATTCATCGATGTGGATCCCCGCAAGAAGAACGAACATCGCGACGGACGCCGCGTGGTGATGGCGGATGAACTGCCGGAGCGCGGGAGCGCGTTCATCATCGTCGGCGTGGGAAACCGCGGCGCGCGGGAGCGGATCGAGGCGCATCTGCTGGAGCGCGGATGGATCGAGGGCGGGGATTTCCTGTTCGCGGCGTGAACTCCGGTCACAATCCCCAGGCACCGCGTCCTTCGCGTTTCGCTTTGGACTCGAGATCGCGCAGATGGTCCTTGTGGACGCTGGCGGGCGTGCCGTCCGGCATGTCCGCGGGTTTGGTTAGAATCCGCGCGAGGCCTTTTTCGACGAGCAGTTCGTCCAACCAGCGGATGCGGCCGCTGTCCTTCACCTCGACGTGGGCGTGGTAGCGCTGGTCGCGGTAAGGGCTGTCCCAACAGGTGTGGATGGTGAAGGGCGTTTCCTCTAACAAACCGAGCGTGAGTGCCTTCGCCTTTTTTCCGATCTCGACCGCCTGCTCCGGGGTGATGCCGCCGAGGTAGGCAGCCTGCTCGCGGATCCGCTTGTGATTGGTGTCTCCGCCGGAGTAGCGGCGGAAGGCGCTTTCCGGCGTGTCCACGAAGTAGAGGCGGAAAATCTCCACACGTCCGTCGGGAAGGCGCACCTTGAAGCTGTCTCCGTCGTTGGAATGATCGGTGGCGAGCGTGCAGTTCCGATAGACTTCGTAAGCGCCGACTTTTTCAGGCGCAGAGGCTCCCGGGCGGGTCGAGCCGGGTTGCTGTTTCTCCGCGGTTCTGGGTTTGGGAGGAGGCTGGGATTTCTCTAACGGAGGAGACGGTCGCCCGGCGGGTTTGGCGTTCTTCTGATCGAGCGCCCACAAGACGACGGCCGCGGCGATCAGCAGCAGGCTCAGCCAGGAAACCTTGGGCGGTGGGCGCCGGACCATTTCAAAGACCTTTGACGCCGTTGTAATCCTGATAGGTCCCCGTGGGAACCGGAACCGGCCGCCACTCGCGGTTGAGCTTGCGGTATTGGTTGATGAACTGGGTGGGGTCCGCCCAGTGGATCATGTCCGCCGGCGCGCTGTGGCGCATCATGCCGATGGTGATGTCGTGGCGGATCTCGAAATGCAGGTGGGCGGGATACATGCCGTAGTTGGTCCCGATGGTGCCGATCTGCTGGCCGCGTTTGAGCATCTGGCCCTGCTTGACCATGATCTTGTCGAGGTGGCCGTTGAGCGTATCGATGTATTTGATTTTTCCCTCGGATGGATCCCGGTAGGCATGGCGGGTGAGCACCACGTTGCCCCATCCGGTTTTGACATCTGCGGCGAGAGTCACCACTCCGTCGGCGATGGCGTAGACCGGATCGCCCAGATCGGAGTTTCCGCCGCCGCGTCCGTTCCAGTCCTCACCGAAGTGCTGTGGCGGCCGCAAACGGAGACCGCGGGACTTGTAGTAGCCGTCCGCATTCGGCTTGCCGACTGGGAAATCGAAACCATCGGCGAGATTCACCCGCACTTCCTCGGCGAGGGCTCCGAGGGAAACGAAGCAAAGGAACGAGATGAACCGCGCGAGGAGCTGGATCAGTGGATTTTTCCGCGCAAACCGCATCGCCGCCAGTCCATCCGCCGCATCAGAGCCCCGCAAGCGCAAAAAAGCCGGGTAATCCTGATGATTCGGATGGGTTAAAAAAGAAAGCCGGCGGAATCCGTAGCGCCATCGGGGGGGAAGAGGTGCTGTCGGGTTCCACCGGCTTTTCGGTGTTGGTTTTGTCGAGGGAGTGGTCGTTGCGAGCGGCTGGGGGGATGTCGCTCGCGGCAACGGAGACAACTTATCCCAAAACCGGCCATAAGGAAGTTCCGTGATCGCGTTAGCGAAGACGCAATCCCGTCTTGCCCCGCGCGGCGCGGCCTGTTTCCATCCGCGCCCCAACCACGCACCTTACCATGGCCAACAAAGACGTCACCGATCCCGCGAAGATGGAGAAAATCGTTTCCCTCTGCAAACGCCGCGGCTTCATTTTCCAAGCGGGCGAACTCTACGGCGGCCTCAACGGCGTGTGGGATTACGGTCCGCTCGGAGCCGAGCTGAAGCGCAATCTCAAGGACTACTGGTGGCGCAAGACCGTGCAGGAGCGCGACGATGTGCTCGGCATGGACGGCTCGATCCTGACGATGGAACAGGTGCTCGTTTCCTCCGGCCACGTCGGAGGTTTCAGCGATCCGATGTGCGATTGCCTGCTTTCGAAATCCCGCCTGCGCGCCGACCAGATTCCGGCGCAGGACGGCATCGCCGTTTGGTTTTCCGGTGCGAAACACGAAGCGTCCGGATGGAGTGTCGAACGTGAGTTCGCGGTGCTCGCCCCTTCCGAGGACAAAATCGGTGAGGCTCACAAAACCGCGAAGAAATATTACTCCGAGTTTCTCTCTAACAAACAGATCTCGCCCAAGGAACTGGAGGTCACCGAGACCCGGCGCGAAGCCGTTTCCGGAACCACCCGCTTCAACCCGGAGAACGGCTCGCTTCTCACCGAGCCGCGTCAGTTCAACCTGATGCTGCAGACGAACTTCGGCGCGACGGGCGAGCAGATCGCCTACCTCAGGCCGGAGACCGCGCAGTCGATCTTCGTGCAATACAAGAACGTGCTCGATTCCAACCGCATCAAGCTGCCCTTCGGCATCGCGCAGATCGGCAAGTCGTTCCGCAACGAGATCAACCCGCGCAACTTCATCTTCCGCACGCGCGAGTTCGAGCAGATGGAGATCGAATACTTCTGCCATCCGGACGATGGCCTGCGCCTCACTGACGAGTGGTTGGAAACCCGGCTTTCGTTCTACGACGAGATCGGCATCCCGCGCACCAAGCTCCACATCAACGACATCCCGGACGGCGAGCGTGCATTCTATTCGAAGAAGACCTACGACATCGAATACGAGTTCCCCTTCGGCGTGCAGGAACTGGAAGGCGTGGCCTACCGCACCGATTACGACCTCGGTGTGCACCAGAAGGGCGCGAACAAGCCGCTCGAATACTTCGACGAGGAAACCAAACAGCGCTTCCTCCCGCACGTCGTCGAGCCATCCGCCGGTTGCGACCGCACGGTGCTCGCGCTGATCTGCGAGGCCTACGATGAGGAAACCCTCACCGACGAGAAGGGCAAGGCCGACGTCCGCGAGGTGCTGCGCTTCAAGCCCGCGCTTGCGCCGATAAAGGCCGGCATCTTCCCGCTTCTCAAGAAGAACGAGGAACAGGTCCGCATCGCCCGCGACATCCAGAAGAAACTCCAGAAGTGGATGACCGTCTTCTACGACGACGGCGGCTCGGTCGGCAAACGCTACCGCCGCCAGGACGAGGCGGGCACGCCGTTCTGCATCACCGTCGATTTCGACACACTCGGTGAGAACGGCGAGGACTTGAAAAACACCGTCACCATCCGCCATCGCGACTCGATGGAGCAGGAGCGCATGAAGATCGAGGATCTGCTGGGCTGGCTGCTTGAGCGCGTGCGGTGATGGGAGTGGCGCTATTCGTAGCGCCATCACAAGGATGGGCGGTCTCAGACCGCCCGCCCCGGTGTCATGGCGACTTGAAAGGTCGCCACTCCGTCTTGATCACCCGCGGTTGCTGCGGTCCTCGCCGCCTTTGAGCGCGCGCTTGCGGGCGTTGGCGTCGAGGATGCGCTTGCGCAGGCGGATGTTCTTCGGCGTGGCCTCGACGAGTTCGTCGGTGTCGATGTATTCGATGGCGCGCTCGAGCGAGAAACGGATTGGCGGGGTGAGCTTGGAGGTCTTGTCCTTGCCGGAGGAGCGCATGTTGTCGAGGTGCTTCTCCTTCACCGGATTCACCGGCAGGTCGCCGACGCGCGGGTTCTCACCGACGAGCATGCCGGAGTAAACCGCGTCGTTCGGGCCGACGAAGAGGATGCCGCGTTCCTCCAGCGCTTGCAGCGAGTAGGTGGTGGCGGCGCCGGAATCCATGGAAATGAGCGTGCCGGTCGTGCGGTTGACGATCTCGCCCGCGTGCTCGCCGTATTCCTTGAAGAGGTGGCTCATGATGCCGTGACCGGAGGTCAGGTTGACCAGTTCGGTTTCAAATCCGATCAAACCGCGGGTCGGGATCACCGCCTGGATGAAGGTGCGGCCGGACGGTTCGGTGTCCATGTGTTCCATCAGGCCCTTGCGGTTGACGAGGGTCTTGAGGATGCCCTGGGTGTAGTCACCGGGAGCCTCGATGTAGAGGGTTTCGTAGGGTTCCAGCAGTTTCCCGCCTTCATCGCGGCGGAAGATGACCATCGGGCGGGAAACGCAAACTTCGAAACCTTCGCGGCGCATTTGCTCGACAAGCACCGCGATCTGCATGGCTCCGCGCGCGGAAACGCTGAACACGCCGGCCTGGTCGGTGTCCTCCACCTGGATGGAGATGTTCGTTTTCAACTCGCGCATCAGGCGGTCGCGGATGGCGCGGGAAGTGACGTGTTTGCCTTCCTTGCCGGCGAGCGGGCCGTCGTTGATGGAGAACTGCATCTGCACGGTCGGCGGATCGATTTCCACGAAGGGAAGCGGTTCGATGTCCGCGGCTCCGGCGAGGGTTTCGCCGATGTCGATGCTTTCGATGCCCGCGGCGACGCCGACGATGCCGCCGGCGGTGCAGCCTTCCGAGTCGTGGGTGGCGAGGCCGGAGTAGCTGAAGGTCTTCATCACCTTCGATTGTTGCTTGGTGCCGTCCTTGCGGAGCAGCCAGACGGTGTCGCCTTTCTTCACGCTGCCGCCTAACACTTTTCCGACCGCCACACGGCCGACGTAGTCGTCCCACTCGATGTTGGAGACGAGCATGAGGAACGGAGCTTCCGGATCGGCCTTTGGCTCGGGAATGAACTCGACGATTTTCTTAAGAAGAGGAATGCAGTCCTTCTTCTCGTCCTCCGGATGATCCATGAAGTAGCCGTCACGGGCGGATCCATAAACGAAGGGCGCGTTGAACTGGTCTTCCGTGGCTTCGAGGTCGAGGAAAAGCTCCAGCACCTGATCATGCACCTTGAGCGGATCGGCGAGCGGGCGGTCGATCTTGTTGATCACCACGATCGGTTTCAGCCCTTCCTGCAG
Organism: Luteolibacter sp.; assembly: GCA_036824745.1. Classification (GTDB taxonomy): domain Bacteria; phylum Verrucomicrobiota; class Verrucomicrobiia; order Verrucomicrobiales; family Akkermansiaceae; genus Luteolibacter. The sequence continues at coordinate 6,185 of DAISZP010000105.1, forward strand.
CGCCTTGCGCAGCACGAAACGCGTCTGCGCCTGCGGTCCGCCGAAGGCGTCCACCACGAGGAGAACGCCGTCCACCATCTTCATCACGCGCTCCACCTCGGCGCCGAAGTCGGCGTGGCCCGGGGTGTCCACGATGTTGATCGTGTAGCCTTCCCAGTGGACGGAGGTGTTCTTGGCCTTGATGGTGATGCCCTTTTCGCGTTCGAGATCCATCGAGTCCATCGCGCGTTCGGTGACGGCTTGGTTTTCACGATAGGTGCCGCCGGCCTGCAGCAGTTGGTCCACGAGCGTGGTTTTGCCGTGGTCAACGTGGGCGATGATGGCGAGATTGCGGATATTCAGGGACATGGGAAACGTGCTTGGTCAGACCCTCCCGGCGCGGAAAGGAGGCGGGGCTATGCACGCTTTTCCCCCGGGTGGCAAGGCGGGATTCGGGGAAATGGCGTCACAAGCGGCCGGAATCAGGTGAATTGCCGTGGGTTTTCCGGGTTCCGTTGGATGGGGGCGGCTGGATTTTCCGTTTTCGCCTTCCGGAATCATTGCCGGCGGGCGCATGAGTATCAGCGGAGCAGATGACCCGCGACGGCGTCCCACACCGCCGTTCTGGCGATCAGTGAGATGCCGATACTGATCAACACCAGAGATCCCGTCCCAATGGCGAACCAACGATCCAGCCTCCGGGAAACCGCGCACTTGATCGCAAGCAGAAGCAGCGTGACGAGCAAGCTGCTGAGGTAGGTGGTGAACAGCACCTCGATCCAGGTCCCGGCATACCACGCGTTCAGGGCCGGCATCCGGCCGGTTGCGGCGGCCACCACGGACACGGATGACATGAACATCATCGGGCGGTGGATTTCCTGACGATTCCGGAACCACACGCCGATGAACACGTAGGCTCCGAAAGCGATGATGCTCAGAAACGGAATCGCCATGAACTGCTTGGTGTTCAATCCGAACATGAGCATGTCCGGTGGATTCACACGGCTGGCCTCGATACTGACGCGGATGCCGATGACCACCATGGCGAAAGCAAGAGCCGCGCCGAACATGCCCGTCTGCCGGTGCCAGCGCTTCAGGCGGAAAGCGACGAGCATGGGTTGCACCACGGCGAGGATCATCCACGTGGTCATCAAGACGCCGTGGGCGATCACGATGCCGCGGATCGATGGTGTCAGCGGGCGTCCGGGATACGCTTTTCCATCGAGATAGAACATTCGGAAGCCGATGAAGGTGAGGATCAACAGTAACAAGGATGCCGCAGGGTAGAACCAGCGGGCGGCGGATGGTGTGTTTTTCGGATTCGTGGAGGTCGGGGTATTCATGGAATGGTTGGGTTGGAGTGGTTGGTGGGGCGGTGGGCTGGAAAACCAAGCGTCGGTGCCGCGGAACGGGCACGATGGGGCGCGGCGCTGTTTCCATGCGGAAAAGCGGGGGATCGGGTGCGGAGTGGCTCTCAACAGCCACCGTCACCTGCATGGACGCGTGGCAGGGTCAGCAGGCGAACCGGCGTGCCCGGTCGGCGTGAGCAGCCAGCTCTTCGAGCATGTCTTCCACGGCGTGGTCTTCAGGTTCCCGGGTGATGGCCTCACCCAGCCGGGCCGCCGCGTTCGTTAAAGCCGGATTCTCTAACAAAGATCGGACCGCTTCCCGGATCCGCTCCACCGCCGAGGATGCAGGGATGTTCAAACCCGCGCCGCGCTCGGTCACGCGGATGGCGTTTTCATCCTGATCGCGACCGTGCGGCATGATGAGCAGCGGTTTGCGATGTTTCAACGCGCGCATCACGGTGCCGTGCCCGCCATGAGTGATGATCAGGGAGGCATCGCGCATGACCACATCGTGTGGAAGGTGCGAAACCACACACGCGTTCGGAGGCGGATTCACCTCGTCGGGCGACACCTGGCAAAGCGTGACGAGAACCCTGACCCGCATGCCGGCCATGGCATCCATCACCGCTTGCAGAACGCCCGCGTGATTCTGATAGGTGGTGCTGAAGCCCACCAGCACGAGCGGGCGCGGATCGAGCTCCGGCCAAGGGGAAGACCAGCCTTCACCTGCCGGCGCATCCTCCAGCAAGGGCCCGACATAGCGGATGAATTCCGGAAGCCGGGCGATCGGGAAGTCAAACGCCCGGCTGGTTCCCAGCAGGTAACGCTCCGCCGTGTGAACCTGGTTGGCGGCGTGCATCAAGGGTGGCAGTTTCAAAACACGGCGCGTGTGATTGAGCGATTCGAGTCCGTGATCAAACATCCCGATGGTGGCCGTTCTGATTTGTTCGTGAATCTCCTCCTCTTCGCGATTGCGCGGCGGCGGCAGCCCGGGACCGAAGGCGGGCATTCCCGGAATCGGATAGAAACACAGGTTGCTTGTCAAAACGGCGAACCTTTGGCCGCGGCTCTCGCAAGCCGCCATCACGCCGGGCAGCATCTCGCTGGTGACCACCAGATCCGCGGGCTCGCGCTCCAGCTCGGCGATGACATCCCGGGCGTAGTCGAGCGAGCGGCCGAACATGAGTTTGTCCATCAGCCGCCGGATGCCCTCCTGCGGGCTTGCTGCCTCCCAGTCGCGGACAGGGCAGGTGGCGGGGCCGCGATTCGGTCGATTGGGTGCTTTATGCCACGGGCGGAATTCGAGTCCCGCCGCCTCCGCATCGGTGCGCGATGCCTCGTCAGATTGAAACCGAACGTGGTGTCCCCGTTTCAACAAACGAGCGGCGGCTGCAATGGGTGGCCCCACGGTTCCGCCGCCTTCCCACGTGGTGAAAAGAAACCGAAGGGGCCTGCTTGTTAGAGATGAAGGTTTCATGATCGGCGTGTTTCCGGGTTGGGGCTCAGGCTTCGTTCAGAACGCCATGGATCAGGCGTTTCACGAGCGATTTGAAGGCGGGAACCGATCGGCCCATTTCGAGCCTGACCACCTTCCAGACATGGATGTCGGTTGCGACCACGAGGGCATCCAAAGTCCCGCTCCGTTGCGCGGCGGGCAATGACTGCAGGTGTGCGGCAAAAACCTCGGACAACCATTTCCTGTGTCCCTGCCTCCCGCGCTCGATGATGGGGTGGAGCATCGGGTGGCGGTCCTCCTGGCTCAGCAAGCGCAGCACGAGCCTGCCCGCTTCCTCGTAGTCCCGGGTCAGTGCGTCGATCGCCCTATCGATATTGCCCGGATCCACCACGCGGCGCAGTTGCACGTTCTCGCCCAGGTGTTGGTGGGCCGCTTCAAGCACGCCGGCTTTGCCTCCGAATTTCCGTAGCACGGTTTGGACGGTCACCCCCGCGTCCTGGGCAATGGAATCGAGTGTGATGTCTTCAAACCACTGGTTCTCAGCCCGTTTCAGGAACGATTCGAGGATCTTCCGGGTGCTGGCTTCCGCGGCGATCGCGCGGGCTTTTTGTTCGTAAGGACGGGCGGATTTGGCGGCACTTTTCGATTTCATGTTTGTGGAATTAACATGAAAACGGACCGCGTCAAGAATTTCGTGTAAATTCTATTAACACGAAAATCGGCGGCTTCCCGCCGGGCGCTCAACGGGAAAACGTACGCTTCAGCCATTCGTCCACCACCGGCGTGGCCGGATAGTCCGGGTCTCCGAGGCGGCGGTTGATCTCCGCATGTCCCTTCAGCCCGAATCCCTCGAAGCCCTTCACTTCGGCGGCCGTGCCGTTTTTCCGCAACGCCTCGCCGAGCGCTTTGGATTGCGCGGTGCCATCGATGCGGCGCACGTGCAGGATCAGAAACGCAGGGGCGTTCGGCGCTGCGGCATGATGGGTCGGCGAGAGTTTGATTTGCCGCGCGGCATCGTTGCCGAATGCCTGAAGGTAAGTGTCATGCATGAGCTCGCCGCTTTGGGCGATCTGCTTCGGGACATCGTAACAAGCGCCATCCAGCGGAATCACACCCCGAAGCGATCCGGCATTGAAGCCGGCGTTTTTCAGATAGGACATGTCGGTCCCGACCAAGGCGGAAAGGTGCGCGCCGGCGCTGTGGCCCATCAGGACGATCCGGTTTTTGTCGATTCCGAGGATGTCCGCCTTCTTTGTTAGAAATGCGAGCGCCGCCGCGACATCGCGCGCCTGTTGTTCCACCGTGCAATCGGGGACGAGCCGGTAGTTGATCGATGCGAACGCGTAACCGCCGGCGTGGAAATGCTCCGCTTTCTGGCCCGTGGCGTCCCGTTTGTCGCCACGTTTCCAGCCGCCTCCGTGCACGAAAACCACAAGCGGGGAACCTTTCTTCAATGGCTTCCAGTAATCGAGTTTCTGCAGCGGATCCTTGCCGTAGCTGAGTTCCACCGAGCCCGCCTGTTCCGGGTTCGCGGCCTCGCGCATCCGCTCGATCCATCGTGTCTGCGCCTGACCGCGGAACGGCAGGAGAATCCATGCGGCGAAAATGGTGAGGGCGGTGATACGTGCGTGTTTCATGGGATACGGATCATGAAACGCGGCGATCCGGCATCGGTTGCGGGGAAAAACCGCGGGTTTTTGGCGGCTGGAGAATTTTGTTAGATTCCGCCCCGCGAACGGGATCTTGTCATGCGGGGGCAATCGGCCACACTTGCTTTGATTTGAATTCCATCGATCCAACCCGCACCGCGCTTGTGCTCGGCTCTTCGTTTCTCGGTGTGTATGCCCACGCGGGATTCCTGAATGGCATGAATGCCTCGGGCCTGCGCCCGGCCCGCGTGGTCGGTGCCTCGGCCGGTGCCTTGGCGGGCTCGTTGTATGCGTCCGGGCTGCGTGGTGACGCCCTCCGGGATGCGGCGCTCGATCTCAAGCTGCGGCGCTCGTTTGTGGATGCCGGGGTGTGTTTGCGATTGCCCGGCGTGATCAGCACGCTTTGGTCCTCCGGGCTTTTCCACGGAAGGAAAACCGTCGAATGCCTGCGGGCACGATTCGGCACGGTGGATCTAGCAGAACTTGATCTGCCGCTCGATCTCGCGGTGACCAATGTGGAGACTTCGAGGCTGGGGATCCGCCGCGAAGGGCCGCTCGCTGAACTGGTCATGGCCTCTTGCGCGGTTCCGGTTCTCTTCTGCATCCAGCATGTGGATGCCAAGAGATACCTCGATGGAGGCATCGCCGGAGAACTGCCCTTCGAGCATCTCTTGGATGACCCACGGATCGACACTGTGATTCTCCACCGTATCCGTCACGAATCGGGCAGCGTTCCGGGGTTCTTCAAAAGCTCCGTTGGAAACTCCATCGGTGTTACCCGCAGGACGATCAGCCATGAGGTGCACCGCCTGCGGATGGAACTCGCGCGCATCCGAGGCAAGCGCGTGATCGAGATGAAAACCACCACTCCGTTTCCCGGATTGTTTTCCCACCACCGCGCGCCAATCTGTTACAAGCTTGGATTTGAGACCGGTCTCGGCATTCGTGATCTGGATAACCTTCCTCCGCTAGAAACTTCCGACCCGCTGGTGGTGGTATAGCGGATTCATCATTGCTGGCGATCGTTTCCCGGGTAGGATCCAAGCATGGCTTCATTGATCGCGCGCTCCATCGTGGGAATCTCCGCCTGTTGTTTCGCCAACGGTGTCATCCTCGCGCAGAATCCGAACACACCGCCGCCGCTTCCATCGAAGATCGAGCCGGGTCTTGAGGAAGCGGTGAATTGGAAATGGAAAATCGTGCCCGCCTCCTCGAAGGAATGGGGCATGCCGCTGCCTGAGGCCCTCGTGCCGAAAACCCAGGCCGCTGCGGCGACCCCCGTGGCTCCCATCGAGCGACCGGCCACTTACGTGGTGAAAAAAGGTGACGCGCTCTCAAAAATCGCCGGGTCCTTCGACATGTCGATCGCCCAGCTCAAGCAGTTCAACGCGTTGAAGGACGACCGCATCGTCATCGGCCAGACCTTGCGGATACCGACTCCTGGTGAGTTGCTGGCCATGGCTCCGCCGCCGCAACCCGCGGCCAAACCGGAGGACGGCAAGAAGAAGGCGAAGCCCGCGGAAGATCCCGCGCCGGACGTGCTCAGCTACGAACAGTTCGAGCTCGAGATCGTCCTGATGCAGGTGTTTCTGGATCGTGAGATGTTTTCGGCCGGAGCCATCGATGGCAGGAGCGGGCCGATGTTCCAGAAGGTCAGCGAGATCTATCAGAAAGCTCATGCCGACGCCGCGGATCCGGATCGTCTGAAGGCCAAAGCGCTGGAAGTCGTGAAACAGCCTTACACGAAATACACCCTCCGCGCGGAGGATTTCCGGTTCATCCGGTGGACGGGCGACAAGTCGGCGCCTTCCGGAAAGAAGCGGACGAAATCCGCAAGTGCCACGCAAACCGCGCCGCGGGTGACCTATCAGGAACTGGCGGAGTCCGGCTTCCTTTGTTATCAGAACCCGTGGGAGTTCGTCGCGGAGCGTTTCCACTGCGACGAGTCCTTCCTGCGCTATCTCAACCTGAAACTCGGCGACGCCCCCAAGGTCGGTACGGTTTTCAAAGTGCCGAACGTGATCCCCTTTGAAATCGAAAACGCGCTCAACGCCCCGCTGCAACCCGCCGCCGATCCCGCGAATCCCGTCGCCGCCGCGGTGGTGGG
>DAISZP010000616.1:0-1953 GCA_036824745.1 Luteolibacter sp.
CGACTCGCTTGACGCGCTGGTGATCACCGGGGGGGCTGGAAGATTGCTCACCGCCAGCACGCCATCGTTTGAGGTCGTTGAACCCGCGGTGTTCGTCACCACCACGTTGTAGTTTCCTGAATCGGTGGGCTGGAGGTTCGAGAGCGTGAGCGTCGGGCTGGTCGCACCGGAGATGTTAGCTCCATCCGCCAGCTCGCTGGCGCCCTTCCTCCACTGATAGGAGAGCCAGCCACCGGTAGCGGTGACGGAAAAAGTCGCACCGCCGTTCAGGTAGGCGTTCGCATTTCCAGGATGGGTGGCGATTTGGGGAGTCGTGGCAGTCGCGCTGCGGGCGGTGAATGTGATCGCGCCGGAACCGCTGATGGAAAAGGAACCAACCCGATTGACTCCCGAGGAGGTGACGCGGAACAGATCCAGCGATGTGCCCGAAACCCCGGCCCCGAAGTTCCCTTCGATGCTTGTCCATTGGCTCACGCTGCCGAAGTCCGTGGTCCCGGGAGTGGCGACCTGATAGTTGTAACTTGCAGCGCCGGAGAAATTCGTCTGCAAGGTGGCCACGGTGCTGTTCGCGGTGGCGGCGCTGCTTCTGTATCCACCGATGCTGTTGAGCGTGCTGTTGAGCTGGCTGTACGTGGACTGGCGCGCGATGTCGCCGAGCGTCGGCCATGGGAGTGGCTCTGGAACCGCCGAGTTGCGATCACGGGAGCTGAAGATGATGGCGGAGGCGGAGGAACCGATTCCGAACGCTCCCCAATGAAGATTGGCCCGCGTGCTCCAGCTCGCGCCGTAGGTGGCACTCAGGTCGGATGCGATGTTTCCGAGCCCGGTCAGGCTGATGGACGAGCCCACGGAGACAGCGCTCAACTGCGAGTAGGTGGCGACTTTCACCAGATAGGAGGTGGAAGCTCCTTCGCCATCGGAGGCGCGGAATCCGATGAAAATGTCTCCGCTGGCGGGATTGGGAACAGTTTGGGCATGGGACGCTTGGCTGGTAATGCCCAGCGCGGCGGCCAGCAGCAGCGCCTTGGATCGGCGTATGGTGGATGGAATCATGGAAAAGGAAGGATGATGATTGGTTCCGCGGAGGGCGGAAAATGGGCGCGCTCCGCCCGGGAGAGGTCGAGATTCAGCCTGATCCGGCCCACGTGGGCTGGTCGGCTTGTTTCAGCGGCGGGAAGAATCCGTGTGGAGTGTCCCGTCTGGTCTAGGCTCCCTTCCGTAGGGTGGCCTGAAACTTGGTTCTCCCGTGTTCGGGTAGAACCTCCGTCGAGCGCGGCGGCCCGGCGACGGGGAATTCCTACCACTTAGGGTAGAATCGTCAACCGATTTTTTAAAAGTAAAATGGGTGATTTAGTAATGGTGCAGCTCGAGGATTCGGGCAATATCACGTAAATCTCACAACATCAGAACATAAGAGCAATGAACGCCAGTCGTCGTCACGCGGAGTGAAAGGATATTTTCCCCGGATTCTGCAATTTCCCCACCCTGAATCCCTATGCGGAAAGGGAGATTCGCGGTGAGGCAGGGTGATTTGCCGGACTCTATCGCGGCGACTGAAGGTCCTTCTGAACCTGATCAAAGGCAATCCAGCCCCATTTCATGCGGAAAAGCTCCTCTTCCCGGGTGAAGCCGAATTTGAATTCCCGATCCGTACGGGCCGGAATCGGAGCTGGCTCGGAACTTTCGTTGTCGCTGATTTTGACGATCCAGTTGGCCGTCTGGGCAGCGTCCGCAACTTGATAGGCGATCACTTCGCAACGTCGATTGCCGGACGCCAATTGCTGGCCGGGAGATTCCGGTGGCAGGTCGAGCCAGAGAACAGCTTTGGAATCGCGGTGTGGGATTTCGGGGGGATCGGGCGAGACCGATGTTTTTGAAATGCCCGGGTTGAGGTTTGTGGACGCAATGCTGTATTTGTTAGAAGACGTGCCGGGTATCCGATGTTTCCGGCTT
>DAISZP010000106.1:0-12699 GCA_036824745.1 Luteolibacter sp.
TCCCGGAGCGCTCCAAACCGAGCGCGTCCGCGTGGACAGCGATGCCGGCACGATCATTCTCAAGGGCGGCGAAATGCTGCGCAACGGCGGCACTCTGTTAGGCAATGCGGGCGGGAGTACCGCGCTTGGCGGCACTTTGTCGGTTTCATCCGGCATCTACGATCCCAGCGGAATCGGCATTCCAGCATCCACGGTCAGCCTCGTCGTCTCGAACAAAGGCGCATCCGTGGATCTCGACCTCGGTGCGACGGACGGAAACGCGGGACGTTTCGCGGTGGAGGATTTCCGCAAGGGAGGTTTCGACTCACTTTCGTTGGATGGTGTGGTCTCCTTCGATGGCGCGGTGCGCATCCAAGCCCGGCGTGATCTCAATCTCGCATCGAATGGTTTTCTCTATGCGAATGACAAGGTGGTGCTTGATGCGGGCCATGTCACGATCGGCAAATTGCAAGCGGTGGTCCTGCCGGAGAACGAAACCAGCCCGTTCACAGGCAGCGTGCTTCCCAGCACGGGGACCGGCGAACTGATCATCCGTTCCGGGATCATTGATGTGGGTCATCTCTCGCTCCAACAGATTTCCAGCGCGTCGCTCATCGCGAAACAGGGCGACATCCGCGGCAGCGGAACGTTCCAGATCGCCGGAAGCCTCACGCTGAAGGCCGGACAGATCCATCCGAACACGGCATCGAAGCTCAACTTCATCGCCTACGATTCCACGGTCTCGGGAGTCCCCACACCGGGCAGCATCCGGATCCTCTCGTCCGGAGAACGCGGGCTTCCTCTATCGGCAGGCGGCACCCTCGGCATCTACGCGAGCGAGATCACACAAAACGGAACGCTCCGGGCGCCCTTCGGCACGATCAACCTCGGATGGGATGGCAGCGGCACGGCGCCGGTCGATCTGCTCGCAGGATCGGGAGCCTCCTCGCTGTTTCCCGTGACGAAGTCCCTGACGCTCGGGAGCCAAAGCATCACCTCCGTTTCCGCCATCGATCCCGTCACCGGCAAGGGAGTGACGATTCCCTACGGAGTCAGCACCGATGGGGAAAACTGGATCGACCCGCACGGCGTGGAGATCACGACCGGTGGACTCCCTGAAAAGTCGGTGGTTCTATCAGGCGTCCAGGTTAGCACCGAAGAAGGATCCAACATCGACCTGCGCGGTGGTGGAGACCTCTACGCCTATCGCTGGATCAAGGGGCTTGGCGGCCAATCCGACATCCTGGCGTCGTCAGGCAGCTTCGCGGTGATTCCGAGTTACCTTTCCGACGCGGCTCCGGTCTCCGAATTCAACACAAGCACGGATTCCGCGAACAAGATCGCCGGATACAACGGCTACACGAACAGCACGCTGAAAGTCGGCGACCGGGTGTATCTGTCAGGAAGCGCCAGTCTGCCCGCAGGATACTACACGCTGCTTCCAGCGCGCTATGCCTTGTTGGAAGGCGCGGTTCTCGTCACTCCCACCGGCGGATACGGGTCCACGACGGTGGAGCGCGCGGACAAGAGCAGCATCGTTTCCGGATACCGCTTCAACAGCCTCAACACGGACCGCGAAGTACCGGAATTGACCACCCGGTTTGAGATCGCTTCATCGAAAGTCGTCCGCGCCCGCGCCGAGTATCAGGATTTCCTCGCGAACACCTTCCTGAAAAACGCGGCGGACAAGGCCGGCTCCACCATTTCCCGCCTGCCGACGGATTCCGGGCATCTGGTTTTCCAGAGCACGCAATCGCTGGGTCTGGCGGGCTCGGTGTCCTCGAAGTCGCTCTCCGGTGGACGCGGCGCGGCCATCGACATCAGCACGCCGCTCAACACTTACATCGCATCCGCATCGACCGCTTCGCAGGCCCCTGCGAATTCAATCGTGCTCGATTCGGAAACACTGGCTTCCTTCGGTGCTGAAACGCTTCTGATCGGCGGCCGCCGCGACGGTGGAAAAATCACGGTGACCTCCTCCCAACTCACCGTGGACAACGGTGGCTCCGAACTCACCGCGGGAGACCTCATTCTCGTCGCGAAGGATAAACTCGAAATCGCCGATGGCTCCGTCGTCCGATCCATCGGTGCGTCGGGCAGCGCCGATGACCTGAGCATCGCCGGAAACGGTCTGGCCCTGCGTGTTTCTCAGGATGCATCCGCCGGTTTCACCCGCAGCGGGGTGACGTCCGGTTCCCAACTGCTCCGGATCGGTGACGGAGCCACGATCCGTGGCGCGTCGATTCTGCTCGATTCATCGGCGGACGTCCGCATCGCATCGGGAGCGACGTTGAACGCCGATGCCTATCAGTTCAACGCCGGCCGTGTTTCCCTCATGCTGGGGAGCGGTCTGGCGGAACCCACCAGCGGCCTCGTGGTTTGCAACAGCATCCTTTCGAAGATCGACACCGCGTCATCGCTCGGCCTGCAGAGCTATTCGTCGATCGACCTCCACGGCAGCGGCAGCTTTGGATCGATCGACGGCCTTGCGGCCCTCACGCTTCAGGCGAATGAGATCAAGGCCGTTGGCAACCAGAGCGGCACCGCGCGCATCTCCGCCGGCACACTCACTCTCGCGAATCCCACATCGTCATCCGCGGCAACGGGTTCCGGCACTTCGGGAGAACTAATCCTCTCGGCCAACACGATCCGACTGCATGAAGGCGACGTGGCCATCAACGGCTATGACTCCGTCACCTTGCGGGCCATCGGTGGTGTCACCGGCTCCGGAAAAGGCGGACTCTTCGCGGAGAACGATCTCTTCATCAGCGCCCCGTTGCTCACCGGCAGCGCCGGATCGAACCGCGGCATCACCGCGGGAGGCGATTTGAGATTCACCTCACTCACGGGAGCGGCCCAGGTCACTCCCGGTCTCGGCGCGAGTCTTACGTTGCAGGGCAAAGGTGTCAGCATCAGTGGCGACATCACGCTCCCAAGTGGAAATCTAGCCGTCAAAGCGACTTCGGACGACATTGCCATCCGCTCGGCCTTGGATGTTTCCGGAGACATCCGCCGATTCAACGAATCGCTGCGGATCGCGAATGCCGGTTCGATTTCCCTTTCCGCGGCATCGGGCGACATCACGCTCACGGCGGACTCGATCCTCGATCTATCAGCGGCCGACGAAGGTGGCAATGGCGGCTTGCTGTCGATCTCCACACCCGCGGGGACTTTCGATGCGAACGGCACCATCATCGGTGGCAGCAAAAACGGCAACGGAGGCAGCCTGTCTCTGGATGTTTCCGAGCTCTCCGCCCTCTCCAACCTCAATGCGGCGCTCGGCAACGCAGGCCTCACCGGAAACCAATCGATCCGCGTCCGGACCGGCGACGTGGAGGTCGATGGCAGCACCCGGGTGCGTGGATTCGTCCTTTCCGCCGACCAGGGAAACATCAACGTCACCGGCACCATCGACGCATCGGGAGAAACGGGCGGCGTCATCCGCCTCAGCTCCGGCGGCAACCTCACCCTGCGCGATGGCTCGCTGTTGACGGTGGCCGGCGAAAACTTCAACTCGGCCGGCAAAGGCGGGGAAATCACCCTGGAATCCGGCAGTTCCTTCAACGGCGTGGCGGGCACGGGTTCGGTGGACATCCGCAGTGGTTCGAAGCTGGATCTATCAGTCGCTTCGCAGGTTTCCGGCGGGGAAGGTGTCGCCGGATCGAGCGCCTCGCATGGACAATTCTCGGGGAAACTCCACATCCGCGCGCCGCGTCTCGCAAACAACAAGGACCTGCGGGTTGAAGCGATTCTCGGCGAGATCAAGGGGGCGTCCAGCATCCTGGTGGAAGGCTACAAGATCTACAACCTGACGGGATCCGGCGCCATCACCAGCGCGGTGCAGACGAACATCCGCAACGAGGCCACGACCTATCTCGGAGCCGCGGGTGCCGCCGATGCGAACTCGATCACCATCGCGAATCGATTGCTATCAGGAAACCCGTCGCTCGCGGATCTGCTCGTGCTCGCGCCTGGCGTGGAAATCATCAACCTGAACGGCGACCTCACGCTCGGAACCGCCAATTCGACCACCTCCTCCGATTGGAACCTCTCGACCTACCGCTATGGATCGAAGAGCGCACCGGGTGTGCTGACCTTGCGCGCATCCGGAAATCTCGTGTTCCACAACGCGCTCAGCGACGGATTCAGCCCGACTCTGGCCAACACTGACAACACCTGGCTTTGGACGGCGCGGCTTTCAAACCAGAACACCATCCTCCCGGTGAACGCCCAGTCATGGAGCTACCGCATGGCCGCTGGCGCGGATTTCTCGGCCTCGGATTTTTCGATCACCAAGGGTCTCTCCGCGCTCGGAGAAAACGAGGGGTTCATCAAACTCGGCAAGAATGCGACCAACACCTCCACTGGCACGGGCAGCGCCGCCACCACCGCATCCGCCATCGCCAACCGATATCAAGTGATCCGCACCGGCAGCGGCGACATCTCCCTGCACGCGGGCCGCAGCGTGCAACTTCTCAATCAATTCGCCACGATCTACACCGCCGGCACCCGCGTCGCGGATGCAACCATGGGTGGCACGTTCCGCACGCCGAATCTCAACCTCGCGGGGATGAACGCCGCGCTCGGCAACGCACAGCAAACCTACATCGCCTCATTCAGCATGGCGGGTGGAAACGTCGTGGTCCAAGCCGGACAAAACATCGAGCACCTTACGCTGAGCGGTGGCCAGCTTGTCGCCGACTCGCAGTTCCAGATGCCGACCAACTGGCTCTACCGCCGCGGTTTCACCGAGGAATCCGGCACTTTCGGCGAAAGCCGCTGGGGCGAATCCGCCTCGACCACCTGGTGGATCGACTTCAGCAACTTCTTCCAAGGTGTCGGCGCGCTTGGCGGAGGAAACGTGGATCTGACGGCTGGCAACCATATCAGCAACGTGGACGCGGTGATTCCGACGAATGCGCGCACGCCCGGTTACACGGACAGCACGCAGACGGTGAGAGCCACACCATCCGCCACCAACGTGTTGGAACTCGGCGGCGGAGACCTCAATGTCCGCGCCGGAAACAATCTCGACGCCGGGGTTTACTACGTCGAGCGCGGCAGCGGCACCCTGCACGCCGGTGGTTCCATCCTCACCAATGCCACCCGCTCGGTGCTCTCGCAGAGCAACATTTCCGCGGGACAATCGTCTTCCTACACCGAACTTCCCTCCACGCTCTTCGCGGGCAAGGCGGACTTCAACGTCAGCGCCAGCGGGGATGTGTTGTTAGGCCCGGTGGCCAATCCGTTCCTGTTGCCCGGCGGCCTGCTCAACAGCTTCTGGTACAAGACGTATTTCTCGACGCTCTCCGAGGATTCCGAAGTCAATGTCACCTCGCTCGGCGGTGATGTCACCTTGCGCGGGGCGGCCACGCTGCCCGGCCAGACCGCGGGATCGGCCTTGCCACTGCTCCAGAGTTGGTACCTCAACAAACTGCTCTTCACCACCCAGTCGGCTTCCAACAACAAACCCTGGCTACGACTCAACGAGACGTCCGTCGCGCCGTTCCAGACCCTGTTCACGCTTCAACCGGGCACGCTGCGCGCCGCGTCGTTCAGCGGCGACATCTCGCTGACCGGTAGTTTCAACCTATCGCCATCGCCTGCCGGAACCGTCGAACTGCTCGCGGGCGGATCCATCCACGGATTCACCCGCAATGGCATCGTCACCATCGGCGGCGTGAACACCACCACCTGGGGATCCGCATCCGTCAATCTATCCGATACGGATCCGTCGTACATTCCAGGGTTGCTCACGCCCTTCGCCTATCAGGAAATCGCGGGCACCTCCAACAGCGCGGGCACCACCGGCGGAGTCGAGTTCATGCTGCCGGTCAACCGGCTCTTCGCCGAATCCGGCGGCACGCTGGGCGAAAACGCGGTGCTCCAGACGAAACAAGCGCTGCACGCCACGGGCATACTTCATAAGAACGACAGCGAGCCCACCCGGATTTACGCCGAGGGTGGCGACATCTCGGGACTCACGCTTTTCTCGCCGAAGCAAACGCGCGCCATCGCAGGAAGCGACATCGCCGACATCGCCTTCTACATCCAGAACACGAACACGTCGGACACGAGCATCATCGCCAGCGGTGGCGATCTGAAACCGTTTGATTCCGCAACGACCACACGGGTCACATCCATTTCGAGCGGCAATACCGCCAACGTGGACAGCGCGCCGCTCGCGGGCGATCTTCAGATCAGCGGACCCGGCACCTTGCAGGTCCTGGCGGGAGGAAACCTCGATCTCGGCACCGGACCGAACAATCCAGACGGTACGGGCACCGGCATCACCAGCATCGGCAACGCCCGCAATCCCTACCTGCCGTTCTCCGGCGCCCATCTCATCGTGGGTGCGGGACTCGGCCCGTCCACCAGTCTGTCCGGCAGCCAGTTGAACCTCGACGGTTTCATCAAGGACTACGTGCTCACCGAGAATGGAACGAAGATCCTCAAGCAGATCGCGCCCGGCGTGGATTTCGAGGATCAATCCACCGAGGAGCAGGCGCGACTCGCCATCGAGGTGTTCTACCGCATCCTCCGCGACGCGGGCCGGCAATACGCGAAGAAAGGCAACTACAAGTCCGGCCTCAAGGCCATCAAGACACTCTTCGGAGACGGCGATTGGGACGGCGACATCTTCGCCCGCTCGCGCGACATCCGGACCACCAGCGGAGGCAACGTTTCCATCCTCACTCCTGGCGGCGGACTTTCCCTCGCCGATACCGATTCCGGAAACACGCTCTCCCCGCCGGGCATCATCACCGAGAGCGGCGGCAACATCTCCATCTTCGCCCGCAACGACATCAGCATCGGCATCGGGCGGATCTTCACCCTGCGCGGCGGCAACGAGGTCATCTGGTCGTCCAAGGGCGACATCGCCGCCGGTTCCTCGTCCAAGACCGTGAAATCCGCGCCGCCCACCCGCGTTCTGATCGATCCCCAGAGCGCTGCTGTTAGAACGGACCTCTCCGGTCTGGCCACCGGCGGCGGCATCGGCGTGCTCGCCACCGTCAAGGGAGTGAAACCCGGCGACGTCGATCTCATCGCGCCCGAAGGCACGGTGGACGCCGGAGACGCCGGCATCCGTGTTTCCGGAAACCTCAACATCGCCGCCACCCAGGTGCTCAACGCCGGAAACATCAGCGTCGCCGGCAACAGCGCGGGCACTCCCGCCCCGGTTGCCGTGGGAGCGAACATCGGCAGCATCACCGCCGCATCCGCCGCCACGGTCGGCAGCACCACGGCGGCCAACCCTCCGCAGAACAACCCCGCGGAACAAAACGTCAAATCCGGAGAAGAAGCCGCCGAAGCCGCTTCGATCTACACCGTGGAAGTCATCGGATACGGTGGTTCTTCGGATGAAGAAGAGGATGAGGAGAAGAACAAGGCGGCTCCGGATCAAACGGAGGAACCATCCCAATGAATCCGGAAACCTCCACCATGCATCCACAGCGCATGACCGGACGGTGTTGACGCCAACATCCCGGATCTAACACTTTAAGCCCGGCAAGTCCACGTGGACCGCCGCCGCTTCCCATTGAAGCGGAAACACCCCGGCCCACCCGACGTGTGGAGGCCATGCCGGCGGAAACGGATTCCGCCGTGCGCACCCGAATCCCGGACCCATGGTCCGGCAACCTCTGCAAACACGCACCCTCGACATGACACCAAGAACATTTCTCGCAGTCGCTCTAACAACATTTTTGTCCATCCCTCTCCACGCCGCCCGCAACCCCAACATCCTCGTGATCGTCGCAGATGACCTCGGCTACGGCGAGACCACCGTTCAGGGATTCTCTAAACAGATCCCCACACCAAACATCGACAGCATCGCGGAGAACGGAATCCGTTTCACTAACGGATACGTGAGCGGCCCGTATTGCAGCCCGACACGCGCCGGATTGGTGACCGGACGCTATCAGGAGCGCTTCGGCCACGAGTTCAATCCCGGCCCACAAGCCGCGGGTTCGCCTCCGCCCGGACTGTCGTTAGCCGAACGAACCATCGGGAACCGCATGAAGGAACTCGGCTACACCACCGGCTGGTTTGGAAAATCGCATCTTGGATACGCGCCGCGGTTTCATCCGCTGAAGCGCGGCTTCGACGAATTCTACGGATTCTTCGGTGCCGCCCACAGCTACCTGAGGCCGGGTTCGAGGGAGCATGCCGTCTTTGATGGCTATCAACCTGTCGCCGATCCCGGCTATCTCACGCTCACCTTCGCAAGGAAGACCGCGGGATTCATCGAGCGCAATGCGGACAAGCCCTGGTTCGCCTATCTCGCGTTCAATGCCGTGCACGCGCCCTTGGAAACCCTGGAGCGCTATGACAGGAGGTTCACCTCCATCGAGGACCCGCAGCGGAGGAAATTTGCCGCCTTGCTGGCAGCGCTGGATGACTCGGTCGGCAGGGTGCTTCGGAAAATCCGTGAACTCGATCTCGAAAAGGACACGCTGATCTTCTTCATCAGCGACAATGGCGGACCCACCCGGAGGACCAGCTCTAACAACGGCCCCCTCAAAGGTTACAAGGCCCAGACTTCCGAAGGCGGAATCCGGGTGCCGTTCTTCGTCCAGTGGAAAGGAACGCTTCCAAAGGGAGTCGTCGATGACCGGCCGGTGATCCAACTCGACATTCTGCCCACCAGCCTCGCCGCGGCCGGCGGCGCGATCGATTCCTCCTGGAGGCTGGATGGCGTGAACCTGCTGCCCTATCTGAAACACGAGGTTTCCGGAAACCCGCACCAGGCGCTCTACTGGCGCTTCGGTGAACAACTCGCCGTGCGCAAGGGAGATTGGAAACTCGTGAAATCCGCCGCGGACGGAGTCCGCTTCGGCGCGGGAACCGCCACCACCCGGGGCGCGAAACTCTACAATCTCACGAAGGACATCGGAGAACGGAATGACCTGGCAAAGCAGCGGCCGGACAAAGTGCGGGAACTCGCCCGACTATGGAACGAATGGAACTCCAGTCTCGCCGCCGCCGCATGGCCACCGGGGATACGGACCCATCCCTCCAAGCATCAATCCGATCTGATAGACCGGGATGACGATCCGGAGGAGTTTGAGGACGATTGGCATTCCGATCCATCGAACGAGATCACGGGCGATCACCGAACTGCTGCGGAAACCACCAGACGGGCGGATTTTCCAACTCCAAAAGGCATCGTTCCACAGGGTTCAGTCATCGTGGCGGACGTGATCTCGGACGACGACCCGGAAGGCGTGATCGCCGCCATCGGAGGAAATCACAATGGACTGGCGCTGCACGTATCAGGCGGCAGGCTCACTTTCAGCGCCCGCCGGAACGGCGCTCTAACATCCGTTGTTGCGGGCGAGCTCCTCAAGACCGGCCGGAGCCATATCGAGACATGGGTGGACGACGAAGGAGTGCTTTCCCTCACGGTGGACGGGAAAACCGTCGCTTCGAAACCCGCTCAAGCAGCCCTTCCGACCGACACGGAAGAGGAAATTTCAATCGGATTCGACCGCGGAGCCCCCGTGGGTGACTACAACGCTCCGAATCCCTTCACGGGAGAGATCATTGATGTCTCGATCTCGTTGCCCGAAGAATGAAGACGCTGATCCCGATTTATTCCTCCGATTTGGAATAGAATCAGCCTCCAGCTTTTTGGAATTCCTACTAGCCGTAGTCACGTTCCTACCCGTTCTCAAGTTTTCGACCCACCTGCAAATGTCTTATTTTCAAACGATTACACTGCGTGATCCGGCGGTTTTGAACTTTTTTCTTGCGGCCCCGGATTTAATTCCTACCTTTCCACCAACTTTACCGAATGCACCTTTCCAAGAAAGCAGAATACGCGTTGCGTGCCACGATCCACCTCGGCATTGCCAAGGAGGTGGGGCGCGCCACGATTTCCGGAGCGGAACTTGCCGAGGCGAACCGTCTTCCCCTGAAGTTCATCGAGCGAATCCTGCAGGAACTCCGGGAAGCCGGCATCGTGGAAACGCATCGCGGCAAATTCGGCGGATACTCCCTGGCCAAACCCGCGGACAAGATCGGAGTGGGACAACTCATCCGGCTTGTCGACGGGCGGCTGGCTCCCATCTGTTGCGCCAGCGAAAACGCCTACCAGCCGTGCACCTGCCCCGATGAGGCCCACTGCGGCCTTCGGATGCTGATGATCGATGTGCGCAACGCCATCGCAGGTATTCTCGATCGCTACAGCATCGCCCAGGTCGTGGAGGTGACGCTCCGCAAGATGAGGCGGGACGGCATCAGTCCGCCCTTTCAAGCGGAAGAACTCGCGAAACCTTCCGAGACAGCCAAGAGCAAGGCGGACCCCGCCGATGGGTTCCTGGCAGGTCTCTCCCAACTCGTAGATTTCAATCAGGACTCCAATGGACACAATCACCACTGAACGCACCAACCAGGACGGCACCGAAGCCGAATGGCTGGAGATCGTTCGCAAGAATGTGTCGGCCCTTCGTTTCGGCTCCGTGCAGATCACCGTCCATGACGGACGGGTCACACAGGTCGAGAGCATCGAGAAGACACGCTTCGTGGCTTCCCGAGAGGAAGGCCCCGGCAAGAAATAGAGACATCGCACATCCGGGCTTCATCGCCCGTGTATCGACGCCAAAAGGAGAACGACCGGACATACCGGAGGGATCTGGAAGACGTGTAAGTGAACCCACCCCAAGGTGATGGTTCGAGACTTATCTGCCCAATTCCAATTCCATCTGAAACATCCATCATTCCGGTCAGACAGTTTGACTCGTTCAAACGACACGCACTGCCGACAGGCAGCGGATGTCCGTGACCAGGAACCATCCACCACGCTTGACAAATCCGTGCGACATCGCGGCGCGCCCACCGCCTACCGCTCCAACGGCGGCATGTCCCAACCAAACCCGAATACCGGACCGGAACACCGGACGAGCCCATTCCATGAAACCTGCAACCACACGCAACCCACAAGAATCCGCCACAGACAGATATTTCCAACGCCGCACGAAACTCCGACGCGGCGCGGGATTCCTCGCCCTGCTCGCGCTTCCTCAGGCAACCATGATCCATGCCGCTGATACACCGAAGGTGAATCCGCTCCTTGAGTCGGCTCCCCTCGAAGAACTGTGGGATCTCGCCACACTCTACAAGGACGGGAACAATCCGATTCTTGAGGAGTTCAAGCTCCGTGGACGCTATCAGGGCCAGTATTGGGACGTTGATGCGGACCAAGGCAGCCAGAGCCACTGGGAGGACCGGCGTTCGCGCTTCGGGTTCGATGCGAAGTTGTTCGAGAAGCAACTCGAAGCACGTGTGGATTTCCAAAGCAACGACGGCTTCGAAGATATCTATGACGGACTGGTGGATGCTTATCTCCGCTGGAAACCCTTGGACGGGCTCAGCATCACGGCAGGCAAGACCAAGTCGCTGATCGCGCCCTACGATTGGCTCGAGTCTTCCAACAGCCAACCCACCTTCGAACGCTCGCAGATTTTCAATCAACTCAACGTCAACCGCGCCACCGGCCTGACCGTGGAATACACCACCGGCCCCTGGTATTTCCAAAGCGGCGTCTATTCCAACGACACCCCGTCCAACACCGGTGGAACGGGGTCATGGGGAGATGGTGAATTCGGCGATTTCAACGGCGGCGTTTCCTTCAGCCTCGGCGCTGGATATGACTTCGCGAAGTCCATCTGCACCGACAAGGCCTTGCTGCGATTCGACTGGATCCACAGCGACCGCGAGGCCGGCGACTTGGTTCTCGGGGTTTATGACGACATCCTCTCCACCTCGTTTGTGGTGAAGAAGGACGCCGCGCAGCTTGTTGTCGAAGGATACTACGCATCCGGAGGCGACGGGACGAACAGTGATGTTTTCGGGTTCTTCATCCAGCCAACCTACGACATCCTTCCAAACCAACTCCAACTCGTCGGCCGGTATTCGTTTGCCACCTCCGACGGAGACTTCGGTGTCGTCGGCCAAGGCCGCTACGAGCGCAAAGTCGCCGCTGCCGGCGGTCGCGGCGATCTCTATCAGGCGGTTTATGGCGGCATCCAATACTTCATCTATGGCGACCGGCTCAAGTTCATGGCTGGCGCGGAATGGTCGCGTCTCGATGGAAGCCCGGACGCCTACGACGGCGTCACCTTGCTGACCGGCGTGCGCATGTCGTTCTGACGAACCCACGCGGGCGCGCCTCTCTCTTGATGAAAACCAAACTCTTCATTCCTGCATTCGCGGCCGCAATCGCCGCTCTGGTCGCTTGCCAAGGCAAGCGCCAGCAGACAGGCGCGCCCGCATCCGTCAACCTGTTGAACGTTTCGTATGACCCGACACGGGAATTCTATGTCGAGTTCAACAAGGCTTTCGCGAAACACTGGAAGGAAACCAAAGGTCAGGACGTGACGATCGACCAGTCCCACGGCGGCTCGGGCAAACAAGCCCGTTCGGTGTTGGATGGCATCGAAGCGGATGTCGTGACGCTCGCCCTTTCTCTCGATGTGGACATGCTCCACGAGGAGCGGACCCTCGTTCCCGCGGATTGGCAGAAAAAACTTCCCGAGAACAGCAGCCCTTACACATCCACGATCGTCTTCGTGGTGAGAAAGGACAATCCCAAGGCCATCAAGAACTGGGGAGACCTGGTTAAACCCGGAGTCCAGGTGATCACGCCGAATCCGAAGACCGGAGGAGCCTCCCGCTGGTGCTACCTCGCGGCCTGGGCCTGGGCCCGTCGTGATTCCG
>DAISZP010000107.1:0-12614 GCA_036824745.1 Luteolibacter sp.
CCCACCACGTTCGTGCTCGGCGAGGGGGATCCGGCGCTCACAGTGAACGGCACGAACGCGAACTACACGACTTCGAAACTCTTCGTCGACGAGATCGCAGACGACTCGATCCCGCTCAGCATCGAGTTCAAACCCGGACAATCCAACGTCACCCAGTTCGAGATCTACACCAATCTCAACCGCCGCGACCGCGCGGATGTGGATGCGAATGCGGACGGTTATCCCGACGGCGTGACCGGACCGGATGGTAACACGATCTCCGCCGGAGACGATTCGAACTATTACAAAGCCTACACGATGAGTTCCGCCGGTGGTGGAGTGTACACGCTCAACCTAAACGCGCAGAAAACCGGAGCCTATCGCCTGACAGCCCGTTGGAAGGTGACTGG
The DNA here is from genome assembly GCA_036824745.1 of Luteolibacter sp. Taxonomy (GTDB): domain Bacteria; phylum Verrucomicrobiota; class Verrucomicrobiia; order Verrucomicrobiales; family Akkermansiaceae; genus Luteolibacter. Next base: position 390 of record DAISZP010000107.1, read on the forward strand.
TGACCCAAACTGGCGCTGGTACACCAACGGCGGCGCGAACCGCCGCGATCACGCCATCACCGTTTCCCCGAAGGACGCGCGGGACATCAGGCTCTACGAGATCAACGTGCTCAACATCGAGGCGACCGACGACACCTTCGCCAACCGTTCGACCATCGAGGACATGCACAACGCCAGCGGCGCGCCGCACAACGGAAACAACCGCTGGGACCTCGACTACCTGAAAAACCTCGGCCTCAACTGGCTGTGGTTCCAGCCGATCCACCCGCCCGCCCGCGATGGCCGCGAACCTTTCGGCGGCTGGGGCAGCGGCAATCCTCCTTACGAACCCGGCAGCCCCTACGCGGTAAAGAACTTCTTCGAGGTGAGCCCCATCTTCACCAAGAACTTCTCCGGCAGCCCCTACGACAACAACGACCTGCTCAACCAAGCGAACCGCGATGCGGCGATGACCGCCTGGCAAAACTTCGTCACAGCGGCCGATACGAAGCAGGTCGGCATCATGCTCGACGCGCCGTTCAACCACACCGCCTTCGATGTGGAACTCGCCCAGGTCGGCGTCGATCTTTTCCAACCCGATGGCCAGACTTGGTCGAAGACCGATGAAATCCGCAACCGCGACGCGCGCTTCTTCTCGCTGAACGGAAACTACGGCAACCGCGCTTCGAATAGCTCTAACATCGCGCCCGGCCCCGACCGTTTCGACTTCGGAAAATGGAACGATGTGAAGGATGTCTTCTTCGGCCGCTACGACGCGCTCGTTGAATACGATTCCGAACCTGAGCGCTCCAGCTACACCAGCGAGGGCGATTGGTTTGATGCCACGGACAGCGATTGGACTGCGAACGACTTCGTGCAAGGCGGTCAAAACCGCAACGTCACCCGACGCGTGTGGCAGTATTTCGCGAAATACGGCGTGCATTGGCTGGAGAAAACCCGTCCCTCCGGTCAAAACCGCAACAGCGATACCGAACCCGGGCTTTCCACCGCCCAGCGCTACGAGTGGGACTCCAGCGGCATCGACGGCCTGCGCTGCGACTTCGGCCAGGGACTCCCGCCACAATGCTGGGAATACATCATCAACACCGCCCGCTCGAAGAAGTGGAACTTTGTCATGATGAGCGAATCGCTCGACGGCGGCAACGTCACCTATCGGGCGAACCGGCACTTCGACATCCTTAACGAGAACATCGTTTTCCCGTTGGCAAGCGCCACGACGAATACCGACTACCGGAACATCTTCGATAGCCGCCGCAATACCTACGGCCTCGGGTTGGTGCTCATCAACAACACCTCGCACGACGAGGCGAACTACACCGATCCGTGGGAAGCGCTTATCCGATACAGCGTGGCCTCGACCATCGATGGCGCGCCGCTGATCTTCCCCGGCCAGGAGTTGGGCATCTCCGCCACCTACGGCTACAACCACTACGAGCTGAACTTCGGGAAATACGTGCCTCATTTCAAACGCTTCAACTCGATGCAGCCGATTTGGAATGACACGGACTTCGGAAACGACCAGCTCTACAAGGTTTATTCCGGCATGGGAGCGGCCCGTGCGAACAGCCCCGCGCTGCGTTCCTCGCACCGCTGGTTCCTCGATGGCGATGGTTTCAACAACAAGATCCACGCCGTCGCGAAATATGAAACCGCCAACGCCTCGCCCGGAGTTTCCGACGTGGTGCTCGCGTTCTCCAATCTCGACCGCAACAACGACAAGCAGGACAACTTCAAGATTCCGTCCGGACTCGCTACTCTGTTAGGCATCAAGGACGGACGTTCCTACAACGTGAAAAACACCGCCGCCTATCTCGGCTCGGACAACACCCGCCGCAGCCAGTGGTTGTGGAACGGTGCTACCGGCTACACCGGCAGCCAGTTGAAGAACAATGGTTTCCTCGTTTCCCTGCCCAAGGTGCCCACCACCTCGGGCGCATGGTCCACGGCTCCGTTCGAAGCCCAATATCTGAAACTCCACGACGTCACTCCGCCACCCGCTCCATCCACGCCCGCCGGACCTAACATCCTTGCCTACGTCGTTGGAAACTCGGCCACATTCACCTGGGCTGCCGCCTCAGATCCCGATGGAGGTGTTTCCGGATTCCACCTGCAGGTCGGCACCACGCCCGGTGGCTCGGATGTGTTCAACGCGAACAGCTCGTCCACCAGCCAGACTGTCACCGGCCTCGCCTACGGTTCGGTCATCCACGCCCGCGTCAGCCAGCTCAACAACGCCGGCATCGAAGGACCCTTCAGCTCCACCAGCGCTGCCATCGAAGTGCTGGATCCCGCCGCCGACCGCGATGGTGACGGCCAATCGAATGCCGCCGAACAAAGCGCCGGCACCAATCCGCTAGACTCCGCTTCGGTGCTCAAGGCCACGGCAATTTCCCGGAGTGGAAATGATGTGCTCGTCACTGTCTCCACCATAGCCGGGAAAACCTACCAGTTTGAAACCAGCACCACACTCGGCTCCTGGTCGCCGCTCGGCTCGACCGTCACCGCCACCGGCCCATCCACCACCTTCACCCACACCAACGGGGCGGGGGAGACCAGGCGTTTCTACCGCGCCCGGGTGGTGGAGTAGGGAGTGATTTCCGCCCGTCGGCGGATCAGGTTGGTAAGCATTCGCGGATTTGATCAAGCTTCTGAGACACGAGTGTCCGGTTGGAAACAGAACAAATTCAATCGGTTGGGACGCGGGTCGATGCAAGCCCTGTGATCGGTTTCCGATATGGAACTCATCTTGAGGGGCCTTCTTGAAGAGGTGAAGGCATGGAACCGGCAGGTTCTGTGCAGCGTGCCGGGCAACCTGAGTTGCTTGAGGTGGACCGCGAACATCAAGTTGGATTACACCGCAATCCATAGATGGTCTTGTTCATGTTGAGGATCGTCCGTGGTAGCGATTGATGCGCAGTTTGCCTTTGATCCAGCGGATGAACAGCTCGATCCACTATTGCTGGCGGCGTTCCATCTTTCGGTCAGTATGGAGTATTGGAAGCGGCGTGGATGGAAAGCAGTGTGACGCAGCGGGTTTTCCAGGGAAACTCCGGATCGGTGAAACGATCTTCCGTGGCGGCGCGTTGCACTTCATGCGCCTCGAACAACTCTTGTTTAACCTCTAACATGTTCCGTCATCCCTTCGCCGCCGCCTTGATCGTTTGTTGCATGGCATGCCCGCCGCTCGCGGCGCAATCGCTCAGGCCGGAGTGGCAGTGGTCGGTGCCCGTGATGTCGGTGATCTCGTCTGAGACAAGCGACCATCCGCGGGCCTTCCTGTGGATTCCACCGTATTGCCGGAACGTGCGCGGCGTGGTGGTGGGCCAGCACAACATGGAAGAGGAGGCGATTTTCGAGAATCCGCGATTCCGCAAAGGCATGGCGGACTTGGGCTTCGCCATCGTCTGGGTGACGCCGGCGTGGGATTTGTTTTTCCGCTTCGACAAAGGCGCGGACAAGGCTTTCGACGAAATGATGAACGCGCTCGCGTCTGAGTCCGGATACCCGGAACTGGCCACCGCTCCGGTCGCGCCGCTCGGTCATTCGGCGGCGGCGAGTTATCCATGGAACTTCGCGGCGCTCCGCCCTGAGCGAACTTTGTCCGTCGTTTCTGTGAGCGGGCAGTGGCCCTATTACGTGGATCAGAACACGCCGGACTGGGCGGGACGCAAGGTGGATGGCATCCCGGGACTTGTTTCCATGGGCGAGTATGAAGCGGCGGAGAATCGCGCGGGTGCGGGATTGAAACAACGCGCCGATCATCCGAAAACCGCGCTGAGCATGCTCTCGAATCCCGGCGGCGGACACTTCGAGTCCAGTGATGAAAAAGTGGATTACATCGTGCTCTATCTGAAAAAGGCCGCGCAATACCGCTTGCCATCGCATGGAGATCCACAGGCTCTGAAACTGATAGATCCGACCAAACAAGGTTGGCTCGCCGACCGTTGGCATCGGGACAAGGGACCGGACGCGGCCGCCGCTCCGGTGGGGGAATACCAGGGCGATCCGAAGAACGCGTTCTGGTATTTCGACGAAGAACACGCCCGTGCGACGGAGAAGTTCCAAGCTCAGTACCGCGGGAAAAAGGACCAACTCGCCGCATTCGTACAGGATGGGAAAATCGTCGAACCGGATCCGAATCTCCATGAGCGCGTGCGCTTGCGGTTTCTCCCGTTGGATGACGGCATCAGTTTCAAGGTTACCGGCACGTTTCTTGATACCGCATTGAAAGGCTCGTGGGTTCCAGAAGGCACACAGGTCGGTCATGCAAACGGCTCGGTTAGACTCGTCCGCAGCAACGGGCCCGTCATGCAGACCGCTCCAGATACCTGGTCGATCCGCTTCGACCGCGTGGGCACGAACAACACGAAACGCTCCAACGCGAACTGCCTCATGGCCATCCACCCGGGAGATGAGAACTATCGCCGCACCGTCCAGCAATCCGTCCTGAACTTCCCGCTCAAGAACACCTCGGGTGCGGATCAAACGATCACGTTTCCGGAAATCAAGGATCGGAACGTCGGCAGCGCGCCACTCACATTGAGCGCGACGTCCAGTTCCGGGCAGCCCGTTCGCTTCTATGTCCGCGAAGGTCCGGCGGTGTTGGATGGAAACATCCTGAAACTCACTCCGATCCCGCCGCGCGCGAAGTTTCCCGTGAAGGTAACGGTCGTCGCCTGGCAGTGGGGCCGCTCCATCGAACCGAGATTGAAATCGGCCGAACCGGTGGAACGGAGTTTCCTGATTTTCAAATGAGCGGCCGCGGGATCTAACGGCAAAGCGTGATCAGGTGGTTGTTGAACGGGGTGTTTCCCCACAAGGGCGTGATCTCCACTTTTCCGAAGGGGGAGAGGATGCGCGCGAAGTCCTCTCTAACGGGATAGTGCGTCGGCGCGGCCTTCATCCAGAAGGTGGCCTTCGCGAGCAGGTCTCCGGCGACGGTGATCTTGAAACGGAGCGAGTCGTCGCGCAGCCCCGAGCGGATGATGAAAAGTCCGCCGGCGGGCACGCGCCGCGCGGCTTCGGTGAGGAGTGCCTGCTGGTCCTCGGGTGTTAGAAACTGGAGCACGTCGAGCAGGCAGACGTTTCCCTGATGTTCCGGCAGTCCGCCCTGCACGTCGCTGGCACGGAATTCCACATCGGTGACGCCGAGTTTCGCCGCCACTCTTTTCGCGGATGCGATTTTCGGCGCGTCGTAGTCCACGCCGAGGATCGGTGCCGTCACCCCGGAGGCGCGCAGGTGCAGCGCAAGCAGGCCGAGGCCGCAGCCGATGTCGAGAACGGGCAGGGGAGACTCCGCCAACAAGGGGGTGATCGCCTGATAGACGGGATCGGTGCGCAGCTTGGACGCCACGTAGTGACGCTGCCACTTGCTGTCGAAGGATTTCGCGATGCGGTCGATCTCGGAGGCGTTCACGGACGGATGGATTTCAAGGGGTTTGCCCCGCGGAGCACGAGGCGGGGCAGGCGGATGAGGAATCCGAAGAAGAGCCTGAGATACATCCAGGTGAGCAAGGTGTTGTCACGCAGATAGCGGAACTGCGAAACGCCGCCCTCCTCCTTGCTCGGGTAGCGCACGGGCGTGGGCAGGTTGATCACCGGCACGCCGCGCCATGAGAGGCGCACGGCCATTTCCGGGTCGAAGTCGAACCTCCGCGCGTAGCGGGTGGACTCCATCTCTGCTAACAGATCCGCCGCCGGATAGACGCGCATGCCGAAAAGCGAGTCAGCCACACCCCAGCCGAGGGTTTCCAGCGTGGTCCAGAAGTTGGAAACCTTGCGTCCGTTCACGCGGATGGCCGGAGCGGACGCGTCGAACACCGGCTTGCCGAAAACCGCGGCCTCCGGATGGCGCTCGGAGAGTGCCAGGAACTCTCCGACCCGGTTCGCCGGATGCTGGCCGTCCGCGTCCATCGTCAGGACATGAGTGTATCCTTCGCGGACTGCCTCGCGAAGCGCGTGCAGGATGGCTCCGCCCTTGCCGGAGTTCTGTGGCAGGACGATCAGGCGGAAACCGGGGTGCGCTTCACCTTCCAGATCCCGAATGGTTTCCGCGGAGCCGTCGGTAGAGCCGTCGATGACCACCCAGACGGGGTGCCCGAGCTGGATGGCACCTTCCACGGTTCCCCGCAGGATCCGGCCGGTGTTGTAGCTGGGAATGAGAATCAGTGGGCGGGTGACAGCCATCGGGAGGCGCAGTCTTAGGCGGCTTCCACTGGTCGGGCAAGCATCAGGAATGATCCATCTTCGTCTCGATCTTCCGCCGCAGCGGATGCGCTTTGCTCAGCTCCTTCTCGAACACCGCCTCCAGCCGTTTGGTGAATTTCTGAGGCGTTTCGTTTTCCCCGGGGATCAACGGAGCGCCGGTCTCCAGCGAGATCCGCAGGGGAAACACCGGGCGTTTCCACACCGGCCAGCCTTTTTCCAGAAAGCGGGTGTTGCTGCGGATGAACACCGGGTGCACCGGCACCTTGGCGCGCAGGGCGATGATCGCGCAGCCGCCTTTCAGGGGATTGATCCAGCGCTCGCCCGTCTTGGTGCGGGTGCCTTCCGGAAACAGCAGAAGCTGTCCGCCGCTCGTCAGCGAGTGGGCCGCATCCCGGATCATCCGGGTGGTGCCTTCGTTCGCGATGTAGCCTGCCAGCCTCGCGCCGCCGCCGAGCACCGGATTGCGCAGGATCGATTTTTTCATGACGCACACCGCGCGCGGCATCCGGGCGATGATGAACACGGCGTCCCACAGCGCGATGTGGTTCGGCGCGATGATCAAGGGTTCCTCGGACTTCGCCAGAATTTGCAGGGCGCTGCTGTCTACCTTCACCAATCCCAGCACCCGCAGCAGGGCGACGAACCAGCGGAAAAGGTAATGCAAAAACCTCCGCCCGAGCCGTTCTCCCGTTTCCTTGGGAAGCAACGCGTGCAAGGGTCCGCCAATCAAGGTGAGCAGGCTGCCGAATACACCCCAATACAGGATGCAGACCCCCATGCGGACGCACTCCCAAGGCACCCGCAACCACGAGCGAAAGCCGACCGGCTCCGCTCGATCCATCGCCAGGCTGATGGGTTTTTCAGGGGGCATCGCAAGAAACGCTAGGTTCTGACGATCCTGCCGTCGATTTGAATTTTCGCCCTCCACGCCCCCATTGCTGGCATGGCTTTTCCGTTGCAAATCCGCGGAACCGCGGGTGATAGTCCCGCCGCGTGAGTCCTCTAAAAATCCTGTCCTCCCCATGGTCCGCCTGCCGCTCCGTGCTTGTCGGTTTGCTGCTGGCCGCGGGCCTGCATGCCGCTCCGGCCCAGCCCGCCGCAGCTCCTGCCGCGAAGGACGCCAAACCGAAACCCGCCGCCCCTGCGGAAACCAAACCCGCACCCGCCAAGGCCGAGGCCAAGACGCCCGCCCAGCCGGCGAAGGAAACCAAGCCCGCGGCACCCAAACCCGAACCTGCGAAGCCTGCCACGGAACCGGCGACACCCGCCGCCGAGCCCGCTCCTCCTGCCGCGACCGATGACACGGAGGACGAAGCCGCCGCGGAGAATGCGGACGCGGAAAAGGCCGCCGTCGCCAAGCCGGTCGGAGCCGATCCCGTTAGAATCTACGGCTGGCGCGAGGACGTGCTGATCAACGGCGTGCAGGAGAAACTTAAGGCCAAGCTCGATACCGGAGCGCTCACCAGTTCCATCCACGCCGAGGAAAAGGAGCTCTTCGAGCGCGATGGCAAGAAGTGGGTGCGTTTCATCGTCACGGATCCCGGCGTCAAGAAACCCGTTAGAACGCGCATCGAGGCACCGCTCGTCCGCATCGCCCACATCAAGGAGCCCGGCGGGGAAACGACCTCCCGCGAGGTGGTGCGGCTTTCGTTTCTGATCGGAGACCGCAAGATGCGCGGCGAGTTCACTCTCAACAACCGCTCGAACATGCTCGCTCCCGTGCTCATCGGCCGCAACACCATCAAGGACCTCGGATGGGTGGATCCCACCCGCGTCCACCTCGCCGAGCAGAAGATCGTCCGCTGAAACCGGCGCGCGTTTCCATCCATCGCCATGACACCGAAGTGGAAATTGATCGTGGCGGTTGCCTTCCTGATCCTGTTAGGCGGAGGCGTGGCTTCTTACAAATCCCTGCGCCTCGGCGTGCCGTTCTGGAAGGGCGAGCTCGTGCATGACTGGCAGATCGAGGCCCGCGTTTCCTTCGTCGCCACCGGCAAGCGCGTCAAGGCCCGGCTCTCCCTGCCCACCGCCGCCGTAGAGCAGAAAAGCGGCCAGGAATCCGGCTCGCTCGGTTATCATTATCACATCGAGCGCAATCTCGGCGAATACACCGCCGTCTGGTCCGCCGAGGCCCGCGAGGACAGCCAGGCACTCTATTTCCGCGTGCGCCTTCCGGAAGGCCCCTCGTCCGGATCCCAGCCGATCCCCGCCGAGGCTCCAGATACCGGCGGGGCCGTGCTCTCCGGCGCATACGGCGAGGCGGCGGATGCCATCGTGAAACGCGCCAAGGCGGAATCGGCCGATCCGGACGCGCTCTTCGTCTCGCTCTTCAACCAGATCCGCGGCGGCGAGACTTCGCAGGAGTTTCTGTTAGTGAAACGCCACTATGAGAAGGAATACAAAACCAACGCGATGATCCTGATGGGCATCGATCTCATGGAGATGGCCGGCGTTCCCGCGCGCCTCGCCTATGGCGTGCGGCTCGAGGAGGACAACGGCAGCCAATCCCCGATGCCGCTCGTGGAATACTGCGACGGTGCCTACTGGAAAGTCCGCGATCCGCTGGAGCCGTCCTCCGTGCTTGATGGACGGAACGTCTTCGTCTGGCACCGTGGCGGCGGCCCGCTGCTGGATGTCACCGGCGGGGAAAACTCCAAGGTTGTCTTCACCGTGGTGAAGGACCGCGTGCCGCTCGCCAGTCTCACGGAACTCCAGGACTCGCCCTTGATCGTTTCCACCATCCTCGGCCTGCCGCTTTCGGAGAGAAACGTCTTCCGCTACATCGTGCTCATTCCGTTGGGAGCCTTCGTCGTGGTCTTGCTGCGGAACATCGTCGGCATTCCCACGCTCGGCACCTTCATGCCGGTGCTCATCGCGCTGGCCCTGCTGCAGATCCCCATCGGCCGCGGACTTGTCATGTTCGTCATCCTCATCGGCGTCGGCGTCTGGCTGCGATTCCTGCTTTCCCGCCTAAATCTGTTAGTGGTTCCGCGAGTCGCCGCCTGCGTGGTCATCGTCACCATGCTGATGATGATCATGAGCGTCGTCAGCCACCGGCTTGGCATGAGCGGCGGCGTCGAGATCACCCTGTTTCCCATGATCATCCTCGCCTGGACCATCGAGCGCATGTCCATCATCTGGGAGGAGGAGGGGAAACACAACGCGCTCATCCAGGTCGGCGGCTCGCTGCTCGTGGCGGTGCTCGCCTACTTGTTCATGAAGATCGGGCAGATCCAGTATTGGGCCTTCTATTTCCCCGAGCTGCTGCTCGTCCTGTTAGCCGGCATCCTCATGATCGGCCGCTACACCGGATACCGGCTTTCCGAACTCTTCCGCTTCAAGACCTTCGCCGATTCCTGAGCCGCCATGAACGAACCCCACGCGCAGGCTCCGCGGAAATGGTGGCATCGCTGGATGCTCACTCCTGGCGAACTGCGCGAGCGGGGCGTGGTCGGCATCAACATGCGCAACGCCCGCTTCCTGCTTCCTAACAACCCGCGCTCGCTCTACCGCCGCGTGGACGACAAACTCCAGACCAAGGCCCTCGCCGCCAAGGAAGGCCTCTCCACGCCGGAGAGTTATGGCGTCATCCGTTCCCTGCACGACTTCCGGGACCTCGATGCCCTGCTCGCCCCGCGCGAATCCTTCGTTATCAAGCCCGCTCGCGGCTCCGGCGGCAAGGGCGTGCTCGTCATCGATGGCCGGGACCGGGGAAACTACGTGAAACCCAGCGGTGCCACCGTTTCCCCGGACGAACTCCGCTACCACGTCGCCAACATCCTCGCCGGCATGTTCAGCCTTGGCGGCACCCGCGATTGCGCCCTCATCGAATACCGCGTGCGCCCCGCCAGCCTGCTCAACGCCATCAGCTATCAAGGCGCGCCGGACATCCGCCTCGTCATGCTCCACGGCTACCCCGTCATGGCCATGCTGCGCGCCGCCACCAAACAATCCGACGGCCGCGCCAACCTCCACCAGGGTGCCCTCGGCATCGGCATCTGCATCGCCTCCGGAAAAACCATCCGCGCCGTCCACTTCGGCCGCCCGCTCACCCGCCACCCGGACACCGGCGCGGACTTGTTAGATATCCAGCTCCCCCAATGGAGCAAGTTCCTCGACATCGCCGTCACCTGCCAGGAAATGACCGGCCTCGGCTACCTCGGCGTGGACCTCATGATCGACGAACACCTCGGCCCGCTCATGATCGAAGTCAACGCCCGCCCCGGTCTCGCCATCCAGATGGCCAACGGCGTCGGCCTGCTCAAACGCCTCGAAAAAGTCGTCGAACAACACCGCCTCCACCCCGGATCCGGGCATTTCGAGAAGATCACGTTTTCCAAACACCACTTTGCCAGCAAGATGGCTTGAGCTCCGGGAGTGGCGAATTAAAAGATCGCCACTCCCAAGCGTTCCACCATTTTCCTCTTCACCCGCGCATGTTCGATGGCCGGGTTTCAGAAATTCCTCTATCAGGCGTGGCCTGATGGGATGTGGGGATCGTCGGTCCCAGCCTCATTCCACAAACGAACCATGAGCCGGCCGGGTGGCTTGGGAGAACGTCGGGGGGAATCAACGCTTGGATCTCCGGCCACACCGACCGACCATGGTATTTGGGGGGAAATGTTTCGGGCCTGTCAGGGCTGGGTGGATTGGGCGATCTCGGCCGGGTTTTCGGCGGGAGAGGCTTGGAAAGTGATGGGGTCGCAGAGCAATTCGCGGCCGTAGATCGTGTCGCTGACGAGGGCGAGCGTGTGGAAACCTCCGCCGCTCAGCTTGGAGGCGAGACCGGTGACGCTGAGGCTGCGGTTTTCGCAGTGCTCGCTCCGGATCGGGCAGGTGGCGAGCACGGTGGGCTCGGTGCCGTTGAAGTGGCGGCCTTTGAAGAGCAGCAGGCGGGTTTCGCTGTTCGGATAGAGATCGGTGAGAGAGATTGTTAGATCGGGCGGGGAGGATGGATCGAGTTTCTCCCCCTGGCGGATGCCGTGGATCTCACCGGAGGCGACCGGCAGTACCTGCACACGGGCGGTGGCGATTTGGGTGGGGAGCTTGCCGTTGCCTGCAAGGGTGTGGACCATGAAGATTTCCTCGCCTTGTGCCTTGGTGGGATCCTTGGCGGTGATGCCGGAGGCGGGGAAGGAGAGTGAGGTCTTGCCGTTGTCGGTTAGATAACCTTGGGAGTGCGGCGGGTTGACGAAGGGGTTCGCTGAATTCGCGCCGAGATGGCGCTCAAGCAGCAACCGGCTCATCGATGGAGGGAGGTCGAGACCTGATAGAAGTCCGGAGATCTCGATGTCCACATGGAAACCCTGATCCACGCGGGTGCGGGGCGTTTTCGCATCGGGATCGAGGGTGCGGATCTTCAGATGGACGGAAGGAAGGCTGGCACCGGCGAGGCGCTGGTCCATGAGGGTTTCAGACGGGTTTCCGCCGATAAGCCATTGTTCGTAGAGGGCGGTGCGTTGTTTGGCGGCGTCCGCCAGAAACCCGGCGGCCTGGGGTGTGGGCGGCATGTCCCAGACCACTCCGGTCTTCGCTTCGGTGCGGCGGAGAATGGTCACCCCCTCATCCGCCAGGAGCGGGCCTGGCAGGGTGGCCGCCAACAACAAACATGACGCCGGGATTCTCATCGTTGGGTGAGGGATTGGCCGTCAGCGACTCTCACGGAGATCGGCCCGGTCTGGCGCACGGCGACGACGATCTTCTCCATGGTCTTCCACGACTTGGCGGCCTCGGCGGGCAGCGCTTCGTTTCCGGCCGCCTGTTCGAAGGTCACCTCGTGGGAAACCAGCCAGGCTGGATTCCTGCGGAGAAACTCATGCCATGGCAGCAGGGTGCCGACGGGTTTCGAGTTCACGCGGGCCTTGAGAGAGTCTGGCAGGTGGACGAGCGATCCGTTAGGAACGAGAGTCCAGTTCTTCCCGTCGTGGAGCACGGTGGACTCGTGAAGGATGGAGGCGTCCACGGGACGCTTCACCCTGGCATCGTCTGGTGACGGCTGCTCCAGGCGGATCATCGGAT
>DAISZP010000617.1:0-1941 GCA_036824745.1 Luteolibacter sp.
GATCTCCAGCACGCGTCCATCGAGGAGGGAAACGCGGCGCAGTTCGAAATTCTCAAACCCTGCCTCACCGCGGATTCGGCGCGCATCCCGTATGCCGATGTCGCGGCGCGGCTCGGCACCACCGAAGGCGCGGCGCGTGTGGCGGTGCATCGATTGCGCAAGCGATACCGCCACCTGCTCACCGCGGAGATCTCCCGCACGCTCGCCTCGCCGGATGGCATGGAGGAGGAAATGCGCTCCTTGTTCGCCGCGCTGGCCGGGTGATAACCCACTTGGCACATCCGCGGCGGTTGCTTCCGCAGGGCCGCGGAGGGATGCTCTCGTTCATGGCATCGCGGCTGTGGAACATCATCCTGATCTGGGCGGGCATGCTCGTCGTTTCATCCGCGCAAACATCCACGGTCTTGCTCGCGGGGGACTGGAACTTCGAGATGGATCGCTCCGATCAAGGAGTCACCGACCAGTGGTTCGGGCGCGATCTGAAGGACAAGATCCGTTTGCCCGGCATCCTTCAGGATCAAGGTTACGGCGATGAAATCAAAACCGACACTCGCTGGGTGCTCGGCCTTGGCGGCGAGTGGTGGAAACTGCAACCCACAGAGCTCCGGGCCGCGTTTTCGAAACCCGGCGCGGTCGAGGTGCCATTTCTCTCGCAACCCAAGCGCCACTACCTCGGCGCGGCGTGGTATCAGCGTGAGATCCGGATTCCGGACGATTGGAAGGATCGGCGTGTTTCCTTGTTTCTCGAACGTCCGCGCTGGGAATCCTCCGTGTGGGTCGATGACCGCGCCGTCGGATCTGCTAGAAATTTGGTCGCTCCGCATGAGTTCGAGCTCGGTGTGTTGAAACCCGGTGTCCACCGCTTGTCCATCCGCCTCGACAACCGGATGATCGTATCCGATCCCAAGGACAACGGTCACATGCCGGACGCCCATGCGGTGTCCGACGCGCTCGGCTCCACCTGGAATGGCATCGCCGGCCGCATCGAGCTCCGTTCCACTCCGCTCGTCTGGATCGCGGATGCGCAGGCGTTCCCGAATGTCGCGAATCGCTCGGTCCGCTTGAGCATTGCGATCGGAAACCTCGGCGGTAAGCGGGGTGAAGGGGACTTGGAGGTGAAGGGAACGAAAACACGCGTGCGCTGGGAGGCGACCGGTGGTTCCGCGGAGCTTGTGGTTCCGTTAGGCAGAGATGCGGAATGCTGGGACGAGTTTAGTCCGAAGCTCATCAAGCTCCCGCTCTGCCTGAACGCTTCGTCCGGCAACCACCAGACGGAGATTTCCTTCGGCCTGCGTGAGATCACGTGGCGAGGCAAGGAGCCGATCATCAACGGCAGGGTGGTGAACTTCCGCACCACCCACTTCGGTCTGGATTTCCCTCTAGCAGGCTTTCCGGCCACGGATGTGGAATCGTGGCGGAAGATCATCCGGCGCTGCAAGGAGTTCGGCCTGAACGGCATCCGCTTCCACTCGTGCTGTCCGCCGGAAGCGGCGTTTGAAGCGGCGGATGAACTCGGTTTCTATCTCCAACCCGAGTGCGGGCTGTGGGCTCCGTTTTTTCCGGACGGAACATTCACCCGCTATCTGGAGCAGGAAACCGCGCTGCTGCTGCGTGCCTACGGAAACCATCCGTCGTTTGTCATGTTCTCGCCCTCCAATGAACCGAGCGGCCGCTACACGCAGGTCACGCCGGAGTGGGCGAAGCGCTGGCATGAAAAAGACCCGCGCCGCCTCTATTCCGCGGGCACCGGATGGAACCGCCCCGAGCAGGTCTTCGGCGGCGCGCAGGTGGCCGGGCTCGTGCGCTTTGGAAAGGGTGAGCTGCGCAACACGACGGGATGGTTCGGGTCGGACTATCGCACCGCGGTCGAAGGAGTGGAGATTCCGGTGCTCGCCCATGAGATCGGCCAATGGTGCGCCTATCCGGATTTCTCGGTGGTCG
>DAISZP010000108.1:0-12560 GCA_036824745.1 Luteolibacter sp.
AGGCATGCTTCCACTTCATTCCCTGGCCCGCTCGCTTTCCCGTCACGCTGGTCTTGTTAGGCACCGCGATGTTCCCGTTCGCGTGGTCCGCGCTGCGTGGAAACCGTCAATGAGCCGCGAGCCAGTTCGGGCCGGTACCGTGTTCGACTTCGACCGGAACATCGTGCGGGAGTGGCAGCGCGGTTTTCATGGCTTCGAGGATCTTCGGAACGAGTTCCTCCTCTTCCTCCAGCGCGAGGTCAAACACGAGTTCGTCGTGGACCTGGAGCAGCATCCGGGTTTGGTACGGTTTTTCCCGCAACAACGCGTCGATGCGGATCATGGCGAGCTTGATCATGTCCGCGGCGGTGCCCTGGATGGGTGTGTTGATGGCGGCGCGCTCGGCGTTGCCGCGGAGGTTCTGGTTTCCGGAGTTGAGATCCGGGAAATACCGGCGTCGGCCTGATAGAGTCTCGACGTAACCCGCCTCGCGGGCTTCGGCGATGGTGAGTTCCATGAAATCCTTGATGGCCGGATACTCGCGGAAGTAGGCCTCGATGATGGCGGAGGCCTCGGCGCGCGGAATGTTGAGCCGCTGGCTGAGACCGAAGGCGGAGATGCCGTAGATGATGCCGAAGTTCACCATCTTCGCGGTGCGGCGCATGTCGGAGGTGACGTTCTCCGGCTCCACGACGAACACCTTTGAGGCGGTGACCGTGTGGATGTCCGTGCCATTGCGGAAGGCCTCGATCATGGTGGCGTCGTTCGCGAGCGCGGCCATGACGCGGAGCTCGATCTGCGAGTAGTCGCAGGAGTGAAGTTGATAGTTGAGGGTTGAGGGTTGAGGGGAAGAGCGCGGGACGAAGGCCTTGCGGATCTTGCGGCCGGATTCCGATCTAACGGGGATGTTCTGGAGGTTCGGATCCGAGGAGGCGAGGCGGCCGGTGGCGGCGACGAGTTGGTGGAAGGTGGTGTGGATGCGGCCGGTTTGCGGGACGATGGTTTTCGGCAGCGCGTCGAGGTAGGTGGACTTGAGTTTGGTGGCCTCGCGCCAGGCGAGGATGTCGGCGATGATCGGGTGCTTGCCTTCGAGCGTGGCGAGCGTGGCTTCATCGGTCTTGAACTGACCGGTCTTGGTTTTCTTGGCTTTGTCCGCGAGGCCGAGGTCGTTGAAGAGGATCTCGCCGAGTTGTTTGGGTGAGGCGATGTTGAACGGGCGTCCGGCGTGTTGCTGGATCGCTTTGGCGAGTTCGTCGATTTGTTGTTGGAGGTCGATGCCGATCTCGCCGAGCGCGGAGGGATCGACGGAGATGCCTTCCATTTCCATGCGGACGAGCACGGGCAGGAGCGGGGCTTCGATTTGATGAAGCACCTTCGCCTGGCCGGATTCCTCCAGCAAGGGCCGGAGTTTTGCGGCGATCTGCCAGGTGACGTCGGCGTCCTCCGCGGCGTATTCGGCGAGCTTTTCCAACGGGATCGCGGCGACATCCAGATCCTTGGACGGTTTCACGGCGGGCACCGCGGCGAAGAGCTCGCCGAAAGTGGAATCATCGGTGGGCGGGGCTTGGTGGTTGGAAACCGCCGCCACGAGATCGAGCAGCTTCACCGGCGTGTAACCGAGCAGGATTTCCGAGAGGTAATCCATCGGGTGACGGCGCTCGGGAGCGATGAGCGCGTCGGCGAGCATCGTGTCGAAAAACGGCCCGGAAACTTCGATGCCGTGGTTGAGCAGGACGGAGAGATCGTATTTCAGATTGTGGCCGATCTTCTCGGCGCGGTTCGCGAAGAGGGATTGGAGCTTGGATTTGAGCGATTCGGAGTAGGGGAGATACCAGCCTTCGTGGGATTTCCACGAGAAGGCGATGCCTAACAATCTTGCCCCGAAGCGGTCGAGCGAGGTGGTTTCGATGTCGAAACAGAAGGAGGGCTGTTTCGAGAGTTCGGCGAGAAGCCGCTCTTGGAGTTCCAGAGTGTCCGCGAGGTGATAGGTGTGATCGACGTCGCGGATGGTGAGGAAGGTTTCGAAGAGAGTGGGGGTCTCGTTCGAATCGGATGAAGAAGCTTCGGGCGGAATGAATTCCGCGCTCCCGGAGAAGAGCCTTTTGGTGAGCGAGCGGAACTCGAATTCGTTGAAGAGTGTTTTAATCGCCTCGTCATCGCGCGGGATGAGCGCGAGATCCTCCCAGGTGACTTCGACGGGGACGTCGGTGATGATCGTCGCGAGGTCTTTGGAAAGCAGCGCCTGGTCCGAGTGGGTCTCGAGGTTCTCCTTCTGCTTGCCTTTCAGTTTCGAGGTGTTGGCGAGCAGGTTTTCGATGGAGCCGAAGTCCGCGATGAGCTTCTGGGCGGTCTTCGGGCCGATGCCGGGCACGCCGGGGATGTTGTCGGAGGCGTCCCCCATCAGGCCTAACAGGTCGATGATCTCATGGGGTTGCGTGACGCCCCAGATTTCCGGGAGTTTTTCGAGCGTGATGATGTCGTGCTCGTTGCCCTTGCGGCCGGGTTTCCACATGAAGGTGGTTTCGGAAAGGAGCTGGGCGAAGTCCTTGTCCGGCGTGACCATGTAGGACTCGAAGCCCTCGGGTTCGGCGCGTTTCACGAGCGTGCCGATGATGTCGTCCGCTTCGAAGCCGTCGAGTTCCAGCACGGGGATGTGGAAGGCGCGGCAGAGCGACTTCACGTGCGGGATGGCGGCGCGGAGTTCCTCCGGCATCTCGTCGCGCTGCGCCTTATAGGCGGGGAACTTGATGTGGCGCGGCGTGGGCGCGGAGGTGTCGAAGGCCACGCCGATGTGGGTGGGGTTTTCCTTTTCGAGAATCGCTAACAGCGTGTTGATGAAGCCGTAGAGCGCCGAGGTATTGACCCCTTTGGAATTGCGGATGGGGGTCTGAATCAGCGCGAAATGGGCGCGATAGACCAAGGCCATGCCGTCGAGCAGGAACAAACGCTTCATGCGCGAGCTTGGGCACACGCGATGCGGCGAGTCCAGAGATTCGGGAATCGAATGGCGGGAGATGGGTTGGGACAGGTTGTCCCAACGACGGGGATCACATCAGGCGCGCACCGGCGTCGGCGAGTTCCGAACGTTCGCCGCGATTGAGGGCGATGTGGGCGACGAACGATTGTCCCTTGAGGCGGTTGCGGGTGTACACGAGGCCGTTGCTGCGGCTGTCCACGTAGGGATTGTCGATCTGGGCCGGGTCTCCGATCATGACGAGCTTCGAATCGCGCGACATGCGGGTGACGATCGTTTTCGCCTCCTGCGGAGTGAGCTGCTGCGCTTCGTCGAGGATGAAGAAACGGTTCGGGATCGAGCGGCCGCGGATGTAGCAGAGCGCTTCGATTTCGAGAATGCCCTGCTCCATGAGGAGTTCGTAGGGTTTCTTCACCGTGCCGGGAGCGGCGTTCGCCTGGGCCTTTTGCTGTTTGCGGCGAGGGCCGAGCGGCGCGGCGGGGCGCATGAGAAGGTCGAGCGCGTCATGGATCGGCTGGAGCCAAGGGCGCATCTTCTCATCGAGCGATCCCGGAAGAAACCCGAGCTGCTCGCCCATGGCGACGACCGGGCGGCTCACGGTGATGCCATTGTAGCGGCGGTTGAACATTTCATGCAGGCCGGCGGCGACGGCGACGAGCGTCTTGCCGGTGCCGGCGTGGCCGTAGCAGGTGACGAGCGAGATTTCCGGGTTGAGCAGCGCGTCGATGAGGCAGCGCTGGCCGAGATTAAGCGGCTTGAGCGACTGGCCCTCCGGGATCTTCAGGACTTCGGGGAAATTCAGGCGGACGAAACGCCCGTCGATGGTGAAGCGCGCGGGGATCGTTTGTTTGTCGCCGGCACCCAACAGCACATACTCGTTGGCCGTCACGCCCGTGGTGCGGTCCTCCTCGACCGCGAGTTCGCCGCTGCTGGCGAAGCGCTGGAGTTCGTTGGGATCCACCTCGATGCGGCGGACCTCGTAGTTCGAGACCTCGCGGGCATCCACCTTATCGTTGAGGTAGTCCTGGCACTCGATGCCCACGGCGCGGGCCTTGAGCTGCATGTTGATGTCCTTGGTAACGAGCACCACCGGCGCGCTGTTGTACTGCATCAGCAACAGGCAGGCGGCGAGGATGCGGTGGTCCACGCGCTCCTTGTCGGGAAAAATCCGGTGGAAGCGGTTGAGCGCCTCCGAGTTTTTCGGGCAAATCGCGGGATCGTAGATCACCATCCGCACCGTCCCGCCAAACGCGTTGGTCACTCCTTGGGTGACTTTTTCAGAACACGAAAACATCTCGGTGAGCCGCCGATGGACGCGGCGGGCGTTGGCACCGCGTTCGGTCTGCTCGGACTTGAAGCGGTCCAACTCGGCGAGGACGTCCACCGGGATGCAGAGGTGGTTTTCCTTGAATCGCTCCAGCGAGGCCGGGTCGTGCAGCAGGACGTTGGTGTCCAGCACGTAGTTCTTCACCAACTGGGACGGAGCCGTGAGGCCGAAATCCGCGGGTTTGGGTGAGTCTCCTCCAGTGCGCCGCCGCTTCTGGACCGCTCCGTTTGTCAGGGTTTCTTCAAACAGTGCGGACTGAGCGTCGTCGGTTCGGTGAATCATGATGATTGGGGGTAAACAGGGGTGAGGCGACGGGTGATGAGGAGCGTGTCGCCGGCCCGCCACCAGCAAACGCGGTGCCAAGTCGAGGCTGCGAATCTTGAACGGAATTAATCAAGATATCCTGACTATCTTTGGATTCCACAGGATGACAATCCCAAAATGGAGCAATTTTCGCGGGGTTATCGGAAACGACGAACCCTTGTTTCCGCGGGGGGTTTGGTTTCCACTCCGCGCGTGATCGATTTCAAATCCTGCGTGCTGGCCGCGCGTCCGAAGACCCTGCCGGCAGCGATCGTTCCGGTGTGGGTGGGCTGCGTGCTGGCGTGGAAGCTCAACGGAGCCTTTGATCCGCTATTGGCGGCCTGCACGCTGCTCGGCGCGGTTTTCATCCAGATCGCGACGAACTTCTTCAACGACGCGATCGATTCGAAGAAAGGCGCCGACACCGAGCGACGCCTCGGCCCGACGCGGGTGACGGCGAGCGGTTTGATGAGTCCGCGCGCGGTGATGACGGTGGCCCTGGTGTTTCTCAACGCGGCGACCGCGTGTGGCGTGGTGCTCTATCAGGCGCGCGGCTGGCCGATCATCGCCATCGGGATTCCCTCGTTGTTCCTCGCATACGGTTACACCGGCGGGCCGTTTCCGCTGGCATACCGGGGCATGGGCGAGATTTTCGTGATCCTGTTCTTTGGTTTGGTGGCGGTGACGGGAACGGTGTTCATCCAGACGGGCGGCTGGCCGCGCGAGGCGCTTCTGTTAGGCGCGCAGACCGGGCTGCTTTCCGCGGTGTTGATCTCGATCAACAATTTCCGGGATCGAGAAGAGGACGCCACCACGGGGAAACGCACGCTGGCCGTGAGGTTCGGCCCGAAGGTGGCGGCGGCGGTGATCTGGCTGGAGATCAAGCTCGCGGCCTTCGGCGGGCTGGCATGGATCACCTTCGGCAAGCCCGGACTGATGGCGGCGAGCCTGCCGGCGCTTCTGTTAGGCGCGCGGATCATCTGGGGCGTGCTGACCTTGCCGCCGGGGCCGGGTTTCAACAAACTGCTGGCGCTGGGCGGCGTGCAGTTGATTCTTTTCGCGGCGGCCTTCCACCTCGCCGCGTGCCTGCTTTGATTCATGATTTCCCTTGATTCCATACCGATGATCTCGCGCTACCGTCTCAAAGCGCGGGGACTGCTCAACTCGGTGACGAAGCGCCGTGAGTTCGAGGGCGTCCTGATCCGCGTGAACGGCGGATACGGCTGCATCCATCCGTGGCCGGAGCTTGGCGATCCGCCGCTGGAGAAATGCCTCTCGGATCTGGCGGGCGCGCGCCGCTGGCCGATCGTCAGGCGGGCGCTGCGATGCGCGGAACTCGACGCCGTGGCGAGGAAGTTCGAGCATTCGCTTTTCGAGGAAATGGAGGTGCCGGACAGCCACGCGACCCTCTCGCTGGCGCGGGCCGAGGGAGTGGCTCACGCGGTGGAGGCGGGGTTCACGATCATCAAGCTCAAGACGGGGCACGATGTGGCCAAGGAGGCGAAGTTTCTCAACGAAATGGCCGCCGAACATCCGGCGCTGAAGTGGCGGCTCGATTTCAACGAATCACTGGAACCGGAAGCGTTCGTCTCGTTTCACGAACAACTCGCTCCGGCGACGCGGGCGGCGATCGATTTCATCGAGGATCCCTGCCCGTATTCGGATAGCGTTTGGAAGGACCTTCAAAGACGGACGGGGACGCGCTTCGCCGTGGACCGCGAGGCGGCTCCGCTGAGCGCGGCCGCGCGGGTGATGGTGATCAAGCCGGCCATCGACGAGCCCTTTCTGCTGGCCGAGGCGGCGCTGGCGAACCAGCAGCGGGTGCTCGTGACGAGCTACATGGAGCACCCGGTGGGGCAGACCTTCGCGGCTTGGGAAGCGGCGCGGCTCGGTTTGCAGTTTCCCGGCCTGGTGGGCACCTGCGGGTTGCAGACGCATCATTTGTTCGAGCCGGACGCGTTCACCGAATGGCTGGGCCCCTGGCTGCCGGTGTTCCAGCCGCCCGCGGGAAACGGGCTGGGATTCGATGATTTGTTAGACGCACTGCCATGGAGCCCGCTTTGCTGACAGATCCCGGGTTTTGGAAAGATCCGGCACCCGCCGCCGCGGGGGAGTTCCCGGGCGGGGTTCCGGATTTTCAGGAGCTGGCGGGGCACGTGTTGTTCGAAACATCGGGCAGCTCCGGTGCCCCGAAATGGATCGCGCTTTCCAAATCCGCGCTGCTCGCATCGGCGGACGCGGTGAACGCGCATCTCGGAGTGACCCGCGACTCGCGCTGGGCGCTGGCCCTGCCGGTCCGCCACGTCGGCGGCTTTGGCGTTTGTGCCCGGGCGCATGCGGCGGGATGCGGGCTGGAGCATTTCAATGAGCCATGGGATGCCAGGGTTTTTACGAAGTGGGCGGAAACCCGAGCCATCAGCCACCTTTCGCTGGTGCCGACCCAAGTCCACGATCTGGTGAGCGGAGATTTCAAAGCCCCATCATCCTTGCGCGCCATCGTTGTCGGCGGGGGGCGACTCGAACAAGGCGGGGGCCAGGCCGCGCGGGATCTCGGATGGCCGGTCCTTGCCAGCTTCGGCATGACCGAAACGTGCTCGCAGATCGCCACTCAAACACTTGATTCCGCCAGACTCCCCTATCATCCCTCCCCCATTCCGTTGTTGCCGATCTGGCAGGCAGGCATCACCTCGGCGGGCCGACTGAAAATCTCCGGACCCGCATTGTTTTCCGGCCACTTGATCCAGCAAGAGGGAGATTGGGAGTTTCTCCCGCAGAAAGACGACTGGTTTGAGACCCGTGACCTCGCACGGATCGATGGCCACTCGATCACTCCGATGGGCCGGGCGGATACCTTGGTCAAAGTGCTGGGCGAACTGGTGGACCCGGAACTCATCGAGCGGAAACTCGGCGAACTCTCCGGAGGCACCCTCAAACCCGGAACCTTCGCCGTGGTCGCGGTTCCGGATCCGCGGATGGAACACGCGCTGATTCCGGTTTTTGAAAAAGCCGTGCCGATTGAAGTGATCCGACGGGTTTTGGAAGCATACGCGCGGCAGGCCCCAGGCTACCGTCGGCTCCGGCCCGAGACTCTGCTGGAAACCCTGCCCAGAAGCCCGATGGGAAAACTCCGCCGCGGAGAAATCCGGAACACCCTCGGCGGCTAACGGAAACCACCGTGGATGGCCTCCATCCGCACGATGTGAATACACACGGTGAGCGCCCTGATATTGCCGTTTATTTTGCCTTGCAGGGAACAAGTCGGCCGCTAGTCTCGCGCGCAGGCTGGCATGTTTCCCATGCCGGAATCCACCTCAGAACCTTGTATCCACCGATGAAAATCGCCCTGATCGCCGCCGCCACCGCGTTCCTAGCCGCTTCGTGCTGCCCGAGTTCCGCTCCCGCACCCACCCAGCCGGTGCCCGTCAGCTCTGCCAAGTGATTTTCAGGAATTCCCGGCACCTCGCCCACCGCGTTTCCGGGCATTCACCAGCACCTCTCACAAAACCTACCGCACCGATTCCATGATCCGCATCCTATCCGCCATCGTCGCTTCCGTTTTCGCCCTCCTGGCAGCTTCCTGCTGCTGCACCGGTGAAGCCAAGCCTCCCGGTCTGCGCCCGCTGCCGCAATTCCAGGAAATCCAGTCGGCTCCGGCGGCTCCTGAGGTGCATTACGAAAAGTAATCCCATCCGGATTTCCGGTATCGTTTTCGTTTCACAAGCGTTCTTCCGTCCCGTGACGGAGGAACGCTTTTGTTTTGGGCGTGGGTGGGCGGCCTCCTCCCCAAAAAAAGATCTTCCCATTTTTCCAAGTCGCTGTATCCCCCACTTGTTCCCCACGTTTTATGAAACCCCCGATGTCACGTGATGATGATTCCCGGTTTGCCGGAAGGCTGCGTCATTATCATCGGTCCAACACCCAACCCAACCGGTCGTGGGACGATTGGGTGGACGGACGTCCGGCGCGAGTCAGCAGGATTCCATGGCTCCGCGGCATCATGATCGCCGTGGCGCTCATCGCGCTGCTGGCCGTGATGACCGGCCTGTTCATCGAATTACGGTAAACGCGGATTCTGATCTCCACTCCGCATGTGGCTTTGACAAGCCGCGGCCGCCCATGCAGTTTTCCCGCCCGCCGCGAACCACGGCGGCATTTTCACCATGGGAAAAAGCCTCTTCCAAAAAGTCTGGGACGCCCACACCGTCGGAACTCTGGCCGATGGCCGCACGCAGCTCTTCATCGGCACTCACCTCATTCACGAGGTCACCTCGCCCCAAGCCTTCGGCATGCTCCGCGACCTCGGGCTGAAGGTGAAATTCCCCCAACGCACCTTCGCCACCGTCGACCACATCGTTCCCACGATCGATCAGGACGCGCCGCAGGACCCGCTCGCCGCGGAAATGATGCAGGCCCTCCGCAAGAACGCGGATGATTTCGGCGTGACCTACTTCGACCTCGCCTCCGGCAAACAAGGCATCGTCCACGTCGTCGGGCCCGAACAAGGCATCACCCAGCCCGGCACCACCATCGCCTGCGGCGACTCGCACACCGCCACCCACGGCGCGTTCGGCGCGATCGCCTTCGGTATCGGCACCACGCAAGTGCGCGACGTTCTCGCCTCGCAAACCCTCGCCATGGAGCCGCTCAAGGTGCGCCGCATCGAGGTGAACGGCACGCTGCGCCCGGGCGTCTATGCCAAGGACGTCACGCTTCACATCATCCGCATCCTCGGTGCCAAAGGCGGCATCGGCTTCGCCTACGAATACGCCGGAGAGGTCTTCGACAAGATGTCCATGGAAGAGCGCATGACCGTTTGCAACATGGCCATCGAAGGTGGCGCGCGCTGCGGTTATGTGAACCCGGACGCCAAGACCATCGCCTACCTGCAAGGCCGTCCCTACGTGGACATGACCGACTTCGACGCCACTGCCGCCCGCTGGCTTTCCTTCGCCTCCGATGCGGATGCCGTTTACGACGACATCGTCAAAATCAACGCCGCCGACATCGAGCCAACCGTCACTTGGGGTATTTCTCCGGACCACGGCATCGCTATTTCCGAAAACATCCCGGATCCCGCCAAGGCCGCGACTTCCGGCGAAAAGGCGACCATCGACGAAGCCCTCGCTTACATGAAACTGCCAGCCGGCACTCCCATCAAGGGCGTGAAGATCGACGTGGCCTTCATCGGCTCCTGCACCAACGGCCGTCTATCCGATTTCCGCGAGGTCGCGAAATACATCCAGGGCCACAAAGTCGCCGCGGGCGTGAAAGCCATCGTCGTCCCCGGTTCGCAGATCGTCGCCATCCAGGCGGAGCAGGAAGGACTCGACAAGATTTTCACCGAAGCCGGCTTCGAATGGCGCGGCGCAGGTTGCTCGATGTGCCTCGCGATGAATCCCGACAAACTCGTCGGCGACCAACTCTGCGCGTCCTCCTCGAACCGCAACTTCAAAGGCCGCCAGGGTTCTCCCACCGGCCGCACCGTCCTGATGTCCCCCGTCATGGTCGCCGCCGCCGCCATCAACGGCCACATCTCCGACGCCCGCGAGCTCTTCCACATTGAGAAAGCCGCCGCGGTCGCCTGATTCAATCCACAATCTTCAATCCTCAATCTCAAATCTTCCGATGGCCCTCGAACCAGTCAAACAAGTCACCGGCCGCGCGGTCTTCATCCCCGGCGCGGACATCGATACCGACCGCATCATTCCCGCGCGTTTCATGAAGTGCGTCACCTTCGACGGGCTCGGTGAATTCGCGTTCTACGACGTGCGCTTCGATCCCACCACCGGTGAGAAGACCGATCACCCGCTGAATGACGATCGTTTCCAAGGCGCTTCCATTCTGTTAGCCGGCGTGAACTTCGGCTGCGGCTCCTCGCGCGAGCACGCGCCGCAGTCGCTCAAGAAATACGGCTTCAACGGCGTGATCGCCGAGTCCTTCGCCGAGATCTTCTTCGGAAACTCGACCACGCTCGCCATGCCCTGCGTGATCGCCAGTGCGGCGGACATCGCGAAACTGCGCGATGCCGTGGAAGCCGATCCCTCACTCGAAGTCACCATCGATGTGGACGCCCTCAAGGTCCGCGCGACGAACGGCATCGAGTTCCCCGTCACCATGCCGGACTCCGCGCGCGACGCCCTCGTTTCCGGCCGCTGGGACCCGATCCAGGAGCTGCTGGACAACGACTCCGCCATCGACGCGAAGGCAAAGGAACTGCACTACGTCTGACGCGCCGCATTTCGGAGTTTCCGCGTCCCGCGCGTTCTGCTAGAGACGGGGAATGTTGCGCCTCCTGCTGAGGTTCCTGTTTCCGGCGCTGATCGCTGCCGGAGAACGGCCGCGGGTGTTGATGTTGTTTTCCAACGACCGCCTGCTGCCGGCGAATCAGGAGATGGAACGCGGAATCCGGAGCGCGTTCGAGCAGGACGGCGCGGAACTTTACGGCGAGTTTCTCGATGCGGTGCGTTTCCCCGGGCCGGAGCAGTCCGCGACGATGGAGCGCTATCTTGCCGAGCGTCATCGGGACAAACCACTCGAGGCCTGTATTTGCATCGGCCCACAGGCGCTGGAGTTTCTGTCGCAACGAAGGAACACGTTGTTTCAGGGAGTGCCCGTGATCCTTGCCGCGGTGACGCCGCCTCAGCTCGCGTCCATGCCATCGCTTGCTGGCATGGCGGGGCGGCCGATGGATTGGAGCGTCCAGCCGCTGTTGGAAACGCTGCCGGAGATCCGCCCGCGGATCCGGCGTATTCTGGTGGTGACCGGAGCCGCGGAGTTCGACAAGCTGCGGGAAAACGAGGCGAAGGCGCAGGTGGAACCCTATCGCGGGAGATTTGAATTCGAGTTTTCCCACGGCGAGAGAATCGCGGACTTGAAAGCCCGGCTGGCGAAACTGCCGGATGACACGCTGGTGTTCTACATCAGCTACTTCAAGACGCCGGACGGCACGACCGTGGTCCCTCAGGATGTGGCGAGGGAACTCGCGGCCGCATCGAGCGTGCCGGTCGCCTGCGTGTATGACACCTACCTCGGGACCGGTGTGTTAGGCGGCCCCGTGATGCCGTTTCGTGAGGAGGGACGCTTCATCGGAAACATCGCGCGCCGGGTCATCGCTCAAGGCGGAGTTTCCGGGATCGGCATGCAGCCCGCGGGGGAACCCAGGCTCGTGTTCGACGAGCGGGTGATGAAACGTTTCGGCTGGAAACCCAAACAGGTGCCGCCGGGAACCGAGATCCGGTTTCACGAAGGCACGCTGTGGGAGGATCACAAACTCGGCGTGCTGGGTGCCGGAGGCGTGGTCCTGCTGCAAAGCGGATTGATCGCCGGTCTGTTAGCCGCGCGGTCGCGCCAACGCGCGGCGGAGCGCGAGAGATCATCATCCGAGTCCCGTTTCAGCCGGGTGTTCCGCGGCAGTCCGGTGCCGATCAGCATCATTCGCCAGAACAATGGCCGCATTCTGGATGTGAACCCCGCATGGGAGGAAACCATGGGGGTCTCCCGCGAAAAGGCGGTGGGAGCCACCCATGCCGGATTGGGTTTTGTGTTCGAGGGCTCGCCGGATGGCGGCATTCAAGACTATCTCGCCTCGGGCAAGGCCTTGCGGGACTTCGAACAGGAGGTGCGTCTGCCTAACGGATCCAGCCGACTTGTCAGCGTTTCCACCGAGTTGATCGATCTTCATGGCGAGTCTTGTTATGTCTCGATGGCACAGGACGTGACGGACCGCCATCAGGCCGAAGAAGCGCGGCAGATGCTATCGCGCTCCGCGCGGCTCGGCATTCTCGGCGAGCTCACCGCATCCATCGCCCATGAGGTGAACCAGCCGCTCGGAGCCATCCTCAGCAATACCGAGGCGGCGGAACTTTTGATGAAATCCGACCAACCGCCCCTGGAGGAAATCCGCGCCATCCTCGCGGACATCCGCCGCGACGACCTGCGCGCGGGCGAGGTGATCCGCCAGGTGAGACAGATGGTTTC
>DAISZP010000109.1:0-12507 GCA_036824745.1 Luteolibacter sp.
CACCACCTTGATTTTCTCACCGCGGACGAGGTCGCCCAGCACGCGGCGGAAAGCCACCTTGCGGACGGTCTTGGTGACCTTCTTCGAGTAATCGCGCGGACGCGGGCCGAAGACCACACCACCACCGACAAAGATCGGGGCGCGCTTGTCGCCGTGGCGGGCATTACCGGTGCCCTTCTGCTTGTAGATCTTCTTGTTGTTGCCGGAAACCTCGCCGCGGGTCTTGGTGTTGGCGGAACCGGTGCGGCGGTTGGCGCGGTAGGCGGTCACGAGGTCGTGAACGGCCTGGCGTCCTTTTTCCGGACCGACCAACACGAGGTTGGCGGACTGGGCGTCTTCGACAGTGAGTAACTTGGCGGACATGACTTAGGAATCGTGTGAGTTAGCGTTGAGCCACCGGAAATCAGGCGGTCTTTTTCTTGGCGGCGCGGACGGTGACGTAGCTGCCTTTGGTTCCCGGAACCGCGCCGGAGACGAGGATCACGCCATCTTCAGGACGGACGGCGACGACTTTGAGATTCTGCACGGTGGTGCGGGTGGTGCCCATGTGACCGGGCATCTTCTGGTTCTTCCAAACGCGGCCCGGAGTGGATCGGCAGCCGATGGCTCGCGTCCGGCGGTGCATCATGGATCCGTGGGTCATCTTGAGACCGCCGAAACCGTGGCGCTTGACCGCACCTTGGAAACCCTTGCCCTTGCTGTCACCGATCACATCCACCCATTGGCCGGCGGTGAAGGTTTCCAAACCAGTGTGGGTTTCAGGAAGAGCGGCTCCGGCTTCAAAACGGAACTCCTTCACGAAGCGTTTCGGAGTGGAACCGGCTTTCTTGAAGCGGGCGAGATCGGGCTTGATGACGCGTTGTTCCTTCTGGTCGTCGAAGCCGACCTGGACGGCGCTATAGCCTTCCTTGTCAGGAGTCTTCGTTTGAAGGATGGTGTTGCCGGAAACGTCGATGACGGTGACGGGGATCATGGATCCGGCCTGTTCGTCGAACAGGCGGGTCATACCGAGCTTTTTGCCGAGGAGGCCGAGTGACATGGCGGAAGAAATTGAGAGTTGAAAGTTGAGAGATGAGGGTCCGGGCTGGGCAAAACTCAGATGCGGATGGTGATGTCCACGCCGGCGGGGAGGTTGAGCTTCTTGAGCTCGTCCACGGTGCGTGCGGTGGGATCGACGATGTCGAGCAGGCGCTTGTGGGTGCGGATCTCGAATTGTTCGGCGGACTTCTTGTTCACGTGCACCGAGCGGTTCACCGAGAACTTCTCAATGCGGGTCGGAAGCGGGATCGGGCCGGCGACGCGGGCTCCGGTGCGCTTGGCGGTCTCCACGATTTCTTGGGCGGAGCGGTCGATCGCGCGATGATCAAAGGCGCGCAGGCGGATGCGGATTTTCTGATTTTCCATGGTGGAGAAGGTTGTTTGACGGTTTACGTGGTGGGTCTGCAGGGCGAGTGATCAGGTTCGGCTAACCGAGGCGGTCGCTTACGATCTCTTCGACGATATTGTTCGGGACCTGCTCGAAATGCGATGGGGTCATCGCATAAGAGGCACGCCCCGAGGAGAGGGTTCTGACGGCTGTTGAATAGCCGAACATTTCCTTGAGAGGGACATTGGCGCGGACGATGGCGAGCTTGCCTTTCGACTCCATGTTCTGGATGTGTCCGCGGCGGCGGTTGAGGTCGCCCATCACGTCGCCCTGATAGTCGTCCGGGGTGGAGACTTCGACGGCCATGATCGGCTCCAGCAAAATCGACTTGGCCTTCTTGAAGCCATCCTTCATCGCGAAGATGGCGGCCATGGTGAAGGCGTTCTCGTTGGAATCAACGTCGTGGTAAGAACCGTCAAGGATGTCCACGTGCACGTCGATCACCGGGTAGCCGGCGATGATGCCGTTGCTCATCGCTTCGTTCACGCCCTTGATGACGGCGTTGATGTATTCCTTCGGAATGGTGCCACCGACGACCTTGTTCTCGACGGTAAGTCCCTTGCCCTTTTCGTTGGGCTTCATCGCGAGGATGACGTGGCCGTATTGGCCGCGGCCGCCGGATTGTTTCACCAGCTTGCCCTCTCCACCGGCGGCGGTGGTGATGGTCTCGCGGTAGGCGATCTGCGGAGCGCCGGTGTTGGCCTCGACCTTGAACTCGCGGCGGAGGCGGTCGACAATGATTTCGAGGTGGAGCTCACCCATCCCTGAAATGATGGTTTGTCCGGTTTCCTCGTCGGTTTTCACCGTGAAAGTGGGGTCCTCTTCGGAGAGGCGGCCGAGGGCGAGAGCGAGTTTCTCCTGATCGGCTTTAGTTTTCGGCTCGACGGCCATCGAGATGACCGGTTCCGGGAAGGTGGGGGGTTCGAGAACGACGTCGTGTTTTTCAGCGGCCAGCGTGTCACCGGTGGTGACGTTCTTCAGGCCGACCATGGCGGCGATGTCGCCGGCGTAACACGCGTCGATGTCCTTGTGCTCGTTCGCCTGGATCTGGATCAAACGGCCAACGCGCTCGGATCGTCTCGTGCGGGGATTGTAAACCGTGTCGCCCTTCTTGATGACACCGGAATAGACGCGGAAGAAGACAAGCTTTCCGACGAACTTGTCCGCCCAGAGTTTGAAGGCGAGGGCGCAGAACTTCTCGTTGTCGGAAGTCACCACCTCGATTTTCTCCTCCTCGTTGTCGGGGTTCATGCCGACCGCGGCGGGGATGTCGAGCGGACTTGGGAGGTAGTCGACAACAGCGTCCAGCAGATATTGGACACCCTTGTTCTTGAAGGCGGATCCACCAGCCACGGGGACCAGCTTGTTGGTGATGGTGGCGCGGCGGATGCCCTGCTTGAGCTCCTCAAGTGTCACCGGCTCTTCCATCAGGAATTTCTCGCCGACCGCATCATCCACATCGGCGACAGCGTGAACGAGTTCCTCGTAGGCTTCGGCGGCGATGTCCTTCAAGTCACCTTCCAGTTCCTTGATCGTGTAGGTGGAGCCAAACTTGTCGTCGTCCGAGAAATAAACCGCCTTCTGGTTGACCACATCGATCTGACCGACGAGTTGGTCTTCGGCACCGATCGGGATCAGGATGCGCACGGCGTTCGCACCGAGCTTTTCCTTCACTTCGTGAAACACGTTGTCGAAGTTCGCTCCGGTGCGGTCCATCTTGTTGACGAACACGATGCGCGGGACGTGGTATTTCGTCGCCTGACGCCACACCGTTTCGGTTTGAGGCTGGACTCCCGCGACGCCGCAGAAGACGACGATCGCACCATCCAGCACCCGGAGCGAGCGCTCCACCTCGGCGGTGAAGTCCACGTGGCCGGGAGTGTCGATGATGTTGATGCGCTGCTTGAGCTCGGGGAAAAGTTTCACAGTCCCCTCTTCGGCGCGCTGCCACCAAGTGGTGGTGACGGCGGCGGAGGTGATGGTGATGCCGCGCTCGCGCTCCTGCTCCATCCAGTCGGTCGTGGCGGCACCGTCGTGCACCTCGCCGATCTTGTGGATCATGCCCGTGTAGAAAAGGATCCGCTCCGTGAGGGTCGTCTTGCCCGCGTCAATGTGCGCGGCGATCCCGATATTCCGGGTGCGCTCGAGCACGTATTGGCGGTTTGGACTGTTCGGATTCACGGTTGGCGGATCTCTCTGTGTGTCTCGGGCGCTGGTTTCGGTTAGAAACGGAAGTGGGCGAAGGCGCGGTTGGCCTGGGCCATCTTGTGAACGTCGTCGCGCTTGCGGACAGCAGCCCCTTGGTTGTTGGCGGCGTCCTTGATCTCGTTGGCGAGAGCAACGTGCATCGGGGTGCCCTTGCGATTGCGGGCGTAGTTGACGAGCCAGCGCATCGAGAGCGACTCGGAACGATCCGGAGCCACTTCGAGCGGCACCTGATAGGTCGCACCACCGACGCGGCGGGATTTCACCTCCACGCGCGGCTTGGAGTTCTCAACGGCACGGGTGACGACTTCCAACGGATCGACGGTGTCGATGCCTTCGTTGGCGCGGTCGATCGCGGCGTAAACAATGCGTTGCGCGAGGGAACGCTTTCCGTCCTTCATCACCTTGCTGATGAGGTGACCGACGAGGGCGCTGTCATAACGGGGATCACGGCGATCCGGCTTTTCAAAAACTCGCTTGCGGCGTGGCATGGCGTTGGTTGGTTAAAAGGTTCTGGTGGAAATTACTTCTTCTTGCCGGTAGCGGCGGGTTGACCGGGCTTCGGACGCTTCGCGCCGTACTTCGAACGGCTTTGACGGCGCTTGTCGACGCCGAGGGTGTCGAGCGAACCACGAACGATGTGGTAACGGACACCCGGAAGGTCCTTCACACGACCGCCACGCACGAGCACGATCGAGTGCTCCTGGAGGTTGTGGCCCTCACCACCAATGTAGGCGATGACTTCGAATCCGTTGGTGAGGCGCACCTTGGCCACTTTACGGAGAGCCGAGTTCGGCTTCTTGGGCGTGCGGGTCATCACCTGAAGGCAAACTCCGCGGCGCTGTGGACAGTTCACAAGTGCGGGTGACTTCGACTTCTCGGCCGGAGTGAGGCGTCCCTTGCGAACGAGCTGATTGATGGTCGGCATGATTTCCTGCGTGGTTCTGGTTTTGCTTGGGACAAACCGGAGCGACCACGACGAGGAATTCCTCGTAGAAGCTTTTCTCCGGAGCTGACCCGATAAAGTTTCCCTGTAGAAAGGCCTGCCGCTGATGGGAAAACGCGCCAGACCGCAATGCGGGGCGGCGAATCTAGGAATCAAAGGCGACCTGACAAGCCCTATTTTGAGAATTCTTGGAATTTTTTCATCCTGCTCCCGCCACACCACGGGAACTTTGTAAAAACGCCCGCCAGGCTTTGAAAATCCGACCATTCCCGGAAGCCCACCGCCGGATCGAAAACCTCAGACCACGAGCTACGGAAAATTCAAGTGTCCGGAAATGCCAAAGAATCCGCGCTTTCCGGCCTTCAAGCTCCCACACCGAGGCGGAAAAACCCCGCGACTTCATCGGCGAGCCAATCCGCGGCCTCCCACGGCACCCGGTGCCCTACGCCCGGAGCGACCGCGAGCCGGGAGTGAGGCAGCAATCCGACCGCTTGCTCGGCGATTTGCCGGAACTTCGGGTCGCTTTCCCCAACGACCCACAGGACTGGAATCTGGATTTCGCCCAAGCGTTCCCAGAGAGGCTCCTGCGCGCCAAGCGACCAATCGACGAAACTCCGGGCGATCTCCCCGCGGTGGCTGGCCATTCTGGTCGATAACGCCTCGTCACGAACCGCACCACCCGCCAAGACCGGCTGCGAATCCCACTCCTTCAAAAAATCCGCCCAAGCGCCCACCATCGCCTTGCGCGCCCAAGCCGAATCCGCGCTCCGCCTCGCCTGCCTCTCCGCCGGATCCCGCATGCCGGGATGCGCGGAAACAATCACCGCCGCCGCCCACGGGTGGTTTTTCTCCAACAACGCGTGCAACGCCAGCCTGCCCCCCATCGAGTAACCTAACAATCCCCGACCGCTGCCACGGAAAGTCTCACCGCCCGCCTCGGCATTCAGCGCCGAGCCGAATTGCGGCATCGACATTCCTCCGCTTTCGAGAAAACGCCACAGATCCACGGCCCGCGCGCCGATTTTCCGCGCCACAAGCCGTTTCGCGAAATCGCGGAAACCCGCCGCCATCCCGACCGCTCCGTGCAAGCACCAGCACTCGAAGGCCCCGGCTTCGAATCGCTCGTCCGCCTGCTTGCTCGTTCGGATCATCGTTGGGAAAGCGCGATGAAAATCAGGACCACGAGCAACACCCCGATCACCGCCAGCGTGATCTTCACCCAGCTCAGCGGATGCTCGCCCGCCATCTTGCCGGTGTGGCCGTTGACCACCACTTGAAAGGACTTCGCGCCGTAGGTGTAGGTCACCAGCCACACCGGCACGAGGATATGCTTGAAGGTGCGCCCACGGTAGTCCGTGTGGACCTGAAGATTGCGGTGCGTGTCCCCCGGCACCTCCCGCTCGCATAGCTGATAGACCACCGATTCCATCTGCTGGCGGCTCGTTTCCGCCGCCTGGCGCAGGTCCACCTGATAGCGTTCCACCGTCCAGCCCCGCACATAGGCGGGATCATACGGTTTGAGATTCGTTAGAGTGGGAAACGGTTCCACCTTCCTCAGCAGGGCCGCGTGCACGCCGACGGTCCCGGGCACCGCGTCGTCATCGAAAAAATGCGCCAAACTCCCCGCGCTGGTCTCCCATCGGGTCTTGCGGACCTGCCGCGTCTGAAGCTTGCCGTCGGAATCGCGATACTGCTCGCTAACGTAGTAGTAATAGCCGGATTCCGCCGTCCAATCCGCATCCACGTGCGCATCGAAGGTCCAATACGGCAGGTAAATGCCATGCACCGTATCGGTCAACGCGGCGCGCTTGAGTTTGTTAGGAGCCCACCAGCGCGATCGGTACCACTCGCGCAATTGATCCCGCACCTGCGGCTCGGGAATCACCGCCGGCAGCAGGCTTTCCGGAGTGACCGGATCCTTGAGATCATCCACAGGAACGATCGAAGGCGAACCGCAGAATTCACAACGCTGCGCCGCACGATCCGGATCAAACACGCTGATCGCCCGGCAGCTCTCGCACCTCACGGACTTCTTCTCCTCGCGAAACCCGCGCGACTCCTCATCGATGCTCGCCAATGCCTTCTCCAGATCATGCTCCACGATCTGCGCGCCCATCGCATCCTCGCCATCCTTCCACGGGAGGACCGTACCACAATACGGGCAGACGAGCGCCTGCTTCGCGGCGTTCCATTCCGCATCCCCACCGCACTCCGGGCAGGGATGCTTTTTCAAGGCGCTGATCTCCGCCATGGACGTGAATTATTCGGCGAGAAACGCATCGATGGCCGCACGCGTGATGCGCCAGGCCGATCCGATCTTCTTGCCCTTCAGCTCACCGGCGTCGAGGGAGGCGAGCACGTCCGCTTCGGAAACACCCAGCAACTGCGCCGCCTGCGCGGGCGAGAGCAAATCCGGCGCGGCACCGGCAGGCGCAGCCCCCGGCAAGGGCGGTGGCGTGGTCTGCATGGACTTCATCATTTCCTGCGCCATGCCGAATCCCATCGCCATCTGCGCGGGCACCGCAGCGGCCGATCCATCGCCGCCCTTGGTCATCGATTCCGCCATCTGATACTTCACGTAATCGTTCAGATTGCCGATCGCCGACATGCTGGACCGC
Source organism: Luteolibacter sp. (assembly GCA_036824745.1). Classification (GTDB taxonomy): domain Bacteria; phylum Verrucomicrobiota; class Verrucomicrobiia; order Verrucomicrobiales; family Akkermansiaceae; genus Luteolibacter. The sequence continues at coordinate 7,196 of DAISZP010000109.1, forward strand.
TTGTCGATCGCCGCCTCCACTTCCGGCGGCACGGAAACGTTCTCCACCAGGAACGAAGTGATCTCGATGCCATACTTCGTCGTGGTCTGCGGATTGATTAGAGGCAACAAGGCATCGCCCAACTCCGTGTAACGCGAGGCGACATCCAAAGCCGGCACGCCGCAGGAAGCCAGGGCCTCGCTGAACACGCTGACGATCCGCGAACGCATGGTGTCCGCGAATTCATCCAATCGGAAATGATGGTCCGTGCCCGCGACTTCCTTGAGGAAAACCGCCGGATCCGTGATCTTGAAATCGAAAGTCCCGAAGGCACGCAGTCGCACCACTCCAAAATCCTTGTCCCGCATCATCACCGGATTCGCCGTGCCCCATTTGTTGCCCGTGAACAACCGCGTGGTCACGAAATACACGTCCGCCTTGAACGGGGACTCGAAGCCGTATTTCCACCCCTTGAGCTTCGTCAGCACCGGAATGTTGTCCGTCGTCAACGAGTGCTTGCCGGGGCCGAAACAATCGCCGTATTGGCCGAGATACACGAATTGAGCCGCCTGGCTCTCCCGCACGATGAGCTGCGCGCCGTTCTTGATCGCGTGGTCATCATCCGGAAACCGCCACGACAAGGTGTCGCGAGAGTCGTCCTTGAATTCGATGATTTCCAGCAGTTCGCCCTTGATGAATCCGAGAATGTCCATGGTTTTTAGAGGGATGTCCCTCATCCACTAGGCGCATTCCGTTTCCGATGGAAGTGGAAACCTCGGGTAAATTTTCAACCCGGTCGCACACTCGCACGACTACAAGGTGGTGGAGCATAGGAGATTCGAACTCCTGACCTCTTCATTGCGAACGAAGCGCTCTACCAACTGAGCTAATGCCCCTCTCGACCTTGCGGGCGAATGACTGCCATCTCCCGTCCGGCCGCGCAAGAGTGAAGTTGAAATCGGGCTCACGCAGTTCAATTTTGCCAAATATTCGTTTGCCCGCCTTAAGCATCCTCACCATACTCCGCCGACGCTCGATCTCCCACCATGAAACCTGTCGTTTGGCTCCTACCCATTTGCTCATTCGTGTTCTTCCTCAGCAACTGCACGAAGAATGACCATACTGCGGAAACAGGACCTGGATACGGCCCCTTCGATGCAGATGGAACCTATAGAGACGATTGGGCGGACGATCCAACCAAATGGCGCAGACCCGGCAGCAGAGGCTCGGCACCCGTCGATGTCCCAGCCATCGCGAAGAACGACCAGCCTCCCGCAAACGCCAACCCACTAGCCCCCAAGCCCGAGGCTTCTCCGCGGACGACCACCCGCCCTGCGGAAACCTCCAAACCGGTCGTCGTCGCGCAAAACAAGCCGCGTGAAACCAGCCGCCCCACCACCGTGGCGAAGAACACCACCACGCAGCGCACCAAACCCAAATCCACTCCCGTCAAGGTCAAGCCGAAGGTCAAACCCAAACCCAAGACCACCCGTTACATCGTCAAGAGTGGCGACTCGCTCTCCCGCATCGCCTCACGCAACGGCTCGTCGGTTTCCGCCATCCAGAAAGCCAACGGCATCTCCGGCACCCTGATCCGGCCCGGTCAGTCTCTCGTGATTCCAAAGCGCTGAGCGCAGCCCTCATTCCTCCTCGCCCGCCATCGCCAGTTCCTTGGCAGACGACCTCGGGGTCATCCAATAGGGAGGCAGTGGCTTCGTCGGATCAAAAATGATCCTCGATTTCAAATATCGAACCGGTGACACCCGGAACATTTGATAGAACGCGCGGCCGAACGCCTCCACGGACTTGAATCCCAGATCATCCGCGGTCTCCTCGATCGATTTGCCGCCCTCCAGCTTCCTCCGGGCCACCACCATCCGCTCGAGATTCATCCATGTCTTTGGAGACAAACCAATATCTCGAATGAACGCCGCGTAAAGATAGCGTTCGCTGCACCCCAGGGCAGCACAAACACCCGCCACATTATACCCGTGCCTGAACGCAATTTCCTCCAGGCAACATGGCAAGCCCGAGAATGTCTCGATCGCATGCCAAGCTTGTTTGTAACGGATAAACCTCACTTATGATCAGTCCCTCGACGAAGGTTAATCAAATCTCAGAAGTTTACCCGGTGGCGTCAACCTACCATTTCGGCATTCTTGCGGATTCGATCAATATCTGCGTGAAAAACCGCTGGTTCCGCACATTTGCCTGTTCTTGATGTAGTAGTTCCGGCACAAGATAACTCCCGTCATGAATCTGCTCGCCAAGAACCTGTTGATCCTCGCGTCCGCAGGCTCCGGCAAAACCTTCCAGCTCAGCAACCGGATCATCGGACTCTCAGCCCGCGGCGCGCCTCCGGATCGCATCGTCGCCCTTACCTTCACCCGCAAGGCAGCGGGAGAGTTCACCGACGCCCTCTTGACAAAACTCGCTTCCGCCGCCGGAGACCCGGCCGCCGCAGCCAGAACCGCCGCCGAGATCGGAATCGCCCCGCCCGATTTCTCCCCCATCCTGCGGACGACCGTGCAATCCCTCCATCGCATGGCATTCGGCACCATGGATGGTTTTTTCGCCAAAGTGGTGAAGGGATTTCAATACGAACTGGGTCTCACCGGCGGACGTTTCGAACTCCTGGAGGGCCCACGCGCCGCAGCCATGGCGGACGACCTCCTCGCTGAGATTCTCGGAAACGGATTGCTGGACCACGTGGGGGATACGTTCTTCCACGCATTCCGTCGTTCCTTGATCGGCAAGGAGGAACAAGGCGTGCTCGCATCCCTCCGCTCGTTTGTCGGACGATGGCAATCGATCTATCAGGACTCCGCCGGTCTTCAGTGGGGCCCCTCCGGCATGGCCGAGGTTGAAACCGCCGCTTGGGAGCAACACAAGGCAACCCTTGCGAAGTCTGCCTTGGATGGCATGTCCACTCTACTGTTCACAGATTCCCGTCAGGCGGCCGCTTTGGAAAAAGCCATCCTCGCGCTCGAACAACACACCATCGGAAGCGGAAGTCTAGGCAGCAAGGCACCCACCCTGCTCCAGAGCATTATCGACACCTGCGCGGACACTCCAAGCGGCCCGTTGTTTGTCAAATTCCAGAAGCCCTTCACCATCGACGGCCGAACCTGCTCCGCTCTTCGAGAAATGGTCACTCTGGCAGCCGGATGCGAATTCTCCGCCGCGCTTTCGCGCACCCGTGCCATCCGCGAAGTGGTCGCGGTGTTTGATGCTCTTTGCGCGAGACGCCTCCGGGAAAAAGGAATGCTCGGCTTCAACGAAGTGAAACTTCTCATGGGTGCATGGGTCCACGATGAAGGAGCGCGGTTGAAGCGGGAGGCCGTGGACTTCCGCTTGGACTCCCGTCACGACCACTGGCTGCTGGACGAGTTTCAAGACACCAGTCGTGCCGAGTGGCGCGGCCTCCAACCCTTGATCGACGAAGCGGCCACTGGCGAAAACGGCTCGGTCTTCATCGTCGGCGACAAGAAGCAGGCCATCTATGCTTGGCGCGGCGGCGATGTGAGTCTGTTCGACGACATCATCCATCGGTACGGCGGTGGTTTAGAAACCGAGTCCATGGCGGAATCCTGGCGTTCGTGTCCCGAAGTACTTTCCCTGGTCAACCGGATCTGCGGTGACTCCGGTGCCTTGAACGAACTTTTCGGAAAAGTCGCCAGCCGCTGGGATTGGCAGTCTCATGTTTCCGCCGCTCCCTTGCAGTCTCCCTCAAGACAAGGTCACGCGAAGGTCGAGGTCGTCGGCGATTGGGACGAGCGCCTTGAACACATGACCCGGATTCTAACCGAACTCGCGATCGGAAACCGGGATCTGTCCTGCGGCGTCCTGCTCCGGGGAAACAAGGAAGTCAGGGAAGTCGCCGAATATCTTCGTGCCGAGGGTTTTGATGTGATCGAAGAAGGGCACCGGGAACCATGCAGGGACAACCCTACCGGCATACTCATCCTGCACCTTCTCAAGTGGCTCGCGAATCCATCCGACGTCTATTCCCGCGAAATCGTCGCAATGTCCCCCATCCAATCTCTGCTCGGCACCCGGGATGCCCCCGATCCTTCGTCCGCTTGGGATGAACTCACCCGCCGGATCTCCGATCAAGGCCTCGCGTCCGCAGTCCGGTCCTGGATATCCCCCATGGAAAAGGACCTATCGGAGTTCGGCCGCCTCCGGGTCAGCGACATCCTTTCCCAACTCTCGATGCTGGACAGCAACGGAGAGGGGTCCATTGACGCCGCCGTCAAGTGGTTGGAGCAACTTCAAATCGCCCAGAATCCCGGCTCAGGCGCGATTCAAGTAATGACGATCCATAAATCCAAGGGCCTCGGCTTCGATGTCGTCATCCTTCCCTCCATTCCGGATACCGCGATTCCCCAATCACAGTATTTCGACATCGCGTTCGGCCCCCAATGGGTATCCCAAACACCTCCCAAATGGGCGCGCAGACTGATCCCATCACTCGCCACCGCGGAGGAAACATGGGCAAACCACCAACGTTACGAGTCATTCTGCCTGCTCTACGTGGCCCTCACCCGCGCGAAGCGCGGACTTCACATCCTCCTCGACGAACCGGCGAAAACCGCGGATCCATCGAAGGCATCGTTGGCCCGATGGATCTCAAACTCCTCCGGATTGAATGATCAAGTCGGCGACAATCTTGAATTTGGGAACCCGACTTGGGCCGCATCACTCATTCCGAAACATGAATCAATCAATTCAGCCAAAAGGCAGGAGCTCCAATTGCTTGATTCCACCGGAAAACCGAAAACTCCAAGCCCGTCTCAACGTGGGGCAAGCCAGATCCCAATCTCGCCCCGAAACGCAAATTCCGGAACTCGGATCCACCAACTTCTCGAGCAAATCTCCTGGATCGACGAATCGCCTCCATGGATTCCAAAAAACGAATTGGAACATCAAATTCAACGTCTTCTGGAAACCCCGGAACTCGCTTCCGTGTTCAGACGTGACTCACGGTCCATTGACCTGCTTCGCGAACAGGCGGTCGAATTTCCACTGGGATCGCAACGCATCCGCGCCGTCATGGATCGCGTTCATCTTCACAAAAAACCTGACGGGAAAATCCATCGGATCGAAATTTTTGACTACAAAACCGATACCGAGACCAACGCCGAACTTCTCCGTGAACGGCATCTCACTCAACTCACCACTTACCGGGATTTCATGAAAGCCATCCATCCCGAAGCGGACATTGCTTGCTTCTTTGTTTCGGTTCCTACAGGCAAGTTGATCACCATCTAGGCCTGAGGATGTGAGTGTTGTCTTTGACATGGACGCGCAGAGTTTCGGCTGAGAGCGGA
>DAISZP010000110.1:0-12438 GCA_036824745.1 Luteolibacter sp.
TGGTGGCGCTCGCGATAATACAGAACCCAGAAACCAGCGCGTAGATCCCCGCGATCCTAAGCGCCGATGAACGCCACTTTCGCGGAGAAGCCGGTTTGGAATTCGTGGAATCCGGAATCATTTTCAGGCGGAAATCCGCGGACAGCGCGCGGATTCCTCAAGAGCACCTCTAAGCTCCAGCCACCCGCCGGGCAAACTCCAAATGCCCGCATGCGCCAGACAAGATCGTTTGCATCGCAAAATCCCGTCATCTATGGATGTCCGCATGAGAATGCCGCCCGTCGTTTTTCTGTCACCCCTCCTCGCATCGTTCGCCGCAGCGCAGTTGGAGATTCCACCGAACCCCGGAAAATCGGAGAAACGCGCCATCGGCGGAGGCAGCACCGGAGCCGTGGAAGTCATTCCGAAGAAGGATCCGAAAGTCCGCTACACCACCCACATCGTGCTGTCCGTTTCACGCATCTGGACCAGCAGCGACGGCAAACTGTTCGAAGGGAAACTCATCGCCTTCGAGGATCTCGTCACGGAAGCGGCAAAAGGCGCACAGGAACCATCGCCTCCGGAAGCGCCGAAACACCCCACCATCGTGAAGGCCGACAAGGTGCGTCTTCTCATCCAGAAGAAACCCGTGGATATCCCGCTGTCCCGCCTCAGCCAGGGAGACCGGGACTTCGTGGAACAAACGCGCAAGTCCTACGAAGCGAAAACGCCGCCCACCCCATGAAAGGTGGACGGCGTGTTGTTTCCTCCTAATCCAATGAAATCATTTCCGGCGGCGGCGAAGCAGCGCCAGCATGCCCATGCTGCCTAACAGAACTGCTCCGGGTTCCGGAACCGGTGCGGTGTAGTTGATGATGAGTGAGGGAAGCGTGAGGCTTGAGACATTCTCCCGGGACGCGAACGAGTAACCACGTGCTCCACCGGACGCATCTTCCATGTAGTCCACGATGAACGTGGCCAGGCCGGTGTTGGCGATGGCATCCAGTCGTCCTTGCACGAAACCAGCCACCGATGATCCGCTGACCTCCACCACCGTGGCGGAGCTCAGAAGCGTTTCCGTGGCTGCGTTGAGATCCACCGTGCGGGTGCTGGTATCAAACTGCGGGTTGGCTCCCGAAATCCTCTCCGATCCGAGCGAGTTTCCAGTCAGGGCCGTTTCATCCCAATTCTGTGCGGTATTGCCCGAGACATCGAGCAGACCATAGGAACCGAATCTGCCGGTGGTGATGGCATCGTTACGCACCACGGCAAACCCCGCGATGTTGGTGGTCGTGGTTTTCGTCACTTGGAAGACCGCGGAATCAATCGTGGAGCCCGCCGGGATGGAGCTGAGATCGAATCGAATGTAGGACAAGGCCCAGATGCCGGCACCAAACTGGGATGTATCGAGCTGCGCCGCGGTCCCATAGTTGGTGCTGTTGTAGGCGAAGCTGCCATCGCGGTGGAAGACCACGGTGTCCGCCACCGCCGTGAGTGTGACGGTGGCCGCATGTGCCATGGAGGCACAACCTGCGAGTACAGCAATGGACAGAAGAGGCTTTTTCATCACGGGTGGTTTATCGGGTAAGGAAGACTTGGCGCAGGATGCCCGGTTTCCAGACAGCGCCCAATTACCCAATCGGAGTAAGCCGCCTACTCCTTCGCAGAGAGCGTTTCACCCAGCCATTTCAGGGCCTCCTCCGGCCATGCCTTCGCCTCGCGCTCGCAGTGCAGGCCGTATCCATGGCCGCCTGTTGGATAGATCAGGAAACGGTGCGGACGACCGGCCGCGCTGAGAGCCGCCGCGTAGAGTCTGCTGCCGGGCACGAAGGCCTTGTCATCCTCGCTGTGCACGATGAGCGTGGGCGGGATGTCCGCTTTCAGGTTCAGGTCCGGGGAAACATGACCCGCCTTGTCGTCCAGATACGCCGGATAAACGAGCACCGCGAAGTCCGGCCGGCAGCTTTGCTGATCCACGGCATCGATCACCGGATAGGAACGCGTTTCGAACAAGCTGCTGGACTTCGCCGCCAGATTTCCTCCCGCGGAGAAACCGATCACGCCGAGGCGTTTCGGATCAATGTGCCACTCCGCCGCGCGCGAACGGGCGAGGCTCAGCGCGCGCTGCACGTCCTGCAAGGCGCCGCCGCGGTTGTTAGGAACCCGGTATTTCAAAACCAGCGCGCCGTAGCCGCTAGAGTTGAGCCACCTGGCGATTTTAGAGCCCTCCTTGTCCACCACCACATAACTGTATCCCCCGCCGGGGCACACGATCAGCGTGGGCGAGTTCTTCTCCGGCGCGGGAAACACGGTGAGCGTGGGCTTGCTGACATTCGTGAGGCGCGTGGCATCGGTTCTCTCCGGCCGCGCGTTCATCTCCGGATCACGCGCTCCCTTTCCCGGCATGGTTCCTTCCGACCAGACGTCCATGACAACCCGGGCGGACTGCGCCGCGGCGGGAGGTTCCACCACGGACCGCGCCCGCTCTAACAAACCGCGGACCGCTGGCCACGTAACCTCCTTGCTCGGACCGCTTTGAGGATGGATGCCATCGGAAACGGCTTGTTGGAACTTCGCGGGACTTTCATTCCGCATCCGCGCCCAGTTCGGATAATTGTCCACCAAGGGAAGCGAGTGTTCATGCGCGAACCGGCGGACCACTTCATAATAAGCCTCCAGGTTCGGGCGATCACTGCCGTATTTCTTCGCCGGATTCGTGGGCGAATCCCACGCCGGATTCATCGTCTGCAGCACGATGTCCACCTTCGGATTCCGCTCGCGCAGCGACTTGACCATCTGATCGAGGTTCGCCTCGGACTTCTCCAACGAGATGTGGTGCTTGGTCGCCGCGTCATTGGCGGAGAACTCGATGAACACCAGATCGGGATTCTTCTCCAGCACCCGCTTCTGAAGATTTTCCACACCCCAGTTCGAGTGCATCCCGGCCTTCGCGCTGTTGATGAAGCTGACTTTCCCGGGAAACTCCTCCTTGAACCACGCGCCCAGCGCCCTCGCCCACTCGCCGTTGATCGAGAGACTGGTGCCATACACCACCACCGTCTGATTCTTTCCTTCCTTGAGGTTCGCGAACACCGTGACCGGAAGCGCTTCCTTCGGAGCCTCCGCGCCAATCGCCGACACCGCGCAGAAAGCAAACGCCAGCAACAACCGAACGTGCGTGGGTCTGAGAAAGTGACGGATCATGGTGGTCGTGGATTCTTGAACGCTATCAAACGGATCGGTAACGCGGTTCCCCACCCGCTTCATTCAGACTTTCAACCCCATCAGGCCCCGTCCACCGCGGCCATTGCAAATCCACAACCCACCAGTGCAATTCCAGCCCGGCAACTCAGGCCCCGCTCTGCAAAGTTCGTAGCCCCCCGTTCGCGGGGCGTTTCAAACATCCGGAATCCCATAAGCCTCTTTGCAAGTCTGCAAAGGCTCAAGTCTCATCCGGCTTCATCGGCAACTGGACAACTCGCGTGTGCAGCCCGGCGATCACGTTTGAGGAGCCCTGCGGAAAGGGAACCTTGGGTTTGAATGGAATGAACCGCTGATGGATGTGAACTTTGAAAGAACCGGGAAACGACAACCCATCACCCCGGTTCCCATTGGTTTCCCCTCGGCTAGACGCCGGAAAACGCCACGAATCCGCCATCGACCGGGAGAATCGTTCCGGTGACGAACTTCGACGCATCGGCCAGCAGATAGTGGATCGCGCCATGGAGTTCCTCGGCCTCTCCGAAGCGCCCGAACGGGGTGTTCTGGACGATCAATTGCCCGCGTGCGGTGGGTGAACCGTCCTCGTTGGTGAGCAGACGCCGGTTCTGATCGCCGATGAAGAAACCCGGCAGCAGGGCGTTCACGCGCACCTTGCCTTCCGTCCGGCGGGCCATGTCCACGGCGAGCCAGCGGGTGAAGTTCTCCACCGCGGACTTCGCCGCGGAATAGCCCACCACCCGGCTGATCGCCTGGGGGGCCGAGGCCGATGAGTAGTTCACGATCGATCCACGCCCGCCCTCCACCATCGCGGGCGTGAACACCAGCGAGGGAAGCACCGTGCCGTGGAGGTTGAGGTCCACCACTTGTTGGAACGCCTCGAAGTCGAGATCAGAAAAGGTCTTCTCGGGCGAAATGGTCGCCCCGGGCATGTTTCCACCCGCGCCGTTGAGCAGGCCATCGATGCGGCCCCATTTCTCCAGCACGGCGTCCCTGACGCGCTCAAGAGCCGGTCGGTCGAGCACATCGGCGATGTAACCCGCACATTGCGCGTCGGGCGTCTTGGACCGGCACTTGGCGAGCGCGGCATCGATTTTCTCCTGGGTGCGGCCGAGATAGACCACACGGGCGTTTTGAGCGGCAAGATAGTCCGCGGCGGAACCCGCCAGAGCGCCGGTGGCGCCGGTGACGATGAAAACACGGTTGCTTAGGTCGAATAACATGGATTTCAAAGGACTGGATACTTGCGGGCTGGAAATGTCGATGCCGATCTTTGAATCGCATTCGCTCCCGGCGCGGAATTCAAGCGCGCAAACACGCTGCCGCACCTGATAGACCCAGGGTCATTCACCGGTTCTTGTTCCCCTTGTCCGGGGCCTCGGTGAAATGTTCGATCCGGATATCCTTCTCGCGGATGTTTTCGGCATTCTCAAAGCGGTTCCTTTGTCCCTTCACCGTGCCGATGGAGATGTCCTCCAACAAGACATCCTTCACCGGCATGTCCTTGTCCCCAAGGATCCGGAACGGCGTGGCGGTGCTTCCGATCCTTACGTTTCTAACGATGATGCCGCGGATCGGCGTGAGGCGCTCTTCGTAACAGGGAACGAGCTTGCGCCACTGATAGAGCACGTCGGTTTCGATGCCGAGCACACCGATGGAAGCGGCGGTGGCCTCGACCTTCTCCAGGGTAATGTTCTCCACGAAGCCTCCGCGGCGGCGGTTGGTCTTGATGTAAAGAAGGTGGTAAGGCTCGCTCCTCGCATCAAAACGGCAGTCGTGTACATGCACGTTGCGGACTCCGCCGGACAACTCGCTGCCGATGGCGACGAGCTGGTGGCCGCGGATCATGGTGCAGTTGCGGATGACGATGTTTTGCGAAGGTGTGTTGAGCCGCCAGCCGTCGTGGTTGGTGCCGGATTTGATGGCCATGGCGTCGTCGCCTTGATCGAAGCGGCAGTTTTCCACCAACAGATTGCGCGTGCATTCCGGATCGATGCCGTCGTTGTTATGCCCGATGGCGGAAATATCGACACCGCGGATCACGGCTCCATCGCAGAGCAGCAGATGGACCGTCCAAAACGGGCTGTTGCGGATGCGGACGTCTTCCATGAGGACGTTGCGGCAACGGTTGAACTGGATGAACTGGGGGCGAAGATTGTTCTCCCCTTTCGCCATCTGGCGTTCTTCGACGGGCGCGCCTTTGGATGCGGAGTTGTAGAGATGCTTCAGCGCCTCCATGTGCGCGGGAGGCCTGCCCGACCATTCCTTCCATGTTTCCATCCGCGCTTCGAGTTTGCCCTCGCCGGTGATGGCGACGTTTTCGCAATCGTAGGCATAAACAAGCGGCGAGTAGTTGAAACATTCCCATCCCTCCCAGCTCGATCGCACCGCGGGCCGGTAGTCCTTCGGATCATCGCTGAAGAACAAGGTGGCTCCCTTGGCAAGATGGAGGTTCACTTGACTCTTCAAATGCACCGCGCCGGTGAGCCACTCGCCTTCGGGAATGACGACCCGTCCCCCGCCCTGCTTGTGGCAAGCGTCGATCGCCTTGCTGATGGCTGCCGTGCACTTTTCCTTCCCTCCAGGTTTCGCGCCGAAGTCCGTGATCACGAAATCAAGTTTCGGATAGATGGGAACCCTGAGAACCGGCATGGGAAACGGCGCCTTCACCGTGATTTCCTCATGTTGGATACCCGGCAGCCTGGATTCGTCAGCAAGAGCGGAAACCGCCAGCATGCTTGCGATGGTTAGAATGCGTTTCATCGTGCTGAAATGGGGGCATGCAGCCACGTTTCCCGCGCGCCAGTCATCCGGGAGAAGTAGTCATTTCGTGAAGCGGAGCCGCAGGAATTGCGTTGCAGGAGCCGCGGGGGTTAGAGAATTCATCGCCTTCACCGTTTCCGGATCGGAACCGGGGTTCAGCACTTCCAGCGTGAGATCCTCCCACGATTGGAGATTCCCGCCGGCCTGCGCCTGATAGGTCACATCGCCGATGTGCGCCGGGCGTTGGAACGTGATCGAGATCGAGCCCGCGTCACGCGTCACCGGGGGCTGCGGTGTGAAGCCGTAGGGGTTCGCGCCGAGGGCGTATTCGGCGAGGTTGGTGAGCCCGTCATGGTCCGGATCGGCGGAGGCGGCGGACTCGCCCGCGAGGATTTGTGTGGGCGTGAAATTCGCAGTTTCCCATGAGGAGAAGCTCCGCGGGGCGATCACCAGCGTGCCGCTGGCGCCGCCCTGATAGAGCGGATCATCCACCACCGCGGACACCGCGTAGGAACCGGGAACCGTGGGCGCGGTGGAGGAACCGTTGTAGGTGATCGTGCAGGAAAGACCGGAGGGATCGGTGGTCGCGGTGGCAGCTTTTGGCGTGCCGTCATAGTTCGGGCTCAATCCCGTGAGAGTCACCGTGGCGATAGCCTTCACCACACTGACGTCCGAGCTATCGGAAACCGAAGCACTGCTCGCGGTGACCTGCCATGGTCCGCCAGGCGCGGTGGCGGTGTAAACGCCGCTTGCATTCACCACACCACCCGCGCCGGTGGCGCTCCAGGTGACGGAGGGATTGGCGATGGCAGCCCCGAACTGGTCGGAAACCGCCGCCACGAAGGCCTGCGTCTGTCCCACGGGCACCGTCGCGTTTCCGGGGCTCACGACGATGGATGCAGGTGTGGAAACCACCGTCACGTTCACCGAATGGGTGGCGGTGAGGCCGGGACCATCGGTGGCGGTGACGGTGAGCGTGTAGCTGCCGGGAGCGCTGAATGTGGCGGTGCTGTTCTTCGCCGCATTGTTTCCGTTAGGTGAGAACGAGACAGCCGCCGGACCGGACGAAGTCCATCCGTAGCTGAGATTCCCCTCTCCCGCGTCGTCGGTGGCGGTGACGGAGAGCGCGGTGGTGGTCGATGTGACCGACTGCGGTGACGCCACCGGCGCGGCCGAGATCACCGGCGGCGCGTTGAGCGATGCGATCACCAAACGCACCTGACCTGAAGTGGCGGTGCTGATGGACGCGCTGTAGCCGGAAGGAACGGAGCCGACGTTCAACGTGTTGTTTGTGAGCGTGCCGCTGTAGGTGATGAGCGTGTAGGTTCCGGCGGAGAAACCCGGGGCCGCGGTGACGTTCAGCGTTCCGTCGAGCGTGAGGTTTCCGGTGACGGCGGTTAGATCGGAGGACGTTCCAAGTTGGCAGTTCAGCACGCTGGTCGATGCGAGAGTCAACCCCGCCGAGCAGGTCAGGGTGCCCAAGGTGGCCCCGGGTTCCAACACACCGTTGCAAGCCACCGCTCCCGCGATGTTTCCGCTTCCAGCCAAGGTCGCACCATCTGCAATCGTGGTCGGCGTGGCGGCGAGTGAGCCGTTGACGGTGAGTTTCCCGGTGGAAACCGTGGTGTTTCCGGTGTAGGTGCAGGCACCTGATAGAACGAGGTTGCCGCCGCCGGTTTTGACGATGGCCACCTTTTTGGTGCTGCTGCCGTTGGCGATGACCCCGGCGAAGGTGGAATCGATGTTCTTGCCGCCGATGGTGTAGGTGCAGGTGGAGGAGTTGTTATTGCTGGCCGTGCCGAGCACGGCGGCGGCCTGGCCGTTGAGGGCACCGAGGTTGTAGGCGCTGCCTTGGCGGGCCGAGAAGTTGCGTGTGCCAAGATCGAAATTGGCCGACGAACTTCCGTTGTAAGTCGTGCTGAACAATCGGAACGAACTGGTGCCCGTGAGCAGAATGGTGCCGGAGAAACCGGAAATATCCCCTTCCAGGTCGAACACGTTGTCGGCGATCAAGGTGAGCACGCCCGATCCGCTGATGTTCCTCAACGCGTGGCTACCGCCGCCGTTTCCGCCGGAAACCGCCGAGTCCGCCGTGACGAGAATCGGGTTCTGCGGGGCGAGCCCGCCGGTGGCCCAGGTGCCGCCGTTCAAGGTCACGGTGCCGGTGCCGAGCGAGGCCGCGTTGCCGATGCTGATCGTGCCGCCACTGATGCTGCTGCCGCCGGTGAAGGTGTGGGCGTTGGGAATCGTGAGCGTGCCGGTGCCGGCCTTGGACAAGCTGGCGGCTCCATCGATCACTCCCGTGCCGCCGAGCGTGTAGTTCTTCGAACTGTCCACCACCACCGCAGCAGGAGCGAGCGTGCCTATCAGATTGATGGGCGAGTTCGCGTCTCCCGCATCGGTGAAGCTCGGGGTGTCGCCGGTCTGATAGGCGGTGGGAACGGAAGCGGCCAGCCAGTTGTTGGTGAGCGTGTCCCAGTCGAAACCGTTCGCACCGGTCCAGGTGATCGGTCCCGGAGAACGCGGCGGCACGGCGAGCGTGACGGTGATTTGTCCGGCGGTGCCGGTATCGAACGTTCCTGTTAGTGAGGAACCCGGGGGCGATTCCCATGCGAGCGCGGGAGCGCCGGACAAGGTGCCGCTGTAGGTGAGCACGGTGTAGGTGCCGGGTGCGGGAACGAAGCCCGCCGCGGGGCGGATCACCGCGTTTCCGGAAAACGAGAGATTGCCGGTGATGGCGAGCGGCGTGGCGTTCAGCTCGAGTCCGCCGTTCGCCTGCACCGTGACGTTGCCGGTGATGGCTCCCGTGCCGCCGAGCGTACCGGCGGCCTGCACGGTGATGGCCGAGGCGCTGCTCGTTCCGGTGACGCGCAGCCGACCTCCGGATACCGTGGTGGCCCCGCTGTGGGTGCAGGCTCCTGATAGAGTGAGCGTGCCGGTTCCCACCTTGGTCAGCGCGGTGGGGCCGGTGCCGTTGGCCAGCTCTCCGGCGTAGTCGCCGTCCTCGTTGCGGGCGCCAACCTGATAGGTGAGCGTGCGGCCGGAGGTGGGGCCGCCGTAGAGCGCCGCCAGCGCGTTTCCGGTGAGGTGGCCGATGGGCACCGTCAGGTTGCCGCTCATCGACTTGTTGTAGTAGGCGTTCACGTTCGCGCCGAGGTCGAGATGGGCCGTCGGATAGCCGGCGGAGCTCTGATAGCGGAAGTCCCCGCCGTCGGAATCCGCGATGACGAAGATGCGGCCGGTGAAGGCGGACCAGTTTCCTAACAACTCGGTGCGGACGTAGTTGGTGTAGAACGTGAAATCACCGCCGCCGGTGAGCGCGCCGGTGAGATAGCAGCGGCCGTCGGAGTTGAGCCTGCCGGATGAACCCGCGGGCACATGGATCGACCACGTGCTGGTGGCCCATGACGAGGTGTCGATGTTGTCGCCCATCGAGAGCGTGCCGCCGTTGAGAGTGACCAGGCCGCTGCCAAGGCCGGAGACGTTGGCGGTGTCCGAGGACAGGAAGACCTTTCCTTCGGAAATGAAGACGCCGCCCGTGAAATTGTTCGCCGCAGCCAGCGTGAGCGTGCCGGCCCCGGTTTTGGTGAGCGAACCCGATCCGGTGAGTTGGCCGGAGATCTGGAGCGACTTCGAGGTGGGCACGGAGATCGTGCCGCCGGATGCGCCGAGCGTCATGGATCTGTTGGTGTTGGTTTGCTCGCCGACGAGCGCGAGCGTGCCACCGTTGAGCGTGAAGTTCGATGCCGCGGTGCCCGCCGCGCCGATGGAGCTGGGCACGCCGCCGTCGCCCAGGCTGTCCACGGCGAGCGTGCCGCCGGTCACGCTGACAGCGCCGGTGAAGCTGTTAGCGGTCGAGACTGTGAGCGTGCCACCGCCGGATTTGGTGAGTCCGCCGCTTCCTGAGATTCCGCCGTTTCCTGCTAGAGTGTAGTTCGTTTCACCCGAAACCGTGACGTCGGCCACGGGCAGCGTGTTGGTGAGATTGATCGCCGGATTCGAGGCACCGCTGGCATCGAAGGTCACGGTGTCACCGGAAACGAACGCATCCGGAGTGCCGCCGCGCGACCAGTTCACGGTGTTTGCCAGGTCCCAGGCGTTGCCGCCGTTGCCACCGGTCCAGGTGAGACTGGCAGGGGCGCGGGTGACCGGAATCGTTAGATTCAGCGCGCCCGCGGCAAGCGAAACCGTGTAGGGCACTCCGTCTGGCAGCTTGAACGAGAGATTGGAGGCGGATCCGCTGAGCGTGCCGCCATAGGTGAGCAAGGTGTAGGTCCCGGGCGCGAGGTTGCCCACGATGTCGATCGCCACGGAGCCGGAGAGCGTGAGGTTTCCAGCCACCGTGATCTTGTCGTTGGGTGTGGTGAGTCCGGAGGGATCGTTGGAAAGATCGAACGCGAGCACCGAGCCGTCGTTCATCGTGAGATGGGAGCCGAGGGCCAGCGTGCCGGCGGAACCCATGCCCGCACCCGGCGCGATGGCACCGCGGTATTCGACGGTCACCGGCTGGCTGACGCTTCCCGTGCCGGACAAGCGCCCGCCGGTCTCGCCCATCGCGGGTGCGCCGCCCCAGGTGCCGCCCCATACGGTGACCGGGCTGCTGGAGAGCTGGCCGTTCACCACCAGCGCGCCGTCCCAGATGGTGGTCGCGCCGGTGTAGGAATGAATGCCCGTTAGAGTGGTGCGACCTTTTCCGGATTTGGAAAACGTCATGCTTCCCGCCAGCGATCCGGAGCCGTTCAAGGTGAAATCCTGCGGATTGTAAAACGACACCGCGCCGGGACTCAGCGTGCCTGATAGAGCGACCGCCGATGCGTTGGAGCCGGAAATGTCGAACAAGACCCGATCACCGGTATTGAAGACGGAGGAAACGCCCGCGTTGTTTTTCCACGCGTTGGAAACACCCGCATCCCACGTGTTTCCCGAGGCCCAGGTGAGGTCCGTGGAAATCATCGGCGGCGGCTGGATGGCGGCGGACATGCCGTGACCGAGGTAGTAGTCCACATAGCTCGATTGCACATAGCCCTTTGTCGTCGCCTGGCAACGGTATTGCGGGTTGTGCATCAGCGTGTAGATCCGCCGGCTCGCCGTATTGGTGGTGGTGTAGATGCGCAGCGCCGCGTAGTCCGTCTGCACGAACACCAACTCCTCGCGCCAATCCCCAAGGATGTCTCCCCAGAACGCGGGGCGACCGCCGTAGGCCTGCTCGATGCTGTAGCTGCCCCAGTCGCTGTACATCGTCCACACCCGGTCCGTGACACCGGTGGTGGGGTTGAACTTGTTGATCACCGGGTTCGGCGCGCCGCTGCCCGCGCCATCGATGAACTCGCGGCCCAGATCCCCATCCCACCAGAGCCCTTCCGGCGCCCACACATTGTTCGCATAGATCTGCTGGCCCTTCGCGTTGAAGATGCCCGGCTGGGTGGAATACATCTCACAGCCCTTGTGCGCTGCGGTGATGTCCAGCGCGATGCCGCGGCCCACATCCACGATGCTGCCGGCATACCACTTCCGGATCATGCCGCCCGTGCCCGCGTCATAAAACGCGGTCGCCAGTCCGCTGCCGTTGTTCTGCTGGATGATGAAGGTTTCCAGGCCCGGGCGGTCCGGATCGATGTCGGTTAGATGGAAACGATCGCCGTGCGTGATCTCCGGGATGTTGAAGAGTTGCGCGCCGTGGTCATCGAGCACGTAACCGATGTCCACAAACTCGTCCTTGCCGTCGTTGTCCACGTCCGCGATGCGGATCTGGTGGCCTTCCGGCGAATGGATCGCACCGGAGTCCTCCCAGCTCCAGCGCTGGGTGAGAGCGCCGTTTCTCCAATCCCATGCGGTGATCACTCCGTGAAACGCTTCCGATCCCTCGCGATTCTTCGCCGCATACACCACCGACGGGCGATTCCCATCCAGATAGAGAATCCCCATGTGCCCGGCGATGGGGCCATCGTAGAGCCGCGGATTCGGCACCGGAGCGCGGGCGAGTTCCGCGCCGGACAAGCCGTCCACCACCGAGAGGAACTGATGATCCTCCGTCGCGCCGCCGGAAAGCACCGCGCCGTTTCCAAACACCACGCCGTTGGACGTGCGGACCAGCACCTCCGCCTTGCCGTCGCCGTCCATGTCATACACCGTCACGTTGTCGCCATGACCCACGCTGATGGCGGAGGAACCCGGTTCGTGGGCGTATTGGTCCACGCTGTTAGGACCCATCGCCATGCGCCAGAGGAAGACGCCGTCGTTGGTGTAGGCTTCCAGAAACTGCTCGTAAGCCCCGAGCGTGGAAAGCCGGTCCACCACGAAATCATAATCCCCGTCGCCATCCAGATCCCCCACCCAGCAGAACTTCACCGTGTAGGGGCCGTTCGGCCCGGTGTCCGTTCGGATCGGCACCGTGTGGAATTGTTTCTGGTCCGGATTGGCCGGTAGCGCCGCGATCTCCGAAGGGGCCCGCTCCACGCCGTTAATCACCGGGCGGAC
>DAISZP010000111.1:0-12424 GCA_036824745.1 Luteolibacter sp.
GGTGATTTCAAGAGAGTTGTCTCGCCGGAAACAGAACGCTCCCATTCCGAATTCAACCACGTAGCGGGTTCCGGGCACGGTGCTGAAACTCTGGCGGATCGAGACATCATCGGCGGCAGGTTTTCCGACCGTGTCATCCTGAAACCCGATCTGCACATCCGCCGTGGGGGAGACGATGACCGCTCCGTCCTCGCCATATCCAATGCGTCCGCTGTTGTCGCGAAGAGCGACGGAAATGCGCTGGCCGTAACTCCACGAGGGCAGGAGCGCGGGTGTGGCGTTCAAACCGTATTGATGGTCGCCAGGTTGGTTCCCGGCCTCGAAATCACCATTGGCGATCAAGCCGCCGGTGGATTGCGACGGAAGGTCGGTTAGGAAATCTCCGGGGCGCATGGCGATCTCGCTGAAGTGCCCGCTTTCATCGCAACTCCGAGCCTGTCCGCTGGTCAACCTTACCTCCGCTTGGGGTGAATGGATGCCGCCGGACTCGACCTGCCCTGAAAACACGTGCACTTCCGCACCGGCGTCCCCCTTCGAGACGATTCCAAACTCGGTTCCAAAATCGGTGACGACCATCCGCGGCGTGGCGACTTGGAATCCACGCGCCCTTTTTTCCACGCGAAACCAAGCGTTTCCCCGCTCAAGGGAAATACGGTTTGCGGACTGCAGCGTGATGACGGCCGGAGCCAGGACGATGCCCCGTGCGCCATCGCGGGTGACGACTTCGAGGGAGCCCTGGATAAGATTCACGGTCGCCCCCTTGCCTAGTTTCCCCGAAATGCTTCCCACCATGGCATCTGCGGAGTTTCCAATCGTGAAACGGCTTCCAAGGGTTCCCTGATAGGTGGCGACCGATCGCATGGAATGAAGCTTGAGAACCAGCCCCGCGCACAGGGCGAACGCGGCTGCGGCGATCATCAGCATTCGGCTTCGGCCGTGGGTATCCCTTTTCCGGCGGGCCGCCACCACGGGCTTGGCCTTGTGGGCCGCAGTGCCGCGGGAAAGTCGATAGATCAACGCCTGATGGAGTCCCGCATGCTCGCAGTAAAGCGCCCGCGCGGATGGATCGGATTTCAGGATGGACCTCAACGCGACGCATTCGGCCTCCGTGAGTGCGCCGTCGAACGCGCGTTGGATCGCCATGTCGATTTCGGTGCTGGTCATGACAAAGTTCCCTCCTCGGTGATCCGGTTTGCGATGCACTTCCTCAGCTCCGTCCGCAAACGGTGCAGCGTGACGGAAAGGGACGAAACGCTGCGTCCCACGCGTTTGGAAAACGCCTCAAGTCCGAGATGCGACTGGTAGCGGTGATCGAGAAGATCACGATCCTCGGGCCGGAGCTTCTTCAGGCAGTTCTCAAGCGCCGCCATTCGCAGGTCCGCCCGCTCGATTTCATCCGGGGCTTCGGAGGCGATCATTTCCAGCAACTCTCCATCCAGCAGGATCGGACCATGGCGCTTCTTCTTTTTCAAATGGGTGAGGACCTCGAAGCGGGCGATGGTGAAGGACCACGCGAGGAAGTTCGTGCCCGGCTTGAATTTCCTCTGTTCGTTCCAAAGCACGAGATTCGTCTTCTGAAGCACGTCCGCCACTTCCGAATCACCCGGCAACAGGGCGATGATAAACGCCCAAAGATCCGCCTGATGCGCCGTCAGGAGGCCGACAAACTCGGAGGATGGTTGTGACCTGTCTTTGAACATCGGGAGCTTTCCTGCTTCGTGTTTGGTAAGGGCGTGATCGGCGTGAATCTTAACATCCAATCCATGGAATCGTTCGGAAAACCTGAAACCGATGGTGCTACAATGCCACCTCTCCGGCCCGGGGTGACAAGCTGACTGTCATCGCCGGGTCACTGCGGGGAATCCCGGTGGTCGCGCCGGTATCCGGCCGGTGTGCATCCCATCTGTTTGGAGAACACCGCGCTGAGATACTGCTCGCTGCCGAATCCCGACTCCTTCGCCACAGCGCGCAGAGGAAGTTTCGTGCGTGCCAGAAGCTCGCAGGCGCGTGCAAAGCGGATGCGGCGGATCTCCTGATCGATCGGGCGGCCGATGGTTTCCTTAAAACGCTTGTCCAAGGTGCTGCGGGAAAGTCCGATTTGCCGGCAGATCAGCGCGGCGTGTGTCCCCTTGCATGCTTCCTGGCGGATCAACCGCAGGGCTTCGGCCAGCGTGGGATCCTCGACGTAGAGCAGATCCGTGGATTGCCGTGCGACCAGCCCCACGGGGGCGATCAGGTTCCGCGGAGGAACCGATTTCTTGCGCGAGAACAAATCGTCGAGCGAAGCCGCCGCGGTGTACCCGATCTGGAACTTGCCCTGTTCGATGCTGGAAAGCGGAGGATCCGCCAACTCGCAGATCACGTCGTTGTCCACACCGATGACCGAGACATCGTCCGGAACGCGCAGCCCCATCAGTTTGCAGGCTTCCAGAACATGCCGCGCACGGTAATCGTAACAACCCATGATGCCCACCGGCAGAGGAAGCTTCTTCAGCCAAGCGGAGATTTCCTGAAGCACCTGCTGCCAGTGGGTGGCCGTGGAGTGTTTGCCATGGAACGCGGAGCATTCGAATCCTGCTTCGGAAATCCGCCGCGAGAATCCCAGCTTGCGGTTCGTCATCCAGACATTCGTGCGGTTCTCCGGATAGCCGCAGAAAGCGAAATGGCGCAGCCCCCTGTCCAACAGGTGCTCGGCCCCGAGCTGTCCGATCATCGCATCGTCCGTAGCCACATACGGAATGCCGCTGGCCGTATCGTACCAACCGCCGCCGCCACCCACCGCGATGATCGGCTTGTTCACGCCACGCAGCGCGCGGACAACGTGGGGATTGTCGAAATTGACGATGAGTCCGTCGCCATCCCAAGCCTTGAAGTCCGGAATGCGCTGATGTTCCACCTCTTCCACGAAGACCGACCAATACCGCCGTTCCCGGACGTAGGCGGCAATGCCATGGAGGATGCCGCGGTCATAGTTCTGCCAGAGTTGGAGAATGACGGCGACTTTCCTTCCGACAGGCATGTGACTCTCATTCTCCGTCCGCTATGGAAGGTCAAGCATGAAGACTCCACACTCCAGCCCAGCGCAATTCTGGTACTAAAAAGGAAAATGGGCATGTAGTGCGTGAACGCCTTTCAGCGAGACGGCAAGTGATTACTTCGGGGTGGTGGAGACGTGGGGAATCATCACCCGCTAAGTAGAAATTGTGCCTCATCCGGCTGGCAGGGCAGCCATTTCTCTCCGAGACAGCACCTCGGAGCGGGGCGACGGTAGCGTCCAGCGTTGATCCACGCCCATCGATCCGTGATGTGGTGGATGCGATGCACAACCTTTGGTACATTCAGCGGCAAGCCAATCGGATCTTGATCCGACCTACCGGTCTGGCAAACATGTGACGGATGAACGAAACCCTTGCCACGAACACCTGCTCTCCCCGGAACGTCGAGGGCGGGCGGTTGCACAGGGGTAAAGATCCATCCCCCACTCCGCAACAGAATCCACGGATTCCACACGGATTCCACACAAACCGACCGTTCAGGACCGCGCACTATGCGTCACCCCGGTCAAACCACCAACGCACAGATGCCCGTGAAAGAGCCACATGAAGCACACACGGCAGGGTTCCCTGCCGATCCGCCATCCACCAGGTCCGCAGCGCCTGCCACCTCCGCACTTCCTTGGTGGCACCTGGCAAGCCACTTCCGGAGCACACCTGAGGAGGAAGCCAGCCCCCATTCCCGGGCCGCCCCATGTCCTTCATCCGCATCCTTCCGCGAATTGCGCATTGCCTGCCATCCCATCCCGCCGTTTCATTCCCCCGCCCTTCGGGAAACCACTCGTTCCATGTCAGACTCGCCCATCGTCTTCAGCCCCATCGACGAAATCATCGCGGAAATCGCCGCCGGCCGCATGGTCATCTGCGCCGATGACCCACACCGCGAAAACGAGGCCGACCTCATCGGAGCCGCCTCCCTCTGCACCCCCGAGATGGTCAACTTCATGGCTGTCCACGCCCGCGGCCTCATCTGCGCCCCCCTCTCCGCCGGGCGCACCGAGGACCTCGACCTCCCCCAGATGACCCGCCGGAACCAGGAAGGTCACAAAACCGCCTTCACCATCTCCGTCGATGCCGCCGAAGGCATCACCACCGGCATCTCCGCCGCCGACCGCGCCCTCACCATCCGCCTCCTTGCCGATCCCGGCGTCCATGCCGATGCCTTCGTCCGCCCCGGCCACGTCTTCCCCCTGCGCGCCCTGCCCGATGGCGTCCTGCGCCGCGCCGGCCACACCGAGGCCGCCATCGACCTCACCCGCCTCGCCGGTCTGCCCGAGGCCGCCGTCATCTGTGAAATCATCAATGACGACGGCACCATGGCCCGCGTCGGAGACCTCGGCCCCTACCAGCAGCGCCACGGCCTCAAAGCCTGCACCATCTCCCAGCTCATCGAATACCGCCGCCGCTCCGAGAAACTCGTCCAGCGCGAGGAAACCATCAAGATGCCCACCGACTTCGGTGAGTTCGATTGCCACCTCTACCGCATCTCCACCGATGGCACCCACCACCTCGCCCTCAGCCGCGGCCCCATCGACCCCGAAAAACCCACCCTCGTCCGCGTCCACTCCGAGTGCCTCACCGGCGATGTCTTCCACTCCCAGCGTTGCGATTGCGGCGGCCAGCTCGCCGCCGCCCTCGAGCACATCTCCAAGGAAGGCGGCGTCCTCCTCTATCTCCGCCAGGAAGGCCGCGGCATCGGCCTCCCCGCCAAGATCCACGCCTACAAGCTCCAGGAACAAGGCCTCGACACCATCGAAGCCAACGAAAAACTCGGCTACCCCTCGGACCTCCGCGACTACGGCATGGGAGCCCAGATCCTCGCCGACCTCGGCGTCAAAAAAATCCGCCTGATGACCAACAACCCCAAAAAAGTCATCGGCCTCGAAGGCTACGGCCTCGAAATCACCGAACAACTCCCCATCTCCCTCCCCTCCAATCCCCACAACGAGAAATACCTCGAAACCAAGCGCATCCGCATGGGGCATACGCTCTAACGGACGGAGCGCGGAATTCTTCCGCCTCTTCCACGCCAACGGCGTGACCGGTGATAGCGAAGCAAAGGTGACCGAATGGAGCCCTGGAAGGCCAACCCCTGACAAACCCGCGCCCTGAAGGGGCGCACGGAGGCAGCGCTGACCAACGCAAAATCATGGAGCGAAACGGTGGGCATTGCCCATCAAGAAGCGGCCGGAATGTAAATCGGCGTCGGGTGATAATATCTGCTCTTCATCACCTCTGATCGCCACACGGTCTTGCCGTTACGCTCCGTGACGCTCACATCAAAGCTTCCAGGTTTCTCAATCGCGGTAACATCATAGGTCCGCCCCTGCTCCGCGGTGAAACTGATCCGCGCATCGCCTTTTTGATGACGATCCGATCCCCATACGTTCGCGGCGATTTGGGTGACACCCGGCACTATCCGCCAAGTTGTGGAATTAACACCCGGAACCCAACTCTCCGGACGCTTACCGTTCAATGAAAGGATTACGAAGTTGGTTCCCTTGAGATTTAGGAAACCGCTACCCTTTTCGAAATCAACCACCGCGTGAGGCTCGCTCTGGGATGGCTGGATGTAGTAACAGGATGTCAGACCAAAGATGGATGTCATCAACAAGATTTTTTTGAGATGTTTCATAAGATGAGAATGCGTATCTGGAGTTCCGCCCCCCCTCAAGCAGGCCGCTCGATGGTGACCGCCTCGTTTCCATTCTTGAGCACGACCTTGAAGGACGCGGCCATGCCGGGGCCGGCGAGGGAGGAGTCCGCGCGGAACTCGCGGATCAGGAATTTGTTTTCAGTCATGACTTCCTCTATCAGGTAGCAGACTGATCGTGAAGGTGAAACTGAGCAATTTTTCCGACTATCCGCCATCGCCAGAAGGCCCCTTGGACTGAAGGCACGTCCTGCTTCAAACCTTCATTCCAAATAGCGGCCGCGTGGCCTATCTGCCCTTGCGCATCCTATTCTCCCGGGCGGGGCTGGTGGCGAGGCCGAGGAGCTGGCGTTGTTGCCTGAGGGCGGGGATGTCGAAGCGGTCCTTGCCGGAGAGGGCGGCGGCGAGTTCCTGCGGGCATTGGCGCTGGGGTGCTTGGTGTTTCACGCCGCGCAGGCTTTCGTGGGTGACGACCTGGGTGTGCACGGCGGAGATGATCTCGCTGAGCATCCAGATGATGAAGATGGCGGAGAAGGTGAACATGACTCCAGCGATGATCCAGCCGCTGCTCATGCCCGCGCCGAGCATGGCTCGGAGGTTCAGCGATAGCAGGACGATCCAAACCAGCAGGGACGCGGGTACGGAGATCCATGGAGTGATGCGACCGGGGGAACTTGTCACGGGGGACGAAATATCAAGCAATCCGGGCTTTTGCCAAGAAATCGCGTGTACGCGATGGCGTATGGGAGCTACGAGGGGGAAACGGTTTCGCCACTGCCTTGCAGGACGGGCAGGACGTGCCACTTGTGGACGATGTCCCGCATGATGAGGCCGTGATCGAAGCGGATGGACCCGGCGGGGAAGGTTTCCGGGTCGTCGAAATAGGCGGAGCGGACGCCATGGATCCTGAGGGGGGAGACTTTCCACGTTTCCGCATCCATTCTCAGGCCTTCCAGAGAGAGGCTGTCCCCGGCGAGGGAGTAGCCGACGCAGCCAGCTTGGAAAAAATCTGAGGCGTCTTCCAAGGAGGGAAACACGGAGTGGCGGGGCAGCGCGGGGCCGGGCTCGACGTCGAGTTCCACAAGCGGGTCCGGGAGGTCGTCGGCATCGACACGGATGCGGATGGCGTTTCCCCAATCCTGGACACTGAAGAGGGAGAGGTGGTGCGGGCCGGGAAAGATCCAGCCGCCGAGCAGCGCGTTGAGGGCGGAGTCGCTATCGCGCCGGAGGACGAAGACGCCGGAGCGGAGGCGGCCGGTGTCATCGGACCACTCGACGGCGATGCGGTGGGCGGCGTTTTCGCTGGAGAGGCCGGTGAAGGACGGCAGCCCCCGCGGGCGGAGCCTCTCCAAGCGGATGAGGCAGATGCCGGCGATGGCGTTTCCCTGCACGAGCTTGGGCCGGAAGGGATGCCGCAGGAGCCGCGCGGCCACGCGGGGATCCACCTGATAGTTCAGGAGGATCCTGCGGGCGATGATGCCTGATAGTGTGGTGATCGCCATGTTTTTCGAAACACTCCGGCAGGCCGGATGGCTGCGGGGCGCATTGCCGCATTCGAGTGACCCGACCGCAGGCGGAGTTTGGCGCCAGCGGGATGAACAAAGCATCCGCCCACGGCCGGGAAGTTATCACAAAGCGCGGTGTCTCACATGGCGAAGTCGGCGACGCGGGGTTTGACGAGATTGTAGTAATCCCGCCATCCCATGCGGATGAGTTCGGTGTGGGATCCGGCGTTGAAGACGATGTCCGGCTCCACGGCGAGTTCGGGGGAGACGTAGGTGGACATGTCGTAGAGATTGCCGAAGGGAGGCATGGCTCCGGGTTCGCAATCAGGGAAGTAGCTCTTGAACTCGGACTCGCGGGCGAGCCGCAGGTCATGACAACCGGTGAGGGATCGCAAGTCGTCGAGCTGGACGCGGCGGTTGGATGGCAGCACCGCCATCGCGAGCGCGCCGTCGATGATGACCATCACGGTTTTCGCCAGTCCCTTGCCCGGAATGTGGGCGGATGCGGCCACTTCCTGGGCGGTGAAGGCGGGCGAGTGGGTGATGGTGATGTAGCGGACGTTCCGCTGGTCGAGATAACTCTTGAGGGTTTTCGCAAGCATCTGGGTTTCCTCGCTTTCACGATGTACCGCGTGGCCGGGGCCGGCGGCGGTTGAGATGGAATGGCGGATTCGCCATGGGTGGCACCCGAGGCGCGTTGCGGCGATTCAAGCCGGGCCGGGCAACGGGTATTTCGTGGTGTGTGGATTCTGGGTTTCCAACGATGCCTCCTTTCCGGTGAGACAATCACGACTAAGCCGGGATGACGGCCAAGTCAAACGGCCCAGTGCGAGTACAAGAGTGAGCCGGGCGAATTTCCCAGATTCTCGCTTGGTCCCGATGGCCCTCGCGGTGTTCCTCCTACTTCATTTCGGATTCTGATCTGGCCTCGTCCGGCTCACGGGATACGTCGCACGGGAAATGCCGCGTGCAACGGATTTTTTGGAGTTTCTGCGAAAGTTTTTTTCAACCCACGCTGCAGCTTTGGAGGCGCTCCTCCGCCTTGAGGTAGCAACCGGGATCGGATCCCCATAGGTGGCCGTCGTTCGCGAAGTAGGCGCGGGTGCGGAAGCCGCCGCCGCAGATGGAGAACCATTTGCAATCGGCACAAGGGCCGGTCATGCGGGACTGGCGTTCCTGCTGGTCTAACAAACCGATGGATCGGATGGATGTGAGAACTTCGGCGGAGTCCGGGTTCTCCCCTTCCCAGATCTTTGAGAAAGGCATGCGTTTCACGTTGCCAAGGGTGACGTCCTGCCAGAACTGGTCGGGGTGGACGTTGCCCTGCGTATCGATATTGGCGATGCCGCGGCCGGAGCTGTTGGCACCGCCGCCGTTCCATGAAAGCAGGCGGCGGGCTTCCTCAAGGTTCGGATGGTTCTCATTCTCCATCCGGACTAACAGGTAGGCTCCGTCGGCCGGTTGGGTGACGGTTAGCAGCTCGCGCTCGATGCCCTGTTTGTGCCAGGCCTCGACGCGGGAGATGAGGGTATCGATGGCTCCGCGGGATTCCTCGGAGGAGAGCTCCTGGAGTTCGCTGCCGCGGCCGGCGGGCACGAGGTGATAGAAACAGACGCGCTGGATCTGCTGCTCCTCGATGAAGTCGAGAATGCGGTCGATGTTCTCCACGTTGTGGCGGGTGAGAGTGAGACGGAGTCCGGTCTTCTGATCGACCTCATGACAGTTTTTAAATCCGCGCACGGCGGCATCGAAGGCTCCCTCCTTGCGGCGGAATTCGTCGTGGATCTTTCCGATACCATCCAGTGAGATGCCGACGTAGGCGACGTTCGCAGCCTTGAGCAGCGCGGCCTTTTCCGGAGTGATGAGGGTGCCGTTGGTGGAGATGGTGAGTTTCAATCCCGCCTTGGAAGCCACGTCCACCAGATCGAAGAAGTGCGGATGGATCATCGGCTCGCCGCCTGACAGTAGCAGCGATGGAATCTGATATGCGGAGAGGTCCTCCACCACGTCCTGCATCTGCTCCCAGGAAAGCTCGCCGGGATACTGCATGGCGGCGGAGTCCGAGTAACAATGCACGCAGCGCAGGTTGCAGGTGCGGGTGATGTTCCAGACGGTGATGGGTTTGCGCGCGCGCGCGGCGACGGGCATGCAGCCCGCGCCGTGGTTCGCGGGATGGCCGGAGGCGTGGCCGTAACGCAATGCGTCGGCCGGTTGGGCCGCGCCGGTCCAGAGTTTGGTGAGGTTGATCATGGAGTTTGGTGGTTGGGATGATTCGGGCCGGCGGCCATGGCTTTGGGCTGATAGACGCAGGACGGATCTTCGGCGAAAGGATCGCCATAGACGCCGTAGGCGCGGGAACGCGAGCCGCCGCAGACCTTGCGGAACTCGCAGACGCCGCACTTGCCGCCCAGCGCGTCATTGTCGCGGAGGGAAACGAAGAGCGGGTGGTTCCGATAGATTTCCGCGGGATCGGTTTCCTTCACGTTCCCGCACACCATCGGCAGGAATCCGCTGGGCGAAACCTCGCCGGTGTGGGAGATGAACATCACGCCGCGCCCGTCACGGATGCCGAGCGGCGAGCGCATGCCGGGACGTTTTTTGCCTTCCTTCGCGCCCTTGCGCTGCATCACCACGCGGCGGAAGTGGTGGCCCTCGGTGGTTTTCACGGCGAAGGGCGCGTTTCCAACGAGGTCCGACATGTCTTCGAACACACGTTCGATGTCCTCGGGATCGGGCAGGTCCGCGAGCCCGGCGCGGCCGGTGGGAACTAACAAAAACACGCTCCACATCGCGGGTTTCAGTTCGAACATGAGCTGTTTGAAAGCCTCATACTCGCCCATGTTTCCGCGGGTGAGCGTGGTGTTGATCTGCAGACTCAGCCCGACTTCATGCGCTCGCCGCACCGCTTCGATGGTCCGGTCGAACGTGCCCGCGACACCGCGGAACGAGTCGTGAGTCTCGCGCGTGGCGCCGTCGAGGCTGAGGGACATGCGCTGCACCCCGGCTTGTTTGAGTTTTCCGAAATCCGCCTGCATCAGACGCTCGGTGGCCGATGGACTAAGGCCGACATGCAGTCCGGCATCCGATGCCTCGCGCACGAGATCGAGCGCATCGCGGCGCATGAGCGGGTCACCGCCGGTGAGGATCAGCATCGGCGGTTTCCAAGCCGCGAGCTGTTTGATCAGGCGCATGGCCTCCACGTAGTTCAGTTCCTCCGGGTGCCTGCGCGGCTGCGCCTCGGCACGGCAGTGGCTGCAGGCCAGCGCGCAGGACCGGGTGATTTCCCAGAACACCAGGAAAGCGCGGTCGTCGAAGTCGTAATCCGCCATCGCCGGCATGCCGGAACCGCTGTTTAAGGTGTCTCCCGTAATCACGGGGGGCATTTAAGACCTGCAGGTCCTAAAAGGCTTCGCCGCGATTGCGCTAACCTGTGCATTTTCCGCCTCAGTGCGCCCCCACCCCGCTGGCGAGATCCTCGATCCATGCGGAGTCCGGGAGAGCGTAGGGGCGGAAGGTTTCCAAGGTGCCGAGGTGTTCGTTGTAGAACAAGGCGCGGTGGAGGCCGAGTGTGGTGGCTGCGGGCGAATCGATGAGATTGGCGGAATCGTTGGCGCTCATTTGGAAGAGCACCCGCATTTCGAACTCCGCCATCAACTTTCGCGGGATCCAACGGCTGACGTTGTTCCATGTATCGGTGGAGGTGATGACATGCATGCCGCACGGGGCTCCCTCGCCTAACAAATCCGCGAACACCTTGGACGGACTCGCCGCGGAGGGTTCGTCATCCATGGAGAACTTGAACTCATCCTCAGGCCGCAGCGCCTTGAAACGCTGGAGATCGTGCACGAGGAGAAACATCTCGGGAGCCTCGCGCCCGGAGGTCGGGATGCGCAGGGTGAGTTCCTCGGAGAGCGAGTTCATCAACTCGGAAACCTCGGCCGGGCCACCGATCCGGACTTTGTTAGGCAGCACTGCGGCGAGGAGGTGGAAGACGCCGTCGGCATCGCTTTCCGAGGCGTGAGGGTCCAACACCACGAACTCAGCCTGACCCGCAGGGTATTGCAGAGCCAGCGAGGCGAGGGAAACGGCAAGCTGCGACATCGTGCGCTCGGTGGATTGGCCGACGACTAACAAATGACTTCCGCTCTGGCGTTGGAAGACCGCTTCGGTGGGGCCTTTGATCGAGTTCGGAGCACCGAGCCAGGCGTGGGACTTCTTCGGTTTCGCCGCCGGGCGATTGCGGATGAGTGCCGCGAGTTCGGCATTGTCACGGATCTCCGCCGGGGCGTTTCCTTCGAAGACGATGGGCACTTGCACCTCTTTGGAAGAAGCGCGTGCCCTCGCATTGACCTCATCGAGCACCTTGTCGCGCTCGTCCTCGGGCAGCCAAACGATCTGGAACGGGCTGTTCGCCGCGAGCGCGCCGGCTTGGTCGTTGTAGATCCCCTCACCCGGCCGCGTGAGCAGGCGCGGGGCCGGGTTGTCATCGTCCATGATGAGCTGGGCGTCCGCCTCGTTGCATTGCAGCGCCACGCGGATGACCATCTGGCCGAGCGTGGCGCGTGCCAGCGTGTAGGCGCCGCCAAGCGTTTGGGAGCCGAGGATGACGTGGATGCCGAAGGCGCGGCCTTGTCTGACGATGCGGTCCATCAGCAGGGAGGCTTCCTGCGCGACGGCATCGTCCTCGGTGAAGAACTCCTGGAACTCGTCGATGAGCAGCAGCGTGCGGGGCATGGCCCCGGCACCCGGAGTTTTCTTGTATCCGGCCACATCCTGCGCGCCCGCCTTGCGGAAGAGCTCGCCGCGGCGCTTCAACTCGGCGTCCACGCGCTGCAGCACGCTGAGGGCGAACTCGCGGTCGCTCTCGATGGCCACGACGCGGGCATGCGGCAGGTGTTTCGCGGCGTAACACTTGAACTCGACGCCCTTCTTGAAGTCCACCAGATAGAACTCCACCTGCTCCGGCGAGGCCCAGCGGGCGAGGTTGGTGATGATGACGTGAAACAAGGTGGACTTGCCCGATCCCGTCTTGCCGGCGACGAGCATGTGCTGGCGGGTGCCCTTGCCGATGGCGAGCATTTGGAGCTTCTTCGCGCCGGTGCGGCCGATGGGAACCCGGAGCTCCTCGCTGGTATCGAGGCTCCATTCCTCACCGGACGGCGGGGCGATCTGTGAGAAGGGAACCTGCACGCGGTTCGAATCGCTGCTCGCCT
>DAISZP010000112.1:0-12396 GCA_036824745.1 Luteolibacter sp.
TCCTCACCGGCGCGAGTTTGAGAACGCCGTCCTCCACCACGTGCGGATTGATTCGAACACCCGCGCCGAACACGACGCCGTCGCCGATGTCGAGAAACCCGCGGTCGAGGATGATCGTACCCGGAGCCCAGTAGGTGAGCCGTCCGATGCGCGAGCCCCAGAGACGGAGCCAGAGCGAATACAGACCGGGAATCAGGCGGAGGATTTCCTCAAGGGCCGGAAAGCGCAGGAACAAGACCTGGCATTGGAAACACGCCCACCACTTGAGGAAATCCGCCGAGCCTAACGGAATCTCCGCCGGAGCGGATCTCAAGGACCCGCGCAGCAAGCGTCCCGGCAGGAGCGGAATCAGATAAAGCACTATCGGAAACAACCATGGCCACGGCGTGAACAGGCAGGCGATGGATCCCGCCCCGTGCAGCACCGGGATGAAGTTCAGCAGCAGCATGGCGGCGCGCGCGGTGCCGGGATCAGCGGATGATTTTTCCTGCATGGTGGTTTTGCACGCGTTCGGAGGTGTGGCGGGGGCCGCGCCACATGGCGAGGTAGGCAGCTAACAAGCGTCCGCGCCCGCCATCGCCATCCGGGGTGATGGAGGGGAGGCGCGTCCACGGCACTGTCGGCTGAGCGTGGTGGTTGCGGTGCCAGTTGTGGTTCAGCCACAGGGTGTCCAGCCATTTCCAGGTGCGGAGGTTCCTCGCGCCCTTCAACACGTCGCGCTCCGTGCCGAAGTGATGCACGTATTGCAGGGCGGACCACAGCGCGCCGAAACTTCCTAACAGCAGCAGGTGTTTCCAGACCGGGGTGCCCCACAGCAGGATCCATCCGGCGTGAAACACGAACACCGCCAGCGCCTCGATCCGGATCAGCCGGAAATACTTCGGATTGAGCGAATCCAGCAGCGCGCGCGTCGGCCGGTCGAAGTCCGCCCAGCGCGCCTTCAGCCAGCGGGGATTGAGCAAGGCGATGAGATTTCCAAGAACCACCGCCAGGTAGAAGAAGCCGGTCAGGATGCCGTAGAGCTGGAGGACCTTCCAGACGCGGCTCTCGCCATCGAAGTAGAAATCAAAAGCCTCGTCATCCGAGCGGTTCCGCAGGTGGTGCCCGATGTGTCCCTGCCGCAGCAGGTGAAACGGCGCGGGGAAGAACAGCGCGAGCAGGGCCCCGCAGGTTTCGTTGATCCGGCGGTTTTCATGAAGCATCCCGTGTTCGGCCTCATGGAGCATCGCGTAGGCGGAGTTCATCACCAGCGCGTAGGCGAGCGCCATCGCGGCCAGCGCCCAGCCGGATCTCACGAAACAAACACCGGCCAGCAGCGAAGCGAGCGCCGCGATCTGGGAAACCGTGATCACCAGATTCAGCCTGCCGGGTATGGGGTGTTCCTCGTTCATGGTCTCTGATAACCCGGCAGATACCTGCCCATGTCACGGAACTCGGGAAGCGCGTCGAACAATGCGAAACAACGGGGATTGATCGCGCGGCTGTAGAGGCTTTCGTGATAGGCTTGCGAATGCCTGAGCCCGCCGATCTCCCTTCGGAAATCGCCGGCCATCGCCGCCAGATCCGGAAACTCGCCGATCAAGGCTTCCAGCACCACCATGGCGGATCGTTTCGGCACCGTGAAAAACTCCGCCATCAATCCACCGAACAAGCGGGCGTGCAGCCGGCGTTTCCAAAGCGGCATGGGCATCCAGATCCGCTCGATCAAGTCCAGGTCCCAGCGGACGTGATCCACTTCATCCGCCATGTGCCTGCGGTGAAGATCGACGAACGAGGGCTCCAACCGGTCCGCGGCATCAAGACAGGCGCGGGCGAGTGAAATCGAGCGCTCCTCCTGCAGAAGCATCAGCCAGATCCAGAACGGAAAGCGGAACGGTTGGGAAGCCATCCACCTCGCGATGGATCGGGTCCTTCCTCCCGCCGGGATGAACACGTAGTCCCCGGATTCCATCGAGAACCGCTGCGGGTCCACGCGCCGGTTCATCTCGCGGAACCACCGCGAGTGGGTCCGTTCCTCGTTTTCGAAACGGCGCAGGTTTTCCGCGAGAGGTTCCCCGATGATCTCCGGTTTCTGATAGAGCGCGGGCAGCACCGTGTTCGCCAGCAGCTCTTCGAAGAAGGCCGTCTGTTCGTTCAGATAGAGCGCGTAGAGCTGCGCGTAGCGGATCCGCTGTGGTTCATCGAGCCGCCGCCATGAGGGAGTGAATGCCAGCGCGGTCATTTCCGGCGGGAAGAACGGCAGCGAGAAATCGATGTCCCGCCGGGAAATGACGGATTCAAGCGGCATGACGGATGGCGGGGCGGCGCAGGCGTTCGATCAGCAGTCCGGTGAACGATGGGTGATCCAATGCCGGATTGATCTTCGGCCTGACTTGTTTCTCATGGAAACCCGGAAGACGGCTCCAGTGCAGAGATGGACGCAGGTGGTGCGCGGTGTGGAAGCCGTTGTTGAGAAGAAACCAATTGGCGAGGCGGCCGGTGACGTTGCGCGAGTGGTTGTACTCGGAGCCCATGTCGCAGTCCTGGTGCTGCAGGAGGTTCACGCCGATCAACATCAGTTGAGCGCTGATCCATGGCAGCCCGAGATACAGCAGGGTGGATTTCCAGTCCACGACCAGCGCCGGGATGAGGACCGACCAGAACACGATCCGCTCTAACAAAGCCTGGCGGAACAAGCGCGGCCTCGTTCTCCTCCAACGTTTCAGGTCCCCGGGTTTTTCGCGGAACATGGTGGCGATGGAGACGAATGGAAACGCGATGAGGTTCACCGCGTTCCAACGGAAGCCGACCAAGCTCGTTCTCACAAAATCCCCTTCGCCGTCCGGATGTCCGTGATGGCGTTCGTTGTGCGCCGTGATGATCCCCGTCGGCGGCTGGCCGATGCCGAACATGAGCAGCAGCTGGAAACACGAATTCCAGAACCTGCCCCGGAACGTGGGATGGTGCATGTGGTTGTGCGCGATGATGCAACAGAGGAAACCCATCCACGCGAGCGGGACGATCAGCCAGAGACTCCGCATCCATCCGGACCAGGTGGCTGTTAGAAGCGCCAGCGTCGCCATGAGAAATCCCAGCGATCTCAGATCCTCGGTGTGGCGCAATCGGGGAGGTTTCATCCGATGGCCGGACTGATAGCGGATCGTTTCGCCGGAGTCAGGCGTATTCGTATCTCAACGCGGAAACACAGAACAAGGTGGCCGTTTCCACGCGCAGCACGATGTTTCCGAGGGAAACGGGGAGGAATCCCGCGTCGATGGCGGCTTGGATCTCCTCCGCGGTGAAATCGCCTTCCGGTCCGACCAGCAGCGTGGCCTCGCGGACTTCCGGATGGGAGCGGAGGGTTTCACGGATCGGTCTGGCTCCGGGAGCGAGCGAGGCGATGATTTTCAAGCCGCCGATTCCGGCTGAATCGTGGATCCAGTTCTTGAACGGCAGGGGATCGTTGATCCGCGGCAGCGTGTCCTGGCCGCATTGTTTGCAGGCTTCAAGCGCGTTGCGCCGCCACTTGTCGGACTTGCCTTCGCCGGGTTGGACGATGGTGTTTTTCGTGACCAGCGGCTGGATGCGGGCGACGCCGAGTTCGACCGCTTTCTGGACGATGAGGTCCATGTTTTTCCCTTTGGGGATCGCCTGGGCCAGGGTGATGGCGGGCAGCGGCGCTTCAGGTGTCAGGGATTCGCCGAGTTTCAGGGAAACATGGTCGCGCGAGGTTGTTAGAACCTCGGCCTCCACGCGGCGGCCGCAGCCATCGAAGACGGTGACCGTTTCGCCGGGCCGGATGCGCAGCACCTGCGTTAGATGCTTCGCCTCGTCGCCTGATAGGGCGGCGTTTGTCCAGTCTTCAGGTGGAAGGTGGAAGCGGGCCATGGCTTGATGGTGACGACAGGAGTGTCGTCACTCCTTAGAGATCGAAAAACCGCTTCGCCTTCTGGAAGAAGCCTTCCTGCATGGGCGAGTTGTGTTCGCCGATGGACTCGGAAAACGCGCGGAGTTTTTCCTGCTGTTCATGGCTGAGCCTGGTGGGGACCTCCACCTGCACGCGGACGTTGAGGTCGCCGCGGCGGCCGTTGTTCAAGGACGGCATGCCCTTTTCGCGGAGGCGGAAAACCGTGCCTCCCTGGGTGCCGGCGGGGATTTTGATGGAGGATTGACCGTCGAGTGAAGGCACTTTCAGTTCGCCGCCGAGTGCCGCCACCGAGAAGGGCAGGGGGACCTCGCAGTAGAGGTCCGCGTCGTCGCGTTGGAAGACGTCGTGATCCCTCACGTGGAGAAACACATACAGGTCGCCGGCCGCGCCGCCGCGCACACCGGCGTCGCCGTTTCCGGAGGAACGCAGGCGGGTGCCTGTGTCCACCCCGGCGGGGATGCGGAGCTTGATGCGGCTGTCGCGCTGGACGCGGCCTTCGCCCCGACAGCTTGAGCAGGGATCGGAGATGGTTTCACCAGCGCCCCGGCATTCAGGGCAGGTGGATTGCTGGATGAAGATGCCGGCCTGGCGGGCGACGACGCCGCGGCCGCCGCAGGATGAGCAGACTTTCACGCCGCCGGAGCCTTTGGAGCCCTTGGCTCCGCAACTGTCGCAGGGGACGTAGCGCTCGATCTCGAGTTCCTTTTCGACGCCGCGGGCGGCTTCTTCCAAGGAGATTTCCAGGTCGTAGCGCAGATCCGAGCCGCGTTGTTTGCCGGATCCCTTGCGCCGTGACCCGCCGCCGCCGAAGAATTCCTCGAATCCGCCGCCGAACGCGCCGCCGAAGATCTGCGAGAACACGTCCATCGGATCGTGGAAACCACCACCGGGGCGTCCCCCGCCGCCGCCGAAAGCCGCGTGGCCGTATCGGTCGTAAGCGGCGCGTTTGTCCGCATCGCTGAGCGCTTCGTAGGCCTCGCCGAGTTCCTTGAACTTCTCCTCGGCGGTGTGATCGCCCGGGTTCTTGTCCGGGTGGAACTTCACCGCGAGCTTGCGGTAGGCCTTCTTGATTTCGTCCGCGCTGGCATCGCGGGAAACGCCGAGCACTTCGTAATAGTCGCGTTTTTCAGCCATGGAGAATTAAGCCGCGCCTCCTTCCGAGGGGAGTTTGGAAACGACGACGCTCGCCGGGCGGAGCAGGCGGTCGCGGAGTTTGTATCCCTTGCGGGTGACGCGCAGGATGCGGCCTTCCTCGCCCTTGGCGCAGTCTTCCTGGGCCACTGCATCGTGGAGATTCGGGTCAAACAGGCCGGTCGCCGGGATTTCCTCCACGCCTTGGGCGGAAAGGAAGTCGTTCAGTTGGCGGCGGACCATGTCCATGCCGATGTAGATCATGGACTTGGCGTCCTGCGAGGCGGCCTGCATGCCCATTTCGAAATTGTCGATCACCGGCAGCAGGTCTTCGAGAAGGCGTTGGTTCGCGTAGCGGATCGCTTCCTCGCGCTCGCGGGCGGTGCGTTTGCGCAGGTTGTCCATTTCCGCGGCGGTGCGCAACGAGAGTTCCTTCCACTTGGCGACGTCGGCCTCGAGTTCCTCCCACGGATCGAGGGTGGGAGATTCCTGGGATTCCGGCGCGGCGGTCTCCTGAGCGGCTGCGGCTTCGGCGGGATCGGCCGGAGTTTCAGTGGCTTGGGAAGTTTCGGGGTCGGTTTGCATGGCGGATAGCTGTAGTCGGGCAGGCTCCCGCGTCAACCCCTAGGACGGGATTTGGCTCCCGCGCGAATCCGGAATGGCCGCCACCTGCCGATCAATGCCCCGCGGCAGGGGCGGGCTCGGGTTCCGGGTCGTCCTTTTTCTTCCGATCCGAAAACTTCTGCACGAACACGTAGCAGACCGGGATCAGGAACAGCCCGATGGCGGTGGAAATCGTCATGCCATAGACCACGCCGGTGCCCATGGTGCTGCGCGAGGCGGCTCCGGAGCCTTTCGCGAGCATCAGCGGCACGCAGCCGAGAATGAAGGCGAAGGAGGTCATCAGGATCGGTCGCAGGCGGAGTTTCGCGCCTTCCAGGGCGGCCTGCAGCGTGGGCACGCCTTCGTCGCGTTTCATCTTGGCGAATTCGACGATGAGGATGGCGTTCTTCGCCGCGAGGCCGATGAGCATGACCAGACCCACCTGGGCATAGACGTTCATCTCATAGTTTCTAACAACGAGTCCGACCATCGTACCGAGGATGACCGTGGGCACGGAAAGCAGCACCGCGAAGGGCAGCGACCAGCTCTCATACTGCGCGGCTAACAGAAGAAACACGAAGATCACCGCCATCCCGAAGATCAGGCCGGCCTGGCCTTCGGATTTCTTTTCCTGGAGCGTCAGGCCGGACCATTCGTAGCCGACGTTGGAGGGCATGTCCGCCATCACCTCTTCCATCGCCTTGAGCGCTTGCGCCGAGCTGTATCCGGGAGCGGGCGCACCCATCATCTCAGCGGAGAGATAGAGGTTGAAACGGGTGGCGAAGTTCGGGCCGGACATCTTGGTCACGTTCACCAAGGTGCTGAGCGGAACCATGCCTCCCTCGTTGTTGCGGACGTAGAATTTCCCGATGTCGTCCGGTGTGTTGGTGAACTCCGGTTCGGCTTGCAGGAAGACCTTGTACACGCGGCCGAATTTCACGAAATCGTTCACGTACATCCCGCTGAGGTAGGCTTGCAGCGTTTGGAACACCGAATCCACCGGCACGCCGAGCGTGCGGGCTTTTTCACGATCCATCTCCACCTTCACCTGCGGTGTGGCCGGATTGAAGGTGGTGGTGAGTCGGCCGATCTCCGGGCGTTTCAATGCGGTGGCCTGGACTTGTGCCACAGTCGCGGCGAGTTGTTCCACGCTGCCGCCCGAACGGTCCTGAAGCTGCATGGTGAAGCCTGAAACGTTTCCATAGCCCGGCAACGGCGGAGGACCGAAGGCGAACACCCGCGCTCCGGGGATGGCGTAGAACTTCTTGTTCCATTCCGCCGCGATGGATTTCGCATGAAGCTCCGGAGTGGCACGCTCGTGCCAGTCCTCAAGTCCGATGAACATCAGCGCGGCGTTCGGCACGTTCAGGTTGTTGAGAATGTTCATGCCGCCGATGGCGAGCGCGGATCTCACACCTTTGGTGCTGCCCACGATCTGCTCGACTTGTTTCAACACCTCGTCGGAACGTTGCAGCGAAGCTCCTTCCGGAAGCTCGATGGCCACGAACAGGTAACCCTTGTCCTCATCCGGAATGAAACCACCCGGGACCACCTTCCCGAGACCATAGATGCCGCCGCAGACGATCACCAACAGCAGCATGGAAAACGTCGCCTTGCGCGTGAGACCACCGATCACCTTGCCATACTTCTCGATGATCCAATCGAAGAACTGGTTGAACTTCTTGAAGAACCACGAGATCGGTCCGCGGCCGGGTGTGGGCTTGCGCAGCAACATCGCGGAAAGCGCGGGGCTGAGCGTGAGCGCGTTGATCGCGGAGAAAATCACGGACACCGCGATGGTGATGGCGAACTGCTGATAGAGGCGGCCGGTCACGCCGCCCATGAAGGCGACGGGCACGAACACCGCGCAGAGGATGAGCGCGATGGCCACCACCGGGCCGGAAACCTCCTGCATCGCCTTGCGGGTCGCGTCCTTGGGCGAGAGCCCGTGTTCGATGTGGTGCTGCACGGCCTCCACCACCACGATCGCGTCGTCCACCACGATGCCGATGGCGAGCACGAGGCCGAACATGGTGAGCGTGTTCACGCTGAAACCGAGCAGCGGGAACATGATGAACACGCCCAACAGCGAGACCGGCACCGTGAGCATCGGGATGATCGTGGCGCGGAAACTCTGCAGGAAGATGAACACCACGATCAGCACCAGCACGATGGCCTCGAAAAGCGTGTGCACGATCGATTCCATCGACGCCTTGATCGGCAGCGTGGAGTCGAGCGTGATCTCATACTGCATGTCCGGAGGAAACCTCAGTTTCGCCTCCTCCAGGATCTTCTTCACGTTGTCCGCCGTCTGGATCGCGTTTGCGCCGGGTGCCAGATAGACGCCGAGCGCGCCGGCAGGCGCCTTGTTCATCCGGGCGCGGATGTCATAGGTCTGCGCGCCGAGTTCCACCCGGCCGACATCCTTGATCTTCACCTGCGAGCCGTCGCTGTTCGAGCGGACGATGATTTCCTCGAACTCCTTCGGGTCTTTCAGCAAACCCTGCGCGCGCACGTTGAACTGGCTTTCCTGGCCCTTCGGTGCAGGCTCCGCGCCGATGCGGCCGGCGGGCGACTGCGCGTTCTGCTCCTTGATCGCGTTGGCGATGTCCGTCGGTGTCACGCCGAGCGAGGCGAGCTTGTCCGGCATCAGCCAGATGCGCATCGAGTAATCCTGCGCGGTGAAGTTTTTCACATCGCCCACGCCGGGGACGCGCTTGATCTGATCGACGAGGTTGATGTCCGCGTAGTTGCCGAGGAACACGCCGTCGTAGGTGCCCTTCGGCGAGGACAAACCGATGGCTAACAGAATGTCCGGCGACGAACGGTTCACCACGACGCCCTCGCGTTTCACCGCGTCGGGAAGCTGCGCCTGCGCCTGGCTCACGCGGTTGGACGTGTTCACCTGCATGATGTCCACGTCCGTGCCGACGTCGAAGGTGACGTTGAGCGTCATCTTGCCGTCGTTGGCGTTGTAGGACTGCATGTAGAGCAGCTTGTCCACGCCGTTGACCTTGGACTCGATGGGCGTGGCCACGGATTCCATGACCGCCTCCGCCGCCGCGCCGCGATAGGTGGAGGTCACCTGGATGAGCGTGGGGCTCACCGTCGGGTATTCCGCGATTGGCAGGCGCGAGAGGGAAACGAGACCTACGATGCAGGTGACGATGGAAATGACCATCGCCACGATCGGCCGGCGGATGAAGAATTCGGCCATGGTCTGTTAGTGCTTGGCGGGTTTCTCCGCGGCGGAGGGTTTCATGGCGGCCATCTGCTCCGCGGTCATCGCCGTGACCGGAGCGCCCTCGCGGGCCTTCTGGATGCCTTCCACGATGATGCGCTCGCCGGTCTTGAGTCCGTCCGTGATGAGGAAGTTCGATTCCACCTGCTCGCCCCCGGTCACCGGGCGCTGCGTGGCTTTGCCATCCGCGCCGATCACCCACACGAAGTTCTTGCCCTGCAGCTGCACCAGCGCGCGCTCGGGGAGGACGATGCAGTCCGAGCGAGTGCCGAGATCCACCCGGACTCGCGCGAACATACCGGGACGCAGCAGTTTTTCCTTGTTAGGAAAACTCGCCCGCACCCGCAGTGTGCCGGTCTTGGTGTCCACCGCGCGGTCGATGAAGACGAACTTGCCCTGGTCAGGATGCTCCTTGCCGTCGGACAGGATCAAGGTGAGCGGCAGACTCGCGACGTCCTTGCCGAGCGTGCGGCTCTTCTGCTCCGCCTTGATGTAGTCCACCTCGCTGACATTGCAGTAGAACCAGATCGGATCGAGCGTGGAGATGGTCGTCATCAACGTGGGCGAGCCCTTGCCCACCAACTCGCCGATGGAGACCTGCTTCGCGCCGATGAGGCCGGAAACGGGAGCCTTGATGTCGCAGTATCCCAAGTCGATCTGCGCGGACTCGAAGCGCGCGGCGGCGGTCTCCACGCCGGCTTTGCCCACATCCACGGATGCCTCCGCGTTGTCGAGATCCTGTTGGGGAATCGCCTTGCGTTCGGCGAGAGGTGTCAGCCGCGCCACATCCTTTTCATACTTGTTGAGCGCGGCCTTGGCCTCCTCCAAGCCGCCTTTTGCGGCGGACAGGCGTTCCAAGAATGGTTTCTTATCGAGTTCGAACAGCGGATCGCCTTGTTTCACCTCCGTGCCTTCGGTGAAGAGCATCTTGTCCACGAATCCTTCAACGCGCGCTCGGACCTCGACGTTCTGCGGCGAGTCGAGCTGGCCGATCAAGGTGGTGGTCAGCGGAACCGGTGAGGTTTTTGTTTCCATCACCACAACCACCGGCGGTGGCGGCGCGGCGGCTTCGGGTTTCTTGCAGCTGGCGAACAGCGCGAACGCCGCGCCGCCAACAATGAGCATCGGAAATACGGACATGTTGGAAACCAAGGCTGATTCCCCTCGCCGAAGACCCGCGACGCAACCTCTCTCCGGATTCTCGAAATGGTTGTCAAACACGGCATGCTCGTACCGGAAGCCGCCAGATGTGTCAACCTGCAAGCAGTGCATAGAGCTTGCAAATCCGGGCGTTTCCGGCGAAACCCAAGGCGATGCGACCGCTTGTTCTGATATCCGGCTCCGTTCTTGTGAGTTCCTGCGTCCTCGGTCCTCAACCCGGCTCGCCCGATCTGAAAACCCCGACATCGATCCGTGGCGATGCGGCCCCGCACGGCAAGTCATTCGGTGACAAGTCCTGGCGCAAAGTCTTCACCGACGGCACCTTGCGCAACCTCATCGAACGCGCGCTCGCCAACAACCCGGACCTAACCGCCGCCACCTATCGGATCGAGCAGGCCCGCGCCCAAGCCGTGGCCGCCCGCGCCGATTGGTTTCCCAATGTGGGTGGCAGCGCCGGTGGAACCGCGAACTATCGCTCGGAAAACGCCGGTCAGGTCGCGCCCGGCGGCGACCGCACCTCGGAATCCTACGATCTAACGGCCCAGCTCAGCTGGGAACTCGATCTCTGGGGCGGCATCCGCCGCAGCAACGAAGCCGCGCGCTCCCGGCTGTTAGCCGCCGAGTATCAGCGCGACGCCGTCCAGACCTCTCTCGTCGCCGCCGTCGCCTCCGCCTACATCCAGCTCAAGAACCTCGACGAACGCCTCGCCATTTCCAAGCGCACCGCCGAGAGCCGCCGCGCCTCGCTCGAACTCGTCAAAGCCCGCGCCGCGGGAGGTGTCAGCTCGGATCTCGAAGTCGGCCAGTCGGAGGCCCTGTTAGGCCAAGCGCTCACCGCCATTCCGGTGACCGAAAAAGCCATTACGGAAACCGAAAACCAGATCCGCGCGTTGATCGGCGATTATCCCGGCGGCATCACCCGCGGCGGTGATCTCAACAAACTCGACAACTCGCTCCGCATCACCGGCGGGCTTCCTTCATCGCTGCTCCAGCGCCGGCCGGACCTCGCCGCCGCGGATCAATCCTATCAGGCCGCCGTCGCCGAGAT
The DNA here is from genome assembly GCA_036824745.1 of Luteolibacter sp. GTDB lineage: Bacteria > Verrucomicrobiota > Verrucomicrobiia > Verrucomicrobiales > Akkermansiaceae > Luteolibacter. The sequence goes on from DAISZP010000112.1 coordinate 11,092, forward strand.
CGGCGTGGCCGAAGCGCTGCGCCTTCCATCGCTCACCCTTTCCGGTAGCGGCGGACTTGTCAGCAGCGAGCTGGACAACCTGCTGCAGGGCAAATCCGGAGCCTACTCGATCGGCCCGCGCCTTGCCGGCCCCATCTTCGACGCCGGTCGCGGCAAGGCCCGCGTCGATGCCGCGAAGGCCCGCGCCGGAGAAGCCCAGGCCCAATACGACTCCGCCGCGAAACAAGCCTTCCGTGAAGCGGCGGATGCCCTCAACGGTCACGTGAAAACCGGCCAGATCGTCACCGAACAAACGCGTTTGGTGGAGTCGAACCAAAAGGTCGCCCGCGTCGCCAACGACCGCTTCACCGGCGGCGCCTCCAGCTACCTCGAAGTGCTCGACGCCGAGCGCAGCCTCTTCAACTCCGAACTCGCCCTCGCCGACGCCCGCCGCGACCGGCTGCTCTCCGTCGTCCAAGCCTATCGTGCCTTGGGCGGTGGATGGAAGTAGTCCGTGAGTTTGCGGCGACTCTAACGAACTTCGCCGTGTCCCAGGAAAACGTCACCATCACCCGCCAGACGATGCGCCGCCTCTGGCAGGCGGTCACGAGGTTTCTAACATCCGAAGACGGTGGCAAGGCGCGGCTGCTGTTGTTCTGCCTGTTCGGGCTGATGCTCTGCATCAACGGCATGAACGTGGCGAACAGTTATGTCGGCCGCTGGTTCATGTCCGCCATCGAGGGCCGGGACCGCGAGGGTTTCCTGCATTTCGCGTGGCTCTATCTCGGCGTGTTCGGCGGATCCACGCTGGTCGGCGTGTTGTTCCGCTTCACCGAGGAACGGCTTGGTTTGTTGTGGCGTGAGAACCTCACGCGGCGCATCACCGCGGCCTACATCGACCGAGGACTCTATCGGCAGACGGTAGGCGAGGGGGCCGTGAGCAATCCGGACCAGCGGATGACCGAGGATGTGAGGCAGCTCACCACCACCACGCTTTCGTTCGTGCTGATGGTGTTGAACGGAACGATGGCCGCGCTTTCGTTCTCCGGCGTGCTGTGGGCGATCAGCCCGAAGCTCTTCATGGTGGCGGTGCTCTACGCGCTCGGTGGCTCGGCGCTCACGATCTGGCTTGGCCGGCCGCTCATCCGGCTCAATTATCGGCAGTCCGACTTCGAGGCGAACTTCCGCTCCGAACTCATCCACCTTCACGATCAGGGTGCGAAGATCAATCCCTCGCAGGAACCCGGCTTCAAGGAAACGATCAACGCCCGCATCGATGATCTCGTGGACAACCTGCGCCGCATCATCGCGGTGAACCGCAACCTC
>DAISZP010000113.1:0-12365 GCA_036824745.1 Luteolibacter sp.
CGCACGGTGTGGACGAGGAGTTGAGAAAACACCTGCCGCCGGAGTGGGAACTCTATCACCAGGGCCGCCAATGCTGCGTGCGCGCGCCTCGGTTTGACGATCTGTTGGAACTGCAGCGCGCCTCCGGGCACACGGCCCTGCAACTCCGTCCTTCGAATCTGGAGGATGTTTACCTCAAACTCACCGGCAGCGAGCTGAACGAAGATGAATGACGTGTTTCTCAATCTCCGCCTGAGCTGGCAGGTGGTCGTCCGGAACTGGACGGTCTATCGAAAGGATTTCCTCGCCAACATCTCGCCGACGCTCGCCGATCCCGCGCTCATCCTCGCCTCTCTCGGCATGGGCTTGTCCGGATTTGTCGGACAGATCGACGGCATGAGCTACGCGCAGTTCCTCGCGCCCGGCATGATCGCCACCACGGCATTGTTCACGGCCTTTTTCGAGAGCAGTTATGGTTTCTACGTGCGCATGACCTTCGAGTCCGTCTTCAAGGCCATGCTCACCACCCCGATCGGTGTGAACGAGGTGGTCACCGGCGAGTTCATGTGGGTGTTCGTGAGGGCGGCGTTGATGGGGCTCGGCGTGGCGCTGGTGCTTCTTCTGTTAGGGTTGCTGCCAAACCCGCTCGCGCTGCTGATCTGCCCGCTCATCGCGGGTTTCCTCTCGCTGCCCTGCGCGGCTATCGGCTTGCTCGCATCGGCGTGGGTGCGGAACATCAACCAGTTTCAAACCGTCTATTCCTTCCTCATCGCGCCGATCTTCTACCTGTCCGGCGTGTTTTTCCCGATTCCTGCAGGCTCGGTGCTGGCACCCGTCGTCCAGTTCTCGCCGTTTTTCCATGGGGTTAAGCTCATCCAGTTCAGCGTGTGGGGCCATGGCGGATGGAACGCGATCCTCTGGCACGCGGGGATGTTAGGTGGATTCACCGTGCTGCTCTGCGTGCTGTCCTACCGCTTCATCGGCAGGAAACTGACGACTTGAACGCCTAGCGAATTTCCGAAACCCGGAGATTCGAGAAACGCGCGTGGGTATCCACCACCCGCAGGCCGACGCTGCCGCCCTTGTATGTGTTGTCATTGGCTATCAGCACTTCGCGTCCGTCGATGGAAACACGGAACTCATCACCCGCAGCGCGGACGGTAAGGCTGACGGAGGCGTTTTCCGCGACAGAGACATCGGCGCGGGCGAGCTCCTTCCATGACTTGCCGTCGGTCTTGCCGAAGACCACGCGCTTCTCGCCCGGGATGATGCCGGCGAAGTAACCTTGTTGGGCGTCGAATCCCACCGCCGGTTGATTCACGCGCAGCAGCAGGCCGGCGTCGCGGCGGCCCTTGATGAAGCGGATTCTAACGGATGCCTCGATGTCGGTGAACTCTCCATCGTTGACGACCAGTTTCTCACCGCTGCGGTATTCGTTCATCGGATGTTTCGGGATCGCGCCGAGATCCACGCCGTCGTTCTGTTCCGAGAGATATTGCTGGTGGCCGAAGTAAGAGAAACTCTTGAGATCCGCGGCTTTATCGAGGCCGAGGGACAAGGGAAGCCTCACCGGGTTGATCTTTTGTCCTGAGGGCAGTGCAAGCGGAGTTCCGAACGCCACCGGCGTTCCAAAGTCCGGCAATCCATCGTCCGCGAACTTCACCGGCTGGATGGAAATCGCGCGCCGCCAGCCGTCGCGTTTGTCCACCTTCGTATGATAGACATGCCAGGTCTCCCTGCCATCCGGGGACGGAACGAAGGTGCTGTGGCCCACGCCGACGACCGGTCCGGCGGATGCGAAGACCGGCTGCGGGTTCTTTTTCCACGAAGCGGGATCGAGAGGGTTGTTTCCGACCAACTCAAGCATCCCGAGCTTGTAGGTGCGCGTCCATGAGGCGCCGCAGGAATAGGTCACGAACGTGCGCCCGCCGTGTTGCAGCACCTCCGGCCCTTCGTTCAAGCCGCGGGTTCCCTCGCTCTCTTCGATGCGTTCCCAGAGATGGGTGTCGTTCGCGCAGAGCAGGACGCGAGGTCCGGCGAGTTTGCGCGGGTTTTCCATCGGCGCGATGTAGAGAAACTGCTGGTCGGTCCCCGGTTTGTCCCAGCCGGACCAGATGGCGTAGCGTTTGCCGGCGTGTTCAAGTACCGTCATGTCGATCGCCCAGATGTTAGGAGATCTTCCATCCGCTCCGTCACCGGTCGCGAAGGGTCCTTCGACCTGATAGGGACCGAGCGGATCCGTGTTCTTCGAAACGAGCACGTAGGCGAGGTGGTTCTTGTTCTCGCCATTGGAAGCCGCGAAGTAGATGTGCCATTTTCCGTCGAGCAAGTGCATTTCAGGTGCCCAGACTTCCTTGGAAAACGGTCCTGTTTCCGGTGCCTGCCAGACGACATGTCGCGTGCCGATCGAGTTCAGCCTGTCGGAGACCCACACGGAAATGCCGCGATTTCCCTCGGAGAAACACCAGAGGTATTTGCCATCGTGGCGGGTCACCCACGGGTCCGCTCCCTCGGCGATGGGGTTCACGAAGGTGGCCGTTTCCGCAATCAACGCGGATGGCAGAAGCAGCAGGGAAAAAAGGAATGACTTCATGGGAGTCCGGCACTCTGGCGGGCATGAGGACCAATGAAAAGCCACCTCAATCGGGGGGATGATTTCCTTGTCGGGTCCGCAACGCGAAGATTTTGACACGATGCCGCCCGTTCGGCCAGCATCCGCGCCGATGCTCCGCCCCCTCATCTCCCTCCTGCTGGTTTCGCGCGCGCTTGCGGTGCCCGCCATGACGACGCTGACACTGGTCAACGAACCAGGATTCAACACGCTCGCCATCACGATCAGCGGCCCCTCCATTTCCACCTCACAGACTCAGAGCGTTCTTTCCGGAACGGTGAGCGCGTGGATGGATGTGGACCATCAGCAACAGGGCACCTCCGAACTCACGCTTGGAAACGGCGTGATTTCGGGCAGCGATTTCGCCGCCGCGGGCACCACGTTCTATCAGGGTTTTCCGATCGGTGTCTATCAGCTCAACGCCACCGGCCTTGCGGGAGATTTCTACACCACCCATCCGCCCGGAACGGTGAACGCGGCCACTGGGACCTTCAGCGCGTCGCAGCACCGCTTTGTGATCAACCAGGGCAACGTGACCGGCAGCGCCCTTGGACAAACCTTCAACACCGCCTTCGATGATCAGAACCCCTTTGCCGGCGTCGGCTCTGGAACCGGCACGGTCGCGCTCACGCCTTCAGGTTCGAACGCGGCCTCGATTTTCTATCAGGTGGTCGTGGTGGTGCCCGGAGTGAATGTGAGCGACTCGATGACGGTCGGAAACCCGCCCCTCACCACTACGGTGACCGTGACCGGAACGGGAACGATCAAGGCCGCAGGCATCATTGAGGTGCCGCGCAGCGCGTTCAAGGCATGGACGGACGAGGAAGGCATCAGCGGGGCACTGTTTTCCGGAGATGCGAACGGCGACGGCGTTTCTAACGGAATCGCCTGGGCGATGGGACTCGGCGCGTTTGATCCGGCGAGCCCATGGGTGCCGCGTGCGGCTGCCGGGTTTCCGCAGGAGTTTGAAATTCCGTTTCCCTCGGGTGGTTCAATGGCTCCGGTCTGGATCGAGATCTCCGATTCGCTGGGATCATGGACGCCGCTGCCCGTCGTGCGATGTTCCCGCGGGGTGAATCCGCTTCCGAAACGATCCACCGGAATCGTGCGGATCAGCGCGTCGGGTTTGGCGCGTGAGTTTGTCAGACTGCGGGTGGAGGAGGAGTGAGGTCCGCGCCTTCCTGTTTCAATCAAGCCAGCGGCATGGCACTGTGCGAGTTGCATGCTGCGTCGTGCAGATCGCGGACAGTCGCCGCGTCGGGATGGATGGATCTTGAACCGAGTTGTTCGATGAATCGACATGCCGCGAACGAATCGGAGCGTTTTTCATAGTTCTCAATCCACTTCCGGCGCGCGGGTAGATGCTGCGGGGCCACAGGCCAGACTCCGGGACGGGGCCGTAAGCGGGTGGTAATGCCGATCCTCCACGGCTTGGGACTCAATCTGGCTCGGAAACACTGTTGACGGAGACACATCCATGCGTATTGCCGATCTGTTCCGAGTTGTTTGAAGGCGATCGCCACACTTTCGCTGGAGGGATCAAACAAATCATGAAGAGCCAGCAACCGGAATCCCGCTGGCGTCTCATACACATGAAGGTTCCAGTCTGGATGGCTGGCGGCGAATGCACGGATGCGATCCATCGCCACCTTTCGCGGTCCGCCGCGGAAGGTCATCACCGCCTTTGAGACTTTCCCGAGTGTCCATGGCACGAGGATCAAAAGCGCGATCAGCACGGAGATGCCAATCCTGGAATCGCCTGTGACCTGCCACGTGACCACGCATCCGGCCGCGATGATCAACACTCCAAGCCATTTCATCCAACCCGGGTCATGATCCTCAAGGTCCACGTCGGCAAAGAAGACATCCGGAGTATTGAGACATCGGGCACCATAGCTGTTCCGTGTGATCACGGAGCTACCTTCTTCGGCGACGATCTCTTCGCGGATAGGCACTCCGTCGGCTCCGTTGTAAGGGACTTTGGGCTCGCTGCGGTTCAGCTCGGTACCGGAGAACACGATCGCAAGCGCCTCACGCGCGCGGGAGTCCGCCATGGCCTGCGCCTCATCATGGGAGACATTGGACCAACCGAATCGACGGATTGTGACCTGACGCTCTTGTGTGCGTTTCCTCGCCCTTCCTTCCGCCCAGTATTTTGGAATCAGCATGGTTGGTCCGGATCTAACAAAATACTCGATGAACGGCAAGCCGGTAGTATCCCGTGTGTCATGGGCTCTTGGTTAAGCTGTGCTCCACGAGTCTCGCCGTTTCCGCGATGATGGCATCGCGTTCTTCCGCTGTGGCTTTTGGGGATTCGTAGAAAACCACGATGACGAAGGGCTTGCGGTCCTGCGGCCAGACGATGGCGATGTCATTTGCGGCTCCGTTTTCGCCGGTGCCCGTCTTGTCGCCCACCTTCCAGGCCGGGTTTATGCCGGCGCGGATGCGTTTGTCACCGGTGCGATTCCCGACCAGCCATGAAACGAGTTTTTCCTTCGAGTTTTCTGATAGACGCTCTCCGAAAACGAGATTCTCCACGGTGGCAGCCATGGCTTCCGGCGTGCTGGTGTCCCGCTCGTCGCCGGGTTGGTTCGAATTGAGATCAGGTTCGATCCGATCAAGGCGTGAGACGTTGTCACCGAAGGAGCGGAGGTGTTTGGTGAGGCCTTCTGGTCCGCCGACTTGCGCTAGCAAAAGATTCGCCGAGGTATTGTCGCTCCAGGTCATGGCGGCCTCGCAAAGCGAGGAAACACTCATTCCACCCGCATTGAGGTGCTCCTCCTTTCCGGTCACCGGCGACCAGGGAATGAGGTCCTTTTTCCCATAGGAAATGCTCCGCTCCCACGATTCCTTCCCGGCATCCACCCGCGCGGCGATGGTAGCGGCCAGCAAGAACTTGAAGGTGCTGCACACGGCGAAACGTTCGTTTCCGCGATGGCTGAGTTTCGCGCGGTTTCCCAGATCCACCGCGGTCACGCCGAGCCGTCCGCCATGCCGCGCTTCGAGTTTCGCGATGCCGTTGAGGAAAATGGATTGGTCGGAATCCGTCCCGGCTCCCCGTGACGGAACAAGGCTCCAAACGAACATCGCAGCCAAAGTCAGTGATACCCGCCACATGGCGGTGATCTCACCCTAGGGCCGCACTGGCCGCAAGATCCGATCACTTCTGGATCACCTCCTGCGGCGCAGCAACACGCCGGCGGCGCCAAGCGCGCAGAGGACCGCGGAAGACGGTTCGGGGACCACGGTGCCCGCAAAGGCGATTTCCCCCACCAGCGTGCGGGCTCCTCCGGCGTTGGTGGTCACGACCCGCACGTAGCGGCCGGTCGTGGAAGCGAAGCTGAATCCTTCCGCGGCCACGGGATGCGCGGCGCTCGGGCTGGAGTTGAAACTACCCACATTCACCGATGTCGCGAATGTGGGGCTGTCAGACACCTGCACGCTGAATGAAGAGATCCGGGTGCTCGCGCTCGCGGGCCCGTTCCACAGGATGATGTTGGTGACGTTGTGCGCAGTGCCCAGATCGAAGTCATAGGTGACGTTGGCCGCCTCCGACATCACCGTGTATTGGGTGAGCGGGTTGCTCGCCTGCGTCGGCGATGAGGCCATGTAGGTGGCGTAATCGGTGAACCCACTCACGTACGCCTGGGACAACCCGTCCTGATTGATCATGTTCGTCAGTTGATAGGTGCCGAAAAGAGCGGTGGCGCTCGATACCGAAAGGGGCTGGATCAGCAGGGCCGCGTTGGCTGCGCCGACATGGGCGGCGAGGATGGATGTACTCAGGATCAGGGTGCGCATCTGTTGCATGTTAGCTATCAAATAGCTTTAAGTCGATATCCGATTTCAGGCATATTATGCTCCATGAGGGCGAGACCGACAGGTATCGGAATCATCCGGGCGGGTCCTCCGCCATAGCGGAAACCGCGAACGGGTTTACTCCATTTGGACTCCTTGTTGAAGCGCGCGCCATGGGGTATGACCGCATTCATCCGAATCCCAACACCATGAAACGCCGACCTTTTATCCGATCCTTGTTCACGATGTGCCTCACGGCCGTTTCCGGGGCCGTGTGCCTCGGCGCGGAAACGCTCGATGACCAACCGGTCGAAAAAGGCGGCGGCAGCCAGAGGAAATCCAACAGCAGCCTGCCCACCTTCTGGATCATCGGCGACTCCACCGTGAGAGTCGGCACCAAGGGCCAGCGCGGCTGGGGCGATGAAATGGCTCCGTTTTTCGATCCGAAGAAAATCAACGTCGTCAACCGCGCCATCGGCGGCCGCTCGTCCCGCACGTTTCTAACGGACGGACGCTGGGACGCCATCCTCAAGGAACTCCGCCGCGGCGATGTGGTCATCATGCAGTTCGGCCACAACGACGCCTCGCCCATCAACGAGGAGCCGCCCGTCAACGCCTCCACCCGCGCCCGCGGCGTGATTCGCGACAACAGCGACAAGACCGTGGACGTCGTCAACATCCTCACCGGCAAGCCGGAAACCGTGCACAGCTACGGCTGGTACCTGCGCCACTTCGTGACCACCGCGAAGGAAAAGGGAGCCACCGCCATCGTCTGCTCGCCCATCCCGCGCAAGAGCTGGAACAAGGAGGAGAAAATCAACCGATCCACCACCTCCTGGTCTCTCTGGGCGAAACAAGCCGCCGAGCAATCCGGCGCGCAATACATCGACCTCAATGAAATCATCGCCCGCGCCTACGAAAAGCTTGGTGAAAAGGAGGTGGAACCGCTCTTCGGCGATAAGGGAACCCACACCTCCCCCGCCGGTGCCGCCTTCAACGCCAAAGCCGTGGTTTCCGGCCTCAACGGTCTATCCCCGAACCCCCTTGCCGCCGCGCTCAGCAAGGAAGGCAAGGCGGTCCCGGCCTTCAAGCCGTGAGGCCCGCGATAGCTGGATACGGGTGTTAACCGGGTCATGAAATGTAGAGTCCCGACCCCGATCACGTTCAGTGTTTGCTTTGTCGGAGACGGGCGAGGTCAGCCAGGTCCTGAGGTCGGCCGGTCGCCTGTTTGTTCCGGATGAGAGGTTTGAATGGATGGGGTTCAATCTCCCGGCGCCTACGGTCCGATCCGTTCTCTTGGCGCGGGTCCGATCCGTGTGCGACGTGGAGCGGACGATGAAGCTCGCGAAAAAGGAAATTGATGGGAATCGGAGAGCCCTCCTCATTCAGACCCCATTCACTGGAGTAGGACGCCCTCATCCCGAGTGAAAGCTGAACCACCTTTGTGGCCTTGGGGCAGAAGTAAGGCGACAACCTTAGGGTATTCGGGACTGTCTACAGCCGGGAGCTTTGCAGCTTGCGCTAAATAGGTTCGAGGGGACCAGCGGCTTGGAACGCAAACTTGGGTTTGGTACGGAATTCCGTTGGGGTTCAGAAACATTGCCAATTCTTTGGATCCAGCTCCTCACCCCCGGATCGGAGACTTGTCATTGGCGCGGGGATGGCGGTGAATGGTGGAGGTTTTCTGTTAGCCCCCGGCAAAAGCTCATCCCATAAAACGAGGTTACGATCACTGGAAACGAGACGACGTCACACGGAACGGTAACCACGTAGGCCAGATTGCGCAGAACAGCCTCACCCGTGCTGCGCCGGACCATCCTCAGTTCCGTGCGAAGCGAGTGATCGGTATAGACACGGCCTTTGGGTGCCATGAAGAGGCGGGGATTTCCACTCAGCTTGCCGATGGCCCACTCTCGGGAATTCTGGCATTTTTTGCCTGAATAATACGGAATGGCATCGTTCGGTTGCAACACCCGCAGCACATAAATGGGCTGGCTTCCTGGCTGGTAGGGTTGGCTCACCTCACGCAAGTCGGCCTGGCTGCTTCGGAAACGATTGGCCGGAAGCGTGATTTCGACGATTCGGGGTTTAGTCTTTTCGTGCAGCAGGCTGCGGAAGCGGAAGGTTTCCTTGCCGCCCTTGCGAAAGGCCAGATAGCCCTCGGCCCTGGCATCGTCCCGAATCTCGATCAGATGGTTCAGGTGACCTTGGTTGATCATGGCCAGCTTTTGAGAGCAGCAGGAGGGCAGCAGAACCATCAGGATCGTGAAGAGCAGGAGTTGTGGTTTCATGTGCGGGGAGGTTTGCTGGGGATCACGAGCATGCCTGTTCTCATTCAGCCCGATTTCCGTGATCTGGGAAAGCAAAAGAGAAGAATCCAGGCGTGCGCGTTTCTGTTTTCCAATCATCATCCCCGCGTGAGCCGGATGCGGGAAATCGCCGAGCGCGTGTTGTTCGCGGAGACGCTGGAGGAGAAGTTGTTCCTCGGGCCGGTGACGGCGTGTGATGACGCGCCGGGCAAGGCGATCGCGCTGCCGGACGCGCCGGGGCGGCCGCGGGAGTTGCGGATGCGGCGCGATGGCGTGCGCGTAGATTTTCCCGGAACGAACCATCTGGACCGCGACCGCGAGCGCGGAGTGATGCTGCACTTCATGGCGAACCACGAGTTGTTAGCCGCGGAGTTGATGGCGCTGGTGTTGCTGCGTTTCCCGGACGCGCCGAAGGAATACCGGGCGGGGGTTTACGAGGCGATGCGCGAGGAGCAGGCGCACGCGATGATGTATGTGCGGCGGATGAAGGATTGCGGGATCGGATTCGGGAATCTACCGGTGAACGACCACTTCTGGCGGCTCATCGCGCCGATGGAGACGCCGATGGATTTTGTGACGCGGCTCAATCTCACATTCGAGCAGGCGAATCTGGATTTCTCGAAACACTACGCCGCGTTGTTCCGCCAGGTGGGTGACAACGCGACGGCGGCGGTGTTGGAAAAAATCCATCTCGATGAAATCGGGCACGTGGGGCACGGCCTGAAATGGTTCCGCAAGTGGAAGGAACAGGGCGAGACGGATTGGCATGCGTTCCGGCGCTGCCTGTCGTTTCCCCTCACACCGGCGCGGGCGAAGGGCATCGCGCCGTTCAATGCGGAGAGCCGGCGCATCGTGGGCCTCGACGAGGATTTCATCCGGCATCTCGAAGTCTGTCAGGTTTCGCGTGGACGGACACCAGTGCTGCACTGGTTCAATCCGAACGCCGAGTCCCACGCACGCTCTACCCTAACAGGACGGCCTTGGCAGCCGGACAAAACTTCGCTCGCGTTGGAAAACGACCTCGAATCGCTGATGATCGGCTGCTGTCATGAGGACGATGCCTTGCTGATGCGCTGCGTGCCTTCTGTGGATCACTTGAAGCGGCTGAAGGACGCGGGTTTCGAGCTGCCGGAGTTGTTTGCGTTAGAAACGGAGCCCGGCCGCAAACTCGGAGGCTTGAGGCCGTGGGCGTGGACTCCGGACGCGGTCGAGCGGCTTCGTCCCTTTGCAGAAGACGTGGCGGACGGACTTCCCAACGGTTTTCGTGAAGCCATACCCGCGAAATGGATGTCCAAGGAAATCGGTTTGGAGCTGGAGCATTTGCTAACTCCAATTCCGGAAACCGGGAACCTGCATCGTGACGCGGTTTCCGCTCTAACGGAAATCGCCCGCCTGCTGGAATCCGGCCAGGCGCTGCTGAAGGCTCCCTTCGCCTGCGCGGGGCGGGGGCATCTGCGGGTGAATCATGAAAGCGTGCCGGAAAAAACCCGCGGCTGGATTGAAAACACGCTCGCCGCCCATGGTTCGGTGGTCATCGAGCCATGGCTCGACCGCGTGCTGGATTTCTCCGCGCTCTACGAGATGAAACCCGGTTGCGAGGCCGTGTTGCTGAACCTCACGCGCATCGAAAACGACGCGGCGGGACGTTTCCTCGGTATCCGCATCGGCCCGAAGTGGGGGAATTTGTTAGAGCCGGAAATCGCGGAGTACCTGTTCCGTGAGACGGAGGTGATGCGGATCTATCAGGAATCGATTCCCGCGGCGCTGGGGAGATTGTTGCCGGGATACACCGGACCGCTCTGCGTGGACGCGATGGTCCACCGCCGGAAGGATGGATCGCTGGCGCTGAAACCCGTTGTCGAACTCAACGTCCGCATGACCATGGGCCGCATGGCCCACGAATGGGCGAAACGTGGACGCTCCCGCGGCGGTTGCCTGCGGATCCTGCGGAAACAAACCACCAGCGATTCCGAAATCAACGCGCTCTCCGGGGGGCCGGGCGTGTTTCTCAACGACCCGGCGTCGGCGACCCTGTTTCTCGCCTATTGGTCGGCGTGACGGGCCTCACTTCTTCGTTTTCGCGATGAGCTCCTTGAGTTTTGCGATGTAGGCATCGGTGCCGCCTTTGAGTTCGCCGAGGTCATCGGAGAGTTTTTTGCCCTCGGCATCGACGAGATACATCGTCGGGTATCCGCCGTTGAGGTATTGTTTCTTGAGGGCGTCGTTCTGTTTCTTCAGATCGGCGGGCAGTTCCTTCTTCTTGGGGAAATCCGCCTCCATGAGGATCAGGTTTTCGGCGGCGAAGTCCTTGAAGACTTTCTGCGAGAGCACCTCCTTCTCCAGCTTGATGCACCAGCCGCACCAATCGGAGCCGGTGAGGTTGAGCAGGATCGGTTTGTTCTCGGCCTTGGATTTGGCTTTGGCGGCTTCCCAGTCGGTGAGCCAGCCTTCCGCGGCGAAGGCCATGGAGGAGGAAACGAGGACGAAGGCGAGGGAGCGGATCATGGTTTTCATGTCGAGGTATGAGCGGGACTCACGGTTTCTATTCCGAGAAAGAAAAACCCCGCCCCGGCACGGGGCCGGGACGGGGAAACATCACACATAACAATACGAGAGAATCAATCGAGCTCCTTGCGCTCCAGCTGCGTTTTCAGGTGTTTGAGGAAGTCCGTCGTCTCCTGATACTTGCTTGCGAAGAAACGACTGAACTCTTTTCCGTCGGAATCAAGCAGGATTACTGTTGGATAACCCTCAATCTTGTATTTTTTGGCAAGTGGTTCGTTGCGCTTCTTCAGGTCCGGATCCCCTTTCGGGAAATCCAGCTCCACCAAGATAAAGTCTTTCGATGCGGCTTCAACGAATTCTTTTTTGGAGAACACGTTTTTTCTCATGGCGATGCATGGCGGGCACCAATCCGAGCCGGTGAACTCAACGAGCACGGATTTTTTCTCGGCTTTCGCTTTCTCAAGGGCCTTGTCGAGATCGTCCGTCCATCCCTCCAGCGTCGATGCGAAGGCGGATGCGGTGAGCGCCGCGACTCCGACGGTCATTGAGGCGAGCCAGGTTACTGCTTTCATCATGACATGTAGCGTTGCGGGAGGCCGGATTATTCAAAAAACTTCGCCATATCACGAAATTCCAGCTAGCCACCTGTCATGCAATCACTCCCGAGACTCGTCGTCGCCACCCGCAACGCCCACAAGACCGCGGAGATCCGCAGCATGATCGGGGATCGGTTCGAAGTGCTAGATTCGAATGATTTTCCGGAAACTCCCAGGATCGAGGAAACCGGATCGACTTTTTTAGAAAACGCGCGGCTCAAGGCGGAAGGGATCAGCCGCGTGATCGAAGGCTGGGTGCTCTCGGATGATTCGGGCCTCGAAGTGGATGCGCTGGGCGGAGCGCCCGGCGTGTGGTCGTCCAGCTATGGTGGCGACGAGGGCAACCACGCGCTCAACAACGCCCGGCTGATGCGTGAGATGGAGGGAAAAGCGGATCGCCGCGCGCGTTTCCGCTGCACCATGGTGCTGGCGAAGGACGGCTTGGAGCAGGCGCACTTCGATGGCAGTGTCGAGGGAGCGATCATTGATTTCCCGCGTGGCTCGCAGGGTTTCGGATACGATTCCTTGTTCATTCCGGAAGGCTTTGAGGAAACCTTCGCCGAGCTC
>DAISZP010000114.1:0-12354 GCA_036824745.1 Luteolibacter sp.
GCATCCGCGGAGTGAAAACGAACATCCCGTTCCTGGAAAACATCATCGCCGATGAAACCTTCCGCGCCGGTCAGGCACACACGAAGCTGATCGACACGAAGACCGAGCTCTTCCAGTTCCGCCTCCGCCGGGACCGCGCGACGCGCACGCTGGCTTATCTATCAGACATCACGCTCAACGGCAATCCAACGGCCAAAGGCTGGAAACCCGCCGCCGCGCTGCCAAAGGCGAATGTGCCGGATTCACTGGTGATCGAACACCACGCGGAAGTGCCGAAGGGAACCCGCGACATTCTGTTGGAAAAAGGTCCGGAAGGTTTCTGCAAGTGGATCCTCGATGAAAAGCGCCTGCTGATCACCGACACCACCCTGCGGGACGCCCACCAATCGCTCATCGCCACCCGCATGCGCACCTATGACATGCTGCGCGTGGCCGAGGCCGTGGCGCACCGCGTGCCACAGCTATTCTCGCTGGAAATGTGGGGCGGCGCGACCTTCGACACGGCGATGCGTTTCCTGTCCGAGTGCCCGTGGGAACGCCTGCGCCGCTTGCGCGAGAAGATCCCGAACCTTTGTTTCCAGATGCTCTTCCGAGGCTCGAACGCCGTCGGTTACTCGAACTATCCGGACAACGTCGTCGCCGGATTCGTGAAACACGCGGCGGACTCCGGCATGGACATCTTCCGCATCTTCGATTCGCTCAACTACCTGCCGAACATGCAGGTGGCCATGGAGGCCGCGCGGGAGCATGGCAAGGTGCTTTGCGAAGCGGCGATCTGCTACACGGGCGACATCAACGACGAGAAACGCGACAAATATTCGCTGAAATACTACATCGAGAAAGCCAAGGAGGTCGAAAAGATGGGAGCGCACATCCTCGCCATCAAGGACATGGCGGGCCTCTGCAAACCGCTCGCCGCACGCAAGCTCGTCACCGCGCTCAAGCAGGAGATCGGCATTCCCATCCATTTCCACACGCACGACACCTCCGGCCTCAACGCCGCATCCGTTCTGGCGGCCTGCAACGCCGGCGTGGACATCGTGGACCTCGCCATCGCGTCGATGTCCGGCTCCACCTCGCAGCCGAACCTCAACTCCGTTTCCGCCGCTCTCGCCAAGACCGAACGCGATCCGGGCCTGGATTTCGATGCTCTGAACGAACTCTCCGACTACTGGGAGGAAGTGTTAGGTTTCTACAAACCTTTCGACTCCGCGCCGCGTGCCGGCACCGCAGAGGTGTATGAACACGAAATGCCCGGCGGCCAATACACCAACCTCCGCGAGCAGGCGAACTCCATGGGCCTCGGCCAGCGTTGGCGCGAGATCGCCCGCACCTACGCCGATGTGAACCAGCTCTTTGGAGACATCGTCAAGGTCACGCCTTCGTCCAAGGTCGTGGGGGACATGTGCATGTTCCTCGTCACCCGCGGCATCAAGGCGGCGGATGTGCCGAAGATCAAACCCGGCAGCATCGATTTCCCGGAGTCCGTCATCGACATGCTTTCCGGCGGCCTCGGCCAACCCGACGGCGGCTGGCCTGCCGACGTGCAGAAGGTCGTGCTCGGCCCTAACAAGAAAGCCACCACCAAACGCCCCGGCGAACTCGCCGATCCGGTGGATCTGGAAGCCGTCCGCGCCGAACTATCCGCAACACTCGGCCGCCCCGCTTCCGACGACGACCTCTACTCGCACCTCATGTATCCGCAGGTCTTTGCGGACTTCACGGCGTTCAAAAACAAATACGACGACCTCAGCGCCCTGCCCACCCCGGCCTTCTTCTACGGCTTGCACATCGGCGAGGAGATCGAGATCGAGATCGATCCCGGGAAAATCCTCATCATCAAGCTCATCTCCATCGGCGAGGCGGACAACGCCGGCCGCCGCGCCCTGTTCTACGAACTCAACGGCATGCCGCGCGAGTCGATCGTTTATGACAACTCGCTCAAGTCCGTCTCCAAGGCCAGCCGCGCCAAGGGCGAACCTAACAACCCGGCCCAGGCCTGCGCCCCGATGCCCGGCATGGTCACCGAGGTCGCAGTTTCCATCGGCCAGGAAGTCAAGGCGGGCGACAAACTCGTCGTGCTCGAAGCCATGAAGATGCTCACCACCGTCTCCGCCTCCGCGGACGGCACCATCGCCGAAGTCCTCGTCACCAAGGGCGATCAGGTGGATAGCGATGATTTGCTCGTCAGAATCACTCCCGCCTGAGGCAGGCAACCGGAACCGTGGCTGGAGCGTCCTTCTCCAGCCTGTCATCAAGCCGGATTCCGAAGGTGATTCGTGGATAGCTGGCGGGAAGCCACTGTGAACCACTGTTGGCCAGATTCCATGGCGGGATGGAAGAAAGGAGACAGGTAGCCACCTCGAAATCCGCGAAGGGGATCGCGCATTCCAATCAATTGATCTGCCACCCTGCGCCATCCCTTCTTGGAAAAGAATCGCCAGATGGGAGGGATTTGGTTAGTGGATGATCCTGCCCAAAGGGCCTCAACAATCATGAACTCTTCCCGCATCCGATTGCTGCCACTGCTCCTGCTTGGTGGGTGCGCCATGTTCTCGCCTCTCAATGACGAGGGAGGGAAGACCTCGGAGGTGGCGGCGGATGGTTCGTCCACTTCCATCACGCGGGATCAGGCGTGGCAGATCGCCAAGGCGGCGGTGGCCGAGCGGGAGGGTTGGCCAGAACGTCAGCGTGGTTCGGACGGACGCATTCACGGCGTGCTTTACTCGCTGCGGCGCATCAACCACGGATGCTACCGGGTGGAGGCGCATCGGTCCATCCAAGCTCCGCCTCACCCCTGCGAGGTTTATGATTCCACGCCGCCGGTGGTCATGGTCATCGACCGGCAGGGACAGGTGACTCACTACGTCCGGCAGCGGAAGCCATAGAGGTTCTCGATAATCGAAGGTGGTAATGACGTTTCTGGCACGCCTTTCAGGGTGCGAATTCCAAGAGACGTCGAAACCCGGGGTGGTCGTCGCTATCGCTCCTCGACCCCGGGCTACCATCTGCCATCCCTTCGGGATGAAGATCCGAGGGATTCTCATTGGCCAAACTTTGGGTCAGTCCGCATCCTTGGCCTTGCCGGAGATCACGGCGAAGGCGTTGTGGTCGTGAATGCTTTCCTGGTTCACGGCCTTGACTGTGAAGGAGGCGACGCGGCGGTCGGCAAGTAGCAGGGCGGCGGCGTTTCTAACCACATCCTCGACGAAAACCGGATTGTCATAGGCCTGCATGGTGACGTGCCGTTCGTCGGTGCGCTTGAGCAGGGCGTAAACGGGGGCGGAGCCGGATTTCTCGGCGATTTCTATCAGGTCTTCGATGAGGATGAGCTCGCAGCCGTTGCCCTTGGGTTTCGGGCGGACTTCGAGGGTGACGTGGCCGCGCTGGTTGTGCGCGCCGTAGTCGCTGATCTCCTTGCTGCACGGGCAGAGCGTGGTGACGGGCACGGTGACGCGGAGCACGAGGTCGTCGCGCGTTCCGTTGGAGGTGCCCATGAAGACGCAGTCGCAGCCGACCTTGGCCGGCGCGCCGGAAACCGGTGCCTTCTTGGTGACGAAGTAGGTGAAGGCCACCTCGATGTGGGCTTCCTCGGCGTGGAGCTGTTTTTTCAGATCATGGAGGATGTTAGGTAGCGTGCGCGAAGTGACCTCGCCCTCGTGTTTGCTGAGCACTTCGAGGAAGCGGCTCATGTGCGTGCCCTTGAACTGGTGCGGCAGGTGCACGGACATCGAGATGGTGGCCACGGTGGGAAAGGGATTTCCATGCTGGTCGGTCACCTGGATGGGATAGCGGAGGTCGGAAACGCCGACCTGGTCGATGGCGATGCCCCGGGTGTCCGGAGTGGCCTGGATGTCTGGCAGGGTGCTCATGATTCAGAGAGTGGGTTCGTATTCCGCCCAGGAGGAGGTGGTTTCCCAAACGCGGACGCGGGCAAGGCGGACGGTGCTGCCAAGCCGGTAGCGGACATCCGTGCGGGCGGAGTAATCCACAAGGGCGGATGAGGTGTGATCGAAGATCCGCTTCGCCATCAACTCGGTGGTGGGGTCCTCGTTTTCGAAACCGATCACACGATCGCCGTATCGTTCCTTGAAATCCTGATAGGCGGGATCCGCGGTGTTCATGCAAAGCGCGTGGTCGAAGGTATCCAGCCACTCGCCGATCGCTTCCTTGATGATCTTGAAATCGCAGACCATCTGGTTTTCGTCGAGTTCCTCCGCCTCCAGCACGAACTCCACCTTGCGGGTGTGCCCGTGCGGAAAACGGCACTTGTCCGGATGCTTGGTGAGCATGTGGCCGTTCTCGATTTCGAGGGATTTGCAGATTCGGAACATGGATCAAGAAGATGTTTTTAACCGCAGATGGACGCGGATGAACGCGGATCAGATTTGGAGATTGGATGATTTCTTGGGGTGCGCGTGTTGGTCGGATGACGGAATCTGAACGGATCCGAAGGCTCTGAATCAACGTTCATCTGTGTCCATCTGCGGTTCATTTCCACTTCCCTTCACTCGGCTGGGGAAGTCCGGGAGTTTGCTCATAGACGGTGGGATCGGGAAGTCCGGCTAACAGAAATGCCTCGCGGCGCTCGACACAGGTGCCGCAGACTCCGCAATGGATGGTGCCGCCCTTGTAGCAGGACCAGGTGTTTTCGAAATCGACGCCGAGCTCGGCCCCGCGTTTCGCGATGCCGGACTTGTCCATGTCGATGAAGGGGCGCAGCAGTTCGACGCGGGCGTAGCTGCCCTCGCGGATGGCGTCGCCCATGGCGCGCATGAAGGGCTCGCGGCAATCCGGATAGATCGCGTGATCGCCGGAGTGCGCGGCGATGACCACGGCTTCGGCCCCGATGCTTTCGGCGAAACCGGCGGCGATGGAGAGCATGATGCCGTTGCGGAACGGAACGACGGTGCGTTTCATCGATTCCTCGGCGTAGTGGCCGTCCGGAATGTCACCACCGGACTTCAGGAGATCGGAGGTGAACAACTGGTCCATGAAATCGAGCGAGACCACGTGATGCGGCACCTCGTTTCTATCAGCGTGGAGTTTCGCGAAGGGGATCTCGCAGGCGTTGTGTTTCGAGCCGTAGTCGAAGGACAAACAAGCGGCGACTTCATGGGAGCGCAGCGCCTGATAGAAAACAGTCACCGAATCCATTCCGCCGCTGAGCAGCACGCAGACTTTCATGGTCGCTCGGGATAGGTGGCCTCGGTGGTGAGCTGGATGCCACCACGCGGGGCGAACTCGCCGCGGACGACGAGTTCCTGCGGCTTGAGGGCGGCGACGAGGTCGTCGAGGATGCGGTTGACGATTTCCTCGTTGAAGGCGGGTTGGTTGCGGAACGAGGCGAGGTAGAACTTGAGGCTCTTGGTTTCCACAATGGTCTCGCCGGGCACGTAGCGGATGAGGATGCGGGCGGCGTCCGGCTGGCCGGTCACCGGGCATAGCGAGGAGAACTCCGGGCAATTCAGCGTGATCCAGTAGTGCCGGCCCGGGCGCTGGTTGGGAAACACCTCGAGCGTCGCCTCTTCCGGGCAGGAAGGAAGGCGGGTGTCGGGTTTTCCAAGCAGGGAAAGATTCTTGAGGTCCTCGCGGTCGGCCATGCGGGGATTCTTGAAATCCACGGCGGGAGGTCGAATGCATTTTTCCGGAACCTGAAACCGTGCGGATTCACTGGAAAACTCGGCATCCATGGCGATGCGACGCATTCACGAATTTTAATTCTTGAAGAGCCCAAGCGCCAGACCAAGTTCCACCCCGATGAACACGCGCTTCGCCAAGATCCTGGAGGAACCTTACCGGATCTTCTTCCCGCTGGGGATTTTCGCCGGAATCTGGGGTGTGATGATGTGGCCGATGCTCTACGGCGGCTGGCTGAAGTTCTACCCCGGCGAGGCGCACACGCGCTTGATGATCGAGGGGTTCATGGGGGCCTTTGTGGTGGGTTTCTTGGGCACGGCCTTTCCACGGCTCGCGGGAAACCGTTCGTGGTTTGGCGGGGAATTTCTCGCGATCCTGGTTCTCTGGCTGCTCGCGGTGACGAGTCATGCGGCGGGCCGGGTGCCCGCGGGCGATGCGGCGTTCAGCGGAATGATGGCGGTGCTTTTGCTCGGGATGGCGGGGCGCTGGATGTTTGGAAACACGGACACTCCGCCACCGGGAATCGTGCTGGCGATGGCGGGGATTCTCGGAGCGGCGGTATCGGCGTGGCTGCTCTCGCGCGGCGGACTGGGTGGAATGGGATACTCCTTCGCGCGGCTGTGGCTGTTTCAAGGGTTTCTCCTGCTGCCACTCATGGGCATCGGGCCATATCTGCTGCCGAGGTTCTTCGGCTGGCCAAGCACTCACTCGCTTGACGACTCCCCCACTCCGCCGGCGGGTTGGTGGAGAAAATTTTCGGCGGCCATCCTCGCGGGGCTGCTGGTTCTATCAGGATTCGTGCTGGAGGTCAGGGGGCACGCGCTGTTAGGGCAAATCCTCCGCGCGCTGGTGATTCTGGTTTGGTTCGCGATGGAAACACCGATCCTGCACCGCGCGAAAACCCCGACCACTCCCGGAAACTCCGTGCGCTGGGCCATTGGCAGCATGATCGCTGGTCTGTTAGCCGCCGCGATCTGGCCCGTCGCGCGGATCGGCTCGCTTCACTTGTTTTTCGCCTGCGGACTCGCATTGGCCACCTTGTCCGTCGCCACCCGGGTGATCCTCGGCCATGCAGGAAGGCACGATCTGTTAGGCGGAAAAATCGTCTGGCTGCGCTGGGTGAGCGGCCTGCTCATGCTAGCCGCCGCCACGCGCATGACCTCGGACTTCATCCCGAAGGTGCTGGTTTCCCACCACATCTACGCGGCATGGTCCTGGGCGGTTGGCGCGGGATTGTGGCTCGCGTTTCTCGGCCGTTTCCTGTGGCGGAGCGAGGAGGACGCCCCCAAACCAAGCAAGTGTCCGCGGAAACAAGCCGCCGCCTCAAGCGAGCAGCCTGTCGATGACCTCAGCCGCACTGAATGACACGCGGTCGCCGGGCATCAGGTCGCGGATCGCCTCCAGATCATCGCCGATGGTGACGAGCTGGGGTTCCACATAGCCGCCGCGCACCTGCGCCACGCCAGCGGAGGCGCACAGCGAATTGCACAGGCAGATGCGTCCTTCGAACTGCGCGAGATCACCGCCTTTGGCGAGGAAGTCGTATTCCGGCTCCGCTCCGCAACGGAAGCCCACGCTGCCATCCGGTTTCTGATAGGTTTCGCGCAGCAAACCCAGATCGCAGACCCGCTCGCGTTCCTGATAGACCGAAGGATCGGCGATGCTTCCCTGAAGTTGCGCCACCTTGAACGGGAAACCCGTCGGCGAGGCCGCGGGATCGGTGCGCACTTGCAGACCGCCACGTTTCACTGAAGCCAGGATCTCCGCCTTGAGCACGGGCTCGAAGCCGGATTCATCGCAAAACGCGAATGCCGACCCCACCTGGATGCCCTTGGCTCCATGCGCTTGCGCATCTTTCAGCTTGCCGATCCGCCCGTATCCCCCCGCCAGCCAGAACGGCAGGCCGATTTCCACGAACTTCGCGGGATCGATCCGGTCGCGCTCGCCGTAGATCGGCTCGCCACGTTCATCGAGCTGCATTGGTCCGCGCGGTGGCGCGTTGTGACCACCGGCGACGGCCGCTTCCACGACGAAACCATCGACTTTTCCCGAGGCCTTGCGGCGGAGGTTTTCCGCGAGCACCGGAGAGGAAACGATGGCCAGAAACAACGGACGTTTCAGCTTCGGAACCTCACCAAACTCCGCCGGATCCAGATGAATGTGAACCGGCTCCGTGCCCCCCGCAACGTCCAAGCGCATCTGCGATGCCTGCCCCGCCGCGAAATCATCGAGAATCTTCGGGATCTGCCGCGGAATGCCGGCTCCCATCAACACCACGTTCACTCCGGCGAGCATCGCGCCGTAGAGCGCCAGCAAGGTGGGCGTCTGGATTTTCTCTAACAAATTCAAGCCCACCACGCCCTGATGTCCCTCCTTCGCGAGATGGATCGCCACGAAACTGGAAACCACCAGCAGCTCCCGGGTCGAGCGGCCCGGCTCATGCGAGATCATCGGCGGCGTTTTGAACGAAGCGTCTTCCGCCTTTCCTCCTTCGATGAAATACCGGTCGAGAATCCGGCTTGCGATGTCCTGATAGGGAAACGCCTTGAGCGCCCGCCGGAGATGCCCGCCCACATCGCCGAGTTGCAAACGCCGCGTCAGCAGCAGGTGCAGCGCCGTGCCGGACACCACGCCGAGCTGACCGCATCGCGCCACCGCGTTGGCGAGGTTCCAGCCGGAAACCCCCACCCCCATGCCTCCTTGGATGATGGGAGGCAGGTCCGCGGCGCTCAGCTCCGCATCATTCGGGCGATCGATAGTCATTCGCGGCATTGTCACGCCGGATGCCCTTCCGCCAACAGGAAAGCAGCCAGTGCATAGAAAATCGGGTGAAAAGCACACTCCCCGCGGCTACCTTGCCCGGCTCCGGGAAAACCCCGTTTCCACCACTCGACGCCCCCTGACCGGCGTCCAACAGCTTGGAGAAATTTCTTTCCTAGAGCCATGGGCGTTTCAAGCGCGTCACGCATTTTTTGCTTGGAGCAAACCACCCGTAGTAGGAAAATGATCAATGTCACCACTACATCTAGTTTTCCCTAACCAATCCGAAGCAAACTCCTCAATCCCTCGCCCCTCACACTTCCACTTCTTCCAAAAACCCCAACACACACATTCATGAACGCACCTGCCGCCACCCTCGACAGCCCCTCCCGTCCTCATTCCATGTCCGCACCCACCAACATCGGCCTCACTTTCGAGCCCCGCTTCGCCACTCCCGGCACCAGCCCCTTCGACGAGATCGAGTGGGACCACCGCACCGCGGAAATCACCGACGATTCCGGCAAGGCGATGTTCCGCCAGGAAAACGTCGAGGTGCCCAAATCCTGGAGCGAACTCGCCACCAAGATCGCCGTCTCGAAGTATTTCTACGGCGACGCCTCCATCGGCAAGGACCCGAAACAAGGCGGCCGCGAGCAGTCCGTCCGCCAGCTCGTGCACCGCGTCACCCGCACCATCACCGACTGGGGCATGGAGGACGGCTATTTCGCCGATGAATCGAGCGCCGAAAGTTTCTATCAGGACCTCACCTGGCTCTGCCTGCACCAGCACGGCGCGTTCAACTCGCCGGTCTGGTTCAACGTCGGCCTCTATCACGAATACGGAGTCGGCGAGCACGGCGGCGAGGGCAACTGGCACTGGGATCCGCAAGCGGGCAAGGCCAAGCGCGCCGTCAGCCAATACAAATACCCGCAGGCCAGCGCCTGCTTCATCCAGGGCGTGAAGGACAACATGGAGGACATCATGCGCCTCGCCACCTCCGAGGCCATGCTCTTCAAATATGGCTCCGGCACCGGTTCCGATCTATCCACCCTCCGTTCCTCCCGCGAGAAACTCTCAGGCGGCGGACGCCCCTCCGGCCCGATGTCTTTCCTGCGCATCTACGACCAGGTGGCCAACGCGGTGAAATCCGGCGGAAAAACCCGCCGCGCCGCCAAGATGAACACGCTCAAGGACTGGCACCCGGACATCGAGGACTTCATCGAGGCCAAGACCATCGAGGAGAAAAAAGCCTGGGCGCTCATCGAGCAGGGCTACGACGGCTCCTACAACGGAGACGCCTACGGCTCCGTGATGTTCCAGAACGAGAACCTGTCCGTGAGAACCAGCGACGAGTTCATGAAAGCCGCCGTGGACAACGGCGACTGGTGGACCCGCCGCGTGACGGATGGCGAACCCTGCGAGAAAAAGAACGCCCGCGAGCTGCTGCGCAAGATCGCGCTCGGCACCTGGACCTGCGGTGATCCCGGCATGCAGTTCGATTCCACCATCCACACCTGGCACACCTGCAAGGGCAGCGGACGCCAACACTCCACCAATCCCTGCTCGGAATACCTCTTCCTCAACGACACCGCCTGCAACCTCGCCTCACTCAATCTCGTCCGCTTCCAGAAACAAGACGGCTCGTTCGATACGGAGAAATTCAAGGCCGCCGTCCGCCTCTTCATCACCGCCCAGGAAATTCTCGTTGATCGCGCGAGTTATCCCATCAAGTCCATCGCGGAGAACTCCCACGCCTTCCGCACGCTCGGCATCGGTTATGCCAATCTCGGCGCGCTCATCATGAGCCGCGGCCTCGGTTACGATTCCGATGAAGGCCGCGCCTATGCCGGGGCCATCACCGCGCTGATGACCGGCCACGCCTATCAGGTTTCCGCGGAACTCGCCGCCGCCAAAGGCCCCTTCCCGTCCTATCACGACTCCCGCTACGGCGATGTCACGAACCCGCCCGCTCCCTCGAACGAGGCCTCGATGCTCGAAGTCATCGAACTCCACCGTTCGAAAGCCGCGAAACTCGACGGTCACGGCGATTGCCTGCCCATCATCGACTCCGCCCGCAAGGCCTGGGACGACGCGCTCGAACTCGGCAAACGCCACGGCTACCGCAACGCCCAGGTCTCCGTGCTCGCCCCCACCGGCACCATCGGTTTCCTGATGGATTGCGACACCACCGGCATCGAGCCGGACATCGCCCTGGTGAAATACAAGCTGTTAGCCGGCGGCGGCATGCTCAAGATCGTCAACCGCACCGTCCCGCCCGCGCTCAAGCGCCTCGGCTACACCAGCGATGAGATCGCCGCCATACTCGTCCACATCGAGAAATACGACACCATCGAGGACGTCACCGATCCGGACACCGGCAAGACCGCATTCAGCGGCTTGAAAGCCGAGCACCTGCCCGTCTTCGACTGCGCCTTCAAGCCGCACCTCGGCACCCGCAGCCTCCACTACCGCGGCCACCTCAAGATGATGGCCGCCGCCCAGCCGTTTCTATCAGGCGCGATCTCCAAGACCGTCAACCTTCCGGAGAGCGCCACCGTCGAGGACATCATGCAGACCTACACCGAGGCCTGGCAGCTCGGATTGAAAGCCGTGGCCATCTATCGGGACGGCTCGAAACGCTCCGCTCCGCTCAATACCAAGAAGACCACCGGCATGGGCGGCGCGGCGGACACCATCACGCCCGGCGCCGAGGAGCTCGCCGAACGCATCGCCACCCTCATCCGGGAAAACGAGGACCTGCGGAAACAATCCGAAACCCGCATCCGCCGCCCGATGCCGGACACCCGCATGTCCATCACCCACAAGTTCGAGATCGCCGGACACGAAGGCTACATCACCGCCGGCCTCTATCCGAACGGCCAGCCCGGCGAGGTCTTCGTCCAGATGTCCAAGGAAGGCTCCACCATCGGCGGCCTCATGGACACCGTGGCCACCCTCACCTCGATGTCCCTGCAATACGGCGTGCCCTTGGAGCAGCTCGTCAACAAGTTCGCCTATCAGCGCTTTGAACCCAGCGGCTACACCCGCAATCCGAACATCCGCACCGCCTTCTCCATCACGGACTACCTCTTCCGCTGGCTCGGCTGCGAGTTCATCAAAGGCTACAAGGAAGCCACCTCGCCCGACTCCCACCAACCCGAACTCGCCATGCCCGAGATCGCGGAAATGGAAAAACAAGCCGTCAACCGCCCCGTCTCCGACCTCAGCCCCAACGAAGACCCCGCCATCGAACGCCTGCCCAAACCGGATCGAGTCAAAGCCGCCATCGGCACCGCCTACATGGGCATCACCTGCTCGAACTGCGGATCGGACAAGGTGATTAGAGCGGGAGCCTGCGGAGTGTGCACGCAGTGCGGGACGAGCCAGGGGTGTAGTTGAACGTGGCGAACTGCTATTGACAGGCTTGGGCACGTTCAATCTGAATTGGCCCAACCTGAATCCACTCACACTACCACTTCCATGAAAAACGGATCGCTGATGGCTCTGAGCGCCATATTCGGCTCATGCTTGGCCGCAATAGCCCAGAATACCACTCCACAAAACCCGCCTCCTCCAATCGCACCGAACGGTCAACTGCCTCCCGAACTTATCAAACTGTTCGACAAGGACGGCGATGGAAAACTCTCGGACAGCGAGCGTGTTGCCATGCAGGAAAAAATCCAGGCAAGACGCCAGGCAAACCAAAAGAAACCGACCGGCAAGGAAGGCGAGAGCGCGCAATCGGACGCCGTTCGTTCCGCAGCGACGGATGCTTGGAAGGGGCAAATGGAGAAACGCCAGAAAGAAATCATCGCCAAATATGACAAAGACGGTGACGGCAAACTTTCCGACGAAGAGAAAAAGGCACGACAGGAGGAAAGCAACGCCCGGAATGAAGCCTATCAGAAGCAAAGACTGGCTAAGTTTGATGAGAATGGAGATGGAATTCTCACC
>DAISZP010000115.1:0-12341 GCA_036824745.1 Luteolibacter sp.
CAGTCGGTTTCGGTGGATGAAAACAGCTCGGTTGCCATCACCCTTGCGGGCACGGATGTGGAAGCATCCCCGCTGGGCTTTGCGGTCACCACCGGTCCCACGCATGGCGCGCTTTCCGGAACGGCCCCGAACCTTACCTACACGCCGACGACGGGCTATTCGGGCACCGATAGTTTCGCCTTCACGGTGAATGACGGAACGGACACCTCCGCTCCAGCGACGGTCTCGATCACGGTCAACAGCGTCACGCCGGAGTTCACCAAGTGGATGGCGGAGTTTGGTCTCACCGCGGGCCCGAATACGGACACCGATCATGACACCATCCTCAACGGCGAGGAGTTCGTGCTCGGTGGAAATCCCGCCAACCAGAGCAACACCAATCTGCTCCCGACCACGACTCTCGTGACCGCGGATCCGGATGGAAACTCGGTGAGCTCGAACTACCTCCTCTTCACCTACCGCCGCACGGATCGCGCGCACAACGATCCGCTCACCACCATCAAGGCGGAGTGGAACACCGGCTTCACCGCTCCCTGGACCAACGCCGCCACCACGCCGGGTGTGGTGATCCTCGAGGATAATGACTCGTTCGGCCCCGGAGTGGATCGTGTGAGGGTGTATCTGCCGCGCACGCTGGCCGTGAACGGGCTGCTCTTCGCCCGCCTCAACGTGGTGGTGAATGTGGCGTCCGTGAACGAAGCGCCAGTTGCCCAGAGCCAATCGGTCAACGTGAACGAGGATGGCTCCGTGATCATCACGCTCTCCGCGACCGATGCGAACGGTGATCCGCTCACCTATGCGATCGCGACCACGCCGGCCCACGGCATTCTGACCGGCAGTGGCAGCACCCGCACCTACACGCCGGCCGCGAACTACCATGGCCCTGACAGCTTCACCTTCACCGCGAACGACGGCACGGACACTTCGGCTCCCGCCACCGTCTCCATTACGGTGAACTCCCAGGAGGAATACAATCAGTGGCTCGCCGGCTTCGGCATCACCGCCGGCCCCGGTGTGGATTCCGACGGAGACTCGATCAGCAACGGCATCGAATACGTCATCGGTGGAAACCCGGCCAACCAGAACAACGCGGCCCTTCTCCCGGTCATCTCGATGGTCACCGCCGATCCGGACAACAACTCGGTGAACGCGGACTACATGCTCTTCACCTACCGCCGCACGGACCTTGCGAAGAACGATCCTTCCACCACGATCAAGGTCGAGTGGAGCACCGCCCTCGCCAGCGGATGGACCAACACGACCGGAACTCCGGGCGTCGTGGTGATCGAACAGAATGATGCCGCCGGTGCCGGAGTGGATCTGGTCCAAGTTTACATTCCGCGTTCCCTAGCGGTGGACGGCAAGCTGTTCGCCCGCCTCGTTTCCACCGTCGCCACTCCCTGACACGGATCGGAAATCATCACCCGCCCGCCGGGAAACCGGCGGGTTCCTCCCCAACCATGCAACACTCTGGTCAAAAGCTAACAGAAAGACTCCGCTCGCGCTGGCGGAGCTTCTGGCTGTGGCGTTCCGGTCCCCGCGGATTCGGACGCTTCGCCGCGCGCTTGGCCAGTCGCGGGACCTCTCCATTCCATCAGCGCGCGTTTCTCGCCGATCTCGCACCCCGCGGTTTCATCGATCCCGGCGCGCACGTGAATCATCCTGACCTCCGGCTTGGTTCCTGTGTGTTTCTCGGCGGAAACGTGATCGTCACCCGCAATGCGGACGGTGGTCCGATCGAGTTGGAGTCCCGCGTCCAGATCTACGGGAACAGTTTCCTCAGCACCGGTAACGGCGGCCGCATTCTGATTGGTGGAAATACCCACATCCAGCCGGGTTGCCACATCCATGCCTATCTGAGCGAGATCCGGATCGGCAGCGAGGTCGAGATCGCGGCGAACTGCGCCTTCTACTGCTACGACCACGGCATGGAACCCGGCACGCCGGTCATGCGCCAACCGCTCACCAGCAAGGGTCCCATCGTCATCGGCGACGGTGCCTGGCTCGGGCATGGCGTCACCGTTCTGCAGGGAGTCACCATCGGTGCTGGAGCCGTCATCGCCGCCGGAGCGGTCGTCACACGCGATATTCCGGATAACGCGATCGCCGCCGGAGTGCCCGCCAAGGTGATCGGCCGCCGGACCTCGCTCGACGGCAAGATCACACCCATCCATTCACCCGTTCTGGATCCCGCGTCCGCGGAAATTCCGGAGAAACAACTCACCTCCACCCCCCTCCCATGAAAGCAGTGATCCTCGCAGGTGGCTTCGGCACCCGCATCAGTGAAGAAAGCACCGTCCGTCCCAAGCCCATGATCGAAATCGGTAACCGCCCGATCCTCTGGCACATCATGAAGATCTACTCCGCCCACGGCATCAATGACTTCGTCATCTGCTGCGGCTACAAGGGCAACATGATCAAGGACTACTTCGCGAACTATCACCTCCACACCGCGGATGTGACCTACGACCTCCGCAAGCGTGAAACCATCATTCATCGTTGCGATTCCGAGCCCTGGCGCGTCACCTGCGTGGATACCGGCGAGAAAACCATGACCGGTGGACGCATCAAGAAAGCCGCGCCATACATCGGCGACGAAGCGTTCTGCCTGACCTACGGCGACGGCGTCACCAACATCGACATCGGAGCCTCCATCAAATGGCACAAGGAGCACGGGAAACTCGCCACGATGTCCGCCGTGCAATCACCCGGTCGTTTCGGAGCTTTCACCCTCGCGGCGGACAGCTCGAAGGTGGATTCGTTCCGCGAGAAGCCCAAAGGCGACGGTGCCTGGATCAACGGCGGATTCTTCGTTCTCGAGCCCGGCGTCATGGACTACATCGACAACGAACTCACGGTTTGGGAGCGCGAGCCGATGGAGAACCTCGCGAAGCACGATCAACTCCGCGCATGGAAACATGACGACTTCTGGCAATCCATGGACACACTGCGTGACAAAATGGTGCTCGAGGAACTCTGGGCCAGCGCCAATCCGCCTTGGAAAATCTGGAACGGACAATAACGGACAACTGAACTCATTTCGATGGCGACTTACGACTATGTGGTGATCGGTGGCGGGATTGTGGGCATCTCCACGGCCTATCACCTTGGTGTTTCCTATCCGGGGGCGAAGATTCTCCTGCTCGAAAAAGAGGACGGACCCGCCAAACACCAGACCGGGCGCAACTCCGGCGTGATTCACTCCGGCATCTATTACAAGCCGGGCAGCTACAAGGCGCAGTTCGCAAAGTCCGGCGCGCGCAGCATGGTCGAGTTCTGTGAGAAACACGGCATCAACCACGACGTCTGCGGCAAGGTCATCGTCGCCACCCATGAGAAGGAGTTGCCGCTGCTGGAGAATCTCTATCAGCGCGGTCTCCAGAACGAGGTGCCCGTGGAAAAGGTGAGCGCCGAACGCGTTCGCGAGATCGAACCCCACGTCCGCTGCGTGGCGGGTGTGCTTGTGAAATCCACCGGCATCACCAGCTATGTGGCGGTTTGCGAGAAGCTCCTGGAAATGATCCGTGAAAACGGCGGCGAAATCCGTTTCGGCGAGGCCGTCACCGCCATTCAGGACCGTGATGCGGTGAAAATCATCGAAACTGACAAGGATTCATACGAGGCGAAGTTCGTCATCAACTGCGCGGGCCTGCACAGCGACCGCGTCGCCCGCATGGCCGGCTCCGATCCGGGCGCGAAGATTGTTCCCTTCCGCGGCGAGTACTTCGAACTCGTTCCCGAGAAGCGCCACTTGGTGAAGACGCTGATCTATCCGGTGCCGAATCCGGATTTCCCGTTCCTCGGCGTGCACTTCACCAGGATGATCGATGGTTCCGTCCACGCCGGGCCGAACGCCGTGCTCGCCTTCAAGCGCGAAGGTTATTTCAAGTCCGATTTCAACTTCAAGGATCTCGCGGAAACGCTCACATTCGGCGGATTCTGGACGCTCATCTCGAAGAATCTCGGCGAAGGCATGAAGGAAATGCACCGCTCGTTCTTCAAGTCCGCGTTCGTCCACAGCCTCCAGCAGCTCATTCCCGAAGTGCGCTCGGAGGACCTTGTCCCGTGCAAGGCGGGCGTGCGCGCCCAAGCGCTTTTCGACGACGGCCGCCTCGTCGATGATTTCCTCATGATTAAGGGCCGTCGCACGCTCAATGTCTGCAACGCCCCGTCACCTGCTGCCACCGCTTCTCTTGAGATCGGCAAGTCGATCGTCCAACAACTCTCCTGAACACAACACCCCCTAACATGAAAGTACTCGTCACCGGAACCGAAGGCTATCTCGGCGCTCTCCTCGTCCCCCAACTCCTGTCCCGCGGTCATGATGTGACCGGCGCCGATTGCGGTTTTTACACGGATGGTCATCTCTATCACGCCAAGGGCGACCAAGTGAAAACCCTGGTGAAGGACATCCGCCACCTGACGCTTGAGGATCTGGCCGGCCACGACGCCGTGGTTCACATGGCGGAACTTTCGAATGATCCCACCGGCGAACTCGCTCCCCACATCACTTACGAAATCAACCACAAGGGAACGGTGCGCCTCGCCCAGCTCGCGAAGGAAGCCGGCGTGCGCCGTTTCGTTTACATGTCTTCCTGCTCGGTGTACGGCGTGGCCGGTGGCGATGCTCCGGTGACCGAGGAAACACCCTCCAATCCGCAGACGGCCTATGCGGTGTGCAAGACGCTTTGCGAACGCGACATCGCGCCGATGGCGGATTCGACGTTCTCACCGACCTATTTCCGCAACTCCACCGCGTTCGGCGCTTCGCCGCGCCAGCGTTTCGATCTGGTGGTGAACAACCTCAGCGCGCTCGCTTGGACCACCAAGGAGATCAAGATGATCAGCGACGGCACTCCGTGGCGTCCGCTCGTTCACGGACTCGATATCGGCAAGGCGATCTGCTGCGCGCTGGAAGCGCCGATCGACGCCATCCACAACGAGGTGCTCAACATCGGCTCCGATGAACAGAATTACCGTGTTCGCGAGGTCGCGGAAATCATCGCCAAGGTATTTCCCGGATGCACCACGTCATTTGGCGCGCAAGGTGCTGACAACCGCAGCTACCGGGTCAGCTTCGACAAACTCGGCAAGCACCTGCCTAACTTCAAGTGCGACTGGGATGTCGAAAAGGGCGCGCGCCAGTTCCTCGAACTCTTCCAACAGATCGACTTCCAGAAGGAGGACTTCGAGTTCCGCCCCTACACCCGCCTCAAGCAACTCCAGTTCCTCATCCGCACCCAGCAGATCGACCAGGATTTCTTCTGGAAGACCGGTTTCTAACAAACATTTCCGAATACCCCCTCCGAACTCATGTCCCATTGCCCCAAATGCCGTTTTTGCGCGGAGCCGCTCACCCATGTGATGTGCGACCTCGCGATGTCCCCGCTCGCCAACTCGTATGTGAAATTCGAAGACGGTCAGAACGCGGAAAAGATCTTCCCTCTGAAAGTGTGGGTCTGCGACAAGTGCCTGCTCTCCCAGTTGGAGGCATTCGAGTCTCCGGACGCGATCTTCTCGGACTACCTGTATTTCTCCAGTTTCTCCACGAGCTGGGTAGAGCACGCCCGCCGCTATGTCGAAATGATGACCGAGCGCTTCGGATTCAACGAAAGCTCGCAGATTGTCGAAATCGCTTCCAACGACGGCTACCTGCTCCAGCACTTCAAGGCCAAGGGCATTCCGGTGCTTGGAGTGGAACCCGCCGCGAACGTGGCGAAGGTGGCTTGGGAGGAACGCCAGATCCCGAGCGTGGTGAAGTTCTTCGGCGTGGAAACCGCCAAAGGCCTCGTCGAGGATGGAAAGGCCGCGGATCTTCTGTTGGGTTGCAATGTGCTCGCCCACGTGCCGGACATCAACGACTTCGTCGGCGGTCTCAAGATCGCACTCAAGGCGGGCGGCGTGATCACCTTCGAGTTCCCGCACCTGTTGCGCCTCATCGAGCAGAACCAGTTCGACACGATCTATCACGAGCACTTCGGCTACCTCTCGTTCCTCGCCGTCGAGAAGATCTTCGCGCATCACGGGCTCACGCTTTTCGATGTGGAGGAACTTCCCACGCACGGTGGATCGCTGCGCATCTTCGCGCGCCACACCGATGATTCCGCCGATCTCCGCGCCATCACGCCACGTGTGGATGCGATGCGGCAGCAGGAAACCGATTTCGGCCTCACGAAGATGGAAAGCTACACGTCGTTCGACGAGAAGGTGAAAGCCACCAAGCGCAAGCTGCTGCGTTTCCTCATCGATGCGAAGGAAGCCGGAAAAACGGTCGTCGGATACGGAGCCGCCGCCAAGGGCGTCACGCTCATCAACTACTGCGGTGTTGGCGCGGACCTCATCGACTACGTGGTGGACAAGAGCCCGTACAAGCAGAACCACTACATGCCCGGTGTTCGCGTGCCGATCTACGGCCCGGAGAAAATCTTCGAAACCAAGCCGGACTACGTGTTGATCCTCCCTTGGAACCTCAAGAAGGAGATCAGCAACGAGATGGCCAAGGTCCGCGAGTGGGGCGGCAAGTTTGTCGTTCCCATCCCAGAGGTCACCGTGCTGGATTGATTCCCGCATGCCTGCCGCATCATCAGAGGAAACCGGAAAGCGGATGCACTCCCTTGCATCGGAGTTGTATCCGCTGTGCCGCAGCATCACCGGCGATGGTGTGCGCGCCACCTTGCGCCGCATCGCTGAGGAGATTCCGTTGGAAATCCGCGAGGTGGCCAGTGGCCTCGAAGTCTTCGATTGGACGGTGCCGGAGGAGTGGAACATCCGCGCCGGCTGGATCAAGGATCCTGACGGAAACACGATTGTCGATTTCGCGGATCACAACCTGCACGTGCTCGGCTACAGCACGCCGATCCATGAGAAGGTTTCTCTGGCAGAACTGAAGGAGCACTTGTTCAGCCTGCCGGATCAACCCGACCTCATTCCCTACCGCACCAGCTATTACCGGAAAAACTGGGGTTTCTGCGTGCCTCACCGATTGGTCGAGTCGTTGGCGGACGGCGATTACGAGGTCTTCATCGATGCCGACCACAAGGCGGGTTCCATGACCATCGCCGAATGCGTCCTGCCGGGTGCCACATCCGAGGAGGTCCTCATTTCCTCCCACACCTGCCATCCTTCGCTGGCGAATGACAACCTCGCGGGCAATGCGGTGGCTGTCGAACTCGCAAAGCATCTCATGGGTGTCGAGCGGCGGCTGACTTATCGTTTCGTCTTCATGCCGGGCACCATCGGCTCGATCACCTGGCTCGCGCTAAACGAAGCGAAGGCCGCCAACATCAAGCACGGCCTCGTCATCACCTGTGCCGGGGATTCCGGCCGCGTGACCTACAAGGAAACCCGCGATGGAAACGCGCCCATCGACCGCGCGATGAGGCACGTCTTGAAAACCAGCGGAGACGATCATCGCATCGCGCCATTCCATCCCTACGGATACGACGAACGCCAATACAGCTCGCCGGGATTCGGCCTCGCGGTCGGCGGTTTGATGCGCTCGCAGCACGGAACCTTTCCGGAGTACCACACCAGCGCGGACAACCTCGACTTCATCAAGCCGGAGAAGATGGCGGACACGCTCGATAAGGCGATCCAGGCCATCGAAATCCTCGAGCACAACGGCCGCTACCTCAATCTCAAGCCGAAGTGCGAACCACGCCTCGGCAAATACGGCCTCTACGGCGGCGGCGGCGGCCAACGCACGGGCGATTTCGATGAACTCGCGCTGCTCTGGGTGCTCAACCAATCGGATGGCACCAAGGACCTGCTCGCCATCGCGGAGAAAGCGAACATGCCTTTCCGCAAGATTCTAACAGCGGCGCGCGCGCTGGAAGGCGCGGGTTTGCTCGCAAAGGAGGGCTAGCGATGAACTCACGGCACCTCGTTGATACGGATCCATCGATCGCTCTCCTGCGATTCCATCAACGCGGACATGGCAAGTTGCGCGGCGAGGCCGTCTTCAAAGGTGGCGTCGAGCGTTTCGTCCACCGCGCCGCGCAGGCAGGCATCCACGAAGCTGTGCATCATCAGGCCGAGCGCGTGCGGTTTTCCATCGGATGCCTCGGGCGGCAGCGGCAGATCCATCCATTCCGGATCGGCCGGGCTCGAGGCCTTGAGGTAATCCACACCGCCACGGCTGAGCGCGGCTTTGAGCGCGCCTTTCTCGCCGACGATCTCAAGGTATCCAAGCTGTGCGAAAGGCGGTGTCACGCGGCTGATGAAGAACTGCCCGCGCAGACCGCCTTGCAAACGCATCCACGCATTCACGAGATCGTCGGTTTCCACGCGGATAATTTCCCCGCTCACCTTGTCCGGCGCCTCGCGGGGAACGACATGCGTGTAGCCGATGACCGAAGCGATCGGCCCGAGCACGTGACTCGTGATGTCGAAAAGGTGCGAGCCGAGATCAAACAACATGCCTGCCCCGGCGGCTTCCTTTTTCTCACGCCAACTCGCCTTCCAATCGGCGGCGAGTCCGTCCCAGCGGTCGTATTGGATGCGGGCGAGAAACGGCGTGCCGATGTCCCCGGCGGCGACGCGGCGGCGCAGTTCGCGCAGGCCGTAGTTGTAGCGGAAGGTGAATGCGACTTGATGCACCTTCCCGCTTGCTCTTGCGGCGTCCGCCATCGCGCGGGCTTCCGCGGCGTTCATCGCAAGCGGTTTTTCGCAAAAGACATGCTTGCCGTGTTTGAGCGCGGTGATCGCGTGAGCCGCGTGAACCACGTTCGCACTGGCGATGGTGATCGCATCGATCTCCGGGTCCGCGCAGAGGGCTTCGAAGTCGTCCGTGGCCTTCGGAATGCCGAATTTTCCAGCGATTTCCCGCGCCGCCTCGATGCGGCGTCCCCACACCGCGGCCACTTCCGCGCGCGGGTGCGATTGGATGCCGGGAATGTGACAGATTTCGGAAAACGAACTCGTGCCTATCACGCCAACGCGGAGGTTTCTATCCGAAGGAAACACGCTCATGATGGCCGGGTTCTATCCTCCCCCCACATTCAGGAAAGGACAAAATCCCCATGATCTTCCACGAAACCCCCATCGCTGGAGCCTTTGTCGTCGAACTCGACCGCAAGATGGATTCACGCGGCTTCTTCGCGCGCGCCTTCTGCGAGGAGGAGTTGCGCGCCAAGGGCATCGAGTTCCGCGCGGTGCAGGCGAATCTTTCGCACAGCGATGCCAAGGGAACGCTGCGTGGCATGCATTACCAAGGCGAGCCGGTGAGTGAAACCAAGTTCATCCGCTGCGTGAAAGGCGCGGTATGGGATGTGATCATCGACATGCGCCCGGATTCGCCGACCTTCCTCAAGCACTTCGGTGTCGAACTCAGCGCGGACAACGGCACGGCAATCTACGTGCCGGACCGCTGTGCACATGGAAACCAGGCGCTCACCGACCACACCGAGTTGCTGTATCTCATGGGCGGGCTTTACACGCCGGGTTATGAACGCGGCGTGCGTTTCGATGATCCCGCAGTCGGCATCGCATGGCCGCTTCCTCCATCCGTGATGCATCCCAAGGATCTGGAGTGGCCTCTCATCGAGAAACCATGAGCGAAGCCCCTACACCATTCCGGCGCAAAGTCATCCGGGCGGTCACAAGCTGCTTCGTGAAGCCGTACAAGCGTCCGCGTCCGGCGTCAAAGAAGGTGGCGATCATCATTCCCATGTCGTCGCGCCCCGATCTCACCGAGGAAGAGGAGATCTCAAAGCGCCAACTGCTGCATTTCCTCGGCGGATACGACAAGTTCCTGCTCGTTCCCGAGGGTATGCGTTTCGATTTCGAGGACTTCAAGCACATCGAGTTTTCCAAACGCTTCTTCGGATCGGCGGCGAACCACGGCAAGTTGTTAGGAACCCGCGGATTCTACCGCGCCTTCCTTGATTACGAATTCGTGTTTTTCTATCACTTCGACAGCCTGGTGTTCTCCGACCAGCTTGCGGATTGGTGCGCGCGGGATATCGATTACATCGGCCCGCCGTGGATCCGCTGCGAGGACAGTCCGTGGGTGGACCGCCCGCGCGTCGGCAACGGAGGATTCACCCTGTTGCGAGTGGAGGCTGCACTCCGGGCGCTGACCGCGCGTTACCTCGAAAAGCCCTCGGCTTACTGGTTCGATCTGTTCACCGCCTACGCGCCGCCGTGGTTCGTGAAGCTGCTGGAGAAAAACGAGTGGTTCTGGCCCGCCCGGCGGCTGATGCAGGAGTGGAGGGAGGTTCACAACCCCATCGCCCACAACCGCAACAACGACATCTTCTGGTCGGATCTGGCGAGCCACTTCGATCCGGATTTCAAGGTTGCCTCGCTCGAGGACGGCTTGCGCTTCGCGTTCGAGGTCTCGCCGAAAACCTGCCTCGAAATGAATGGCGGGCGCATGCCCTTCGGCTGCCACGCTTGGGGACGCTACGACCGCGCGTTCTGGGAACCCCATCTTGTCCGCGAGGACTCCACGATTGTTAGAAAACAGGCATCATGACCGCTCCCCCCGTCATCGCGCCGGCGCTATCCGATCTCCCGCCGCCTCCGGCCGGGAAGTCCGGCTGGCCATGGACCGAAGCATCTCCGTCATTTCCACCGCGCATGCCAAATGGCGGCGAGTGGCCGAAGATCAGCATCATCACCCCGAGTTTCAACCAGGCGATCTATCTGGAGGAAACCATCCGCTCCGTGTTGCTCCAGGGCTATCCGAATCTCGAGTTCTTCATCATCGACGGCGGAAGCAACGACGGCTCGGTGGACATCATCCGCAAATACGAGCCATGGCTCGCGGGTTGGGTGAGTGAGAAGGATTCCGGGCAATCCGAAGCGATCAACAAGGGATTTTCAAGATGCACGGGCGAGATCTTCAACTGGCTTTGCAGCGATGACCTGCTCACTCCCGGCGCGCTCGCCGTGGTGGCGGCGGGTTTCGCCGAGGACAAGAACTGCGACGTGCTCGCCGGAGCCTGCTTCTGCCAATACGACGAGGAGCCGCAAAAGAGCGAAGCCCGCTCCGCCAAGGTGGACGGCTGGGAGAAATTCCCCTGGCATGCGGCGATTTGGCAGCCGAGT
This sequence comes from Luteolibacter sp., assembly GCA_036824745.1. Taxonomy (GTDB): domain Bacteria; phylum Verrucomicrobiota; class Verrucomicrobiia; order Verrucomicrobiales; family Akkermansiaceae; genus Luteolibacter. Next base: position 11,053 of record DAISZP010000115.1, read on the forward strand.
TGTTTCTTCAAGCGCGCCTTGATCGGGCGCGAGGGGCTGGTGCTGCGCGACCTTCATTTCTACATGGACCGCGAGCTGTGGTGCTACCTCTTCCGCCGCGGCGCGCGCTGGCGCTGGACGGAGTGCGTGCTGAGCCATTATCGTTTCACCGGGGCTAACAAGTCCATGACCGGGAAACAGAAAATCATCGACGAGATCGCGCGGATCTATGCGGATCACGTGAAGGAATCGGTCCCGCTGGCTCCCTTGCTTCGCAAGATCTGGCTGCCCTTGGTCCTGGCTGGAAAGAACGCGAAGTCGGGTGTTGTTAGATCGACGGCCACGGCGTGTTCGAAGGGGTTCGCCGCCTGCCTGCTTGCGCTCTATCCGCACGAGCGCGTGAGATCCCTGCAGCGTGAGTTTTACGAGTATTCGGTTTGGTGAACGCATGAGCAAGGGACGGAAGAGGCCGAAGATCGCGTTTGTTTCCACCATGGCCGGCGGCCCGTGGGGAGGCAGTGAGGAACTGTGGTCGCGCACCGCCTCCCATCTCCGCAAGGCGGGTCTGGAGGTTTGCATGTCGGTTTATGGTTGGCCGCAACGTCCTTCGCAGGTTCAGTCTTTGCTCGATCAGGGCGTGGAGGCGGACTTCCGGCCCTTGAAACTGCCGGCTGCGAAACGTTTGTTAGAGAAGTTTCTCAAGCGCGGCAAACCGACGCCGATCCCGCGGGAAAGCATGGCTTGGCTGGAGAATCAAAGTCCCGATCTCGTGGTGATTTCCCAAGGTGGTCCCTGGGATGGCTTGGGGTGGATGCGCGCTTGCCGGAGCCTCGGATTGAAGTACTGCCCGATCGTGCATGCCAACAGCGAGATCTGGTGGCCGGTTGACGAGTGGCGGGATGACATCGTGGCCGGCCTGCCCGCCGCCGCGAGGGTGTTCTTTGTTTCAAAGGCGAACCGCCGGTTGATGGAGTTGCAAGCCGGGTTTCCGTTAGAGAATGCCGAGATCGTCATCAATCCCTGCAACGTGAGCGTGGAGCGCGCGGTGCCATGGCCGGATGATCAGCTGACACGCCTCGCCTGCGTCGGACGGGTGGATCCCCAGGCGAAAGGGCAGGATTTGCTGCTGCAGGTGCTTGCCATGTCGAAATGGCGCGAGCGGCCCATCGAGCTGAACATTTACGGAGGAGGGCCTTGTTTGAAATCCCTGGAGGCCTTGAAGGAAATGCACGGACTCACCAACGTGATTTTCGCGGGGCACGAGTCCGATGTTCGGAAGATCTGGAGCTTGAATCACGCGCTGGTTCTTC
>DAISZP010000116.1:0-1523 GCA_036824745.1 Luteolibacter sp.
CGGAGAAACTGCGCGGACTGCGGAGACATTCCGGGCCGCGGCCGGAAGCCGATCCCATGATTGGTCCCGGGGCGCGGCGTTTCGTTTCATGCGGGCTTGCCGGACCGGCGCGCGGATGGCTATGAACGGCGCGTGGCCGGGAAAAACATCGTCTATTTCGATTTGGAAACGCAGCGCAGCTTCGGTGATGTGGGCGGATACGCGAACAAGGACAAGATGGGCATTTCCGTGGCCGTGACCTACAGCACCGCGCGCGGCACCTATGAGATCTATCCGGAAAACGAGATGGACCGCCTCGGCGAGGAGCTGATCCGCGCGGATCTGGTCGTCGGTTGGAACCACCTGCAATTCGATTACCCGGTACTCCAGCCTTACGTTTTCCACACGCTCAGCGAGCAGACTATCAACCTCGACATGATGCTGGAGGTCGAAAAACTGCTCGGTTTCCGCCTCAAGCTGGATTCCGTGGCTTCCGCCTCACTCGGCATGGGCAAGACGGCCGACGGCCTGGACGCGCTCAAGTGGTGGCAGGAGCACAAAAAAAGCGGCGACTTCGCCCCGCTTCGGAAAATCGCCGAATACTGCGCCTACGACGTGAAAGTCACCAAGTGCGTCCACGAATACGCGCTGGAGCACGGTTTGCTGAAATACGACAGCAAGAGCGGCGGCGTCGCGGAGATCGCCGTGGACTGGAAGTGAAACGGGCGCCGCGGCTCACAGCCAACCCATCAGGGCGAGCACCTTGCACACCGTGTAGATGAAGGTGCAGATCAGCGCCACGATGAAGATGTAGATGCTGCGTTCGATGGACGTGCGGGTCATGGGGCGCGCGTTTTAGCCGCCAGGACGGCCTCCGCCAAGGGGAAAATCCGGAGCGGCCCGCCAGCAAATGTTTTGCCCATGCATTCGGGTCCGTGGTATCTTCCCCGGATGGAAACCCGTGCCATCGCCGCATGCGCCCTCGCCATCCTCGCCGGGTCGGCTCCCTCGCGCGCGGTGATATTTCTCGAATCCGGAGACCCCGCCTTACACACTACAACGCCGGGCGACAACTCGGGGTGGCAGTATGAAGGCAAGTTCATGACCTTCCTAGGCGCGCCGATCGGGCCGCATCATTTCATCACGGCCAAACACATCGGCGGGAGCATCGGGCTCAATTTCGATCTTCACGGCGACCTCTTCACCACCATCGGCTATCAAGATGCACCGGGCACGGACATCCGCATATGGGAAGTGAACCACGCCAAACCCTTCAAAACCTGGGCTCCGCTTTCCTCTGGAATCAATGACATCGGCGCGACGGCCACCGTGTTCGGACGCGGAACGCAGCGCGGCGCGCAGGTCGCCGTTGGAACCGAGCCGAAGGGCTGGAAATGGGGGCCAGGTGACGATGTGAAACGCTGGGGAAGAAACGTGGTCGAATTAATGGTGGCTGGTGGCGCGAACTACGGCGAACTCCTGATGTGCAACTTCGACAACCCGGGCATTCCCGGCGAGTGCCATCTCTCGGTGGGTGACTCAGG
>DAISZP010000116.1:1533-12325 GCA_036824745.1 Luteolibacter sp.
ACGGGCCTTGGCGGCTCGCGGGAGGGAATTACGCGGTTGACGGCCCGTTTCGGGAGAATTCCTCAAGTCCACAGTTCTCGGCGGCGTTTTTTGATGTGGGAGGCCTCGAAATCTATCAAGGTCAGGATCAAAACAACCAGCCCATCTGGATTCCGATTGCGGAAGATAGCCAGGACGTGCAATCCAGTTTCTACGCCTCCCGCGTTTCCGCCTCCTTGACTTGGCTGCAAACCCAGATTCCGGAAACCGCCTTGCTCTCCAGCGAGGACTACGCCGCGTGGCAGACGCTGTATTTTTCCCCCACGCAGATCGCCAATCCGGCACTCTCCGACCCCGCCGCGGACTTTGATGGTGATGGTGTTTCCAACCTGTTAGAGTTCGCGCTCAACCTCGATCCCATCTTCGCAGAACCGAAGCTCATGGACGCGGGCACCGGCCTGCGCGGGCTGCCCTTGGTGCGCCTGGAAACCGACGGAGGATTCACGCGCGTGACCGTCGAGTTCGTGCGGCGAAGCTCGGGCAGCGGCGCGGACCTGACCTACACTCCGCAGTTTTCCACCGATCTGACGACTTGGACCGCCACCGGCACCAGCACCGTGACCTCGCTCAACTCCCGCTGGGAGCGCGTGAAAGTGGTCGATTCCTGGAGCACGCTCGATGGACCGAAACGTTTCGCCCGCCTCAAGGTGGAGCTGGCGGACTAACACTCCAGCCAAAACTCCGCTGCCGGATGCGCCTTGCCGTTGAGCTTGGGCTCGAAACGCTGGATGCCGGAATAATAGACCCGGGTAGTAATCACCCTCACCGGATGGCTGCCGATGATCTCCCAGCGCTCGCCGGGTGCGAGTTCTTTCACCCGGCCCTTGAACACCTTCGGACTGAGCGTGCCGTTCGCCTTCCGGTGGTGGATGGCATAGTCGAACATCGCCTTCTGCGGTTTTTTCGACGTGTTGCGGATCACGATGCGGTATCCGAGCGTGCCGCCGAGTTTCACCTTGTCGTCCGCGAGTGAAAACGCCTCGACCACCAGCGCCTTGGCCGAGCCGTAGCCTAACAACTCCATCGCCCCCGGATGCCCGGCCTTCAACAAGGTGCGGCAGGCGTGACGCGCGATTTTTCCAAGCCGCGGATCATCCGGGTTTTCCCGGGTCCAGCGAGCGAGCGTGGAAACCACCAAGTCCGGGTGGTGCTTGCTGAAATCGTTGAGGTGATTGGAAACCGAGAGCCGCACGTAGTCGCTCGGGTCCTGTTTCAGTTTCTCCAACAAACTCAGCGTGGGGTGCGGAGGCGCGAGCAGTTCCATCAGGTTACCGCCCCACGGCAGCAGCGGGCGCGAGCCTTCGGAAACGAGGCGCCGCACGTGTTCGTCCGGATGGGCCGACCACTTGTGGAGCTGCTTCAGGGTTTTCTCCGGATGGCTCCTGAGAAATGGCCGGATCGCGAACTCGCCGGTGAAGACCTTGGTCATCTCCTCCAGCGCCGCCATCGATTCCTTGAAATGCCCGAGCCCCCGCCGCGCGACGATTTCCGTGAGCGGCCAGACAAGGAAACCGCGCAATCCACCCGCGAGTGATTCCGTTAGAACCGGAAACATCACGCGAGGATCCTCCGGCAGGCAGGACTCGATGCGCTCCGCGATGTGGACCATCCGCTGTTTCAACTCCAGCGGCTCCAACGCCGCCTCAAGAGCTTTGCTGAATCGCGGCAGCGGAAACTCCGGATGCGCGCGCTTCACCGCCGCTCCAATGATCCGCGCCTTCTCGGCCGAGAGTTCGTTTTTGAAAGGTTCCATGCTTGGGTGGTGGATAAGGTTTCCTCCGGACCGGGGCGAGTGGGAAAATGCATTGCGAAAGCGACGGCTTTGCAAGACGTGGCTTCCGCATGCGGCGAAGCCACAAATATGCCACTATTGCTTTTGCTTCAACCGGATCTCAGGGATTTCAAAACTCACGCGACCAGTTCCCCCGTAGCGCGCGCCAATCAAGTAAAGCTTGGCGTCTTTGAGAAACGTTCGTGGATCCACGGCCTCTCCGTCGGACCCGGATGATTGAATGCGGAAATCAGGGGTCAATCTTGTTTTCATGGCTCTGACACCCATCGCGCCTTCCATGCGTATGTTGGTCCGTTGTCCTGTTTCCTGATTGATCAGAAACAGCGCGATTCCTTGCTGAAGATTGGCTAGATATCGCCGGCTGGAGAGATTCAACTGGGTCAACGTGAGGTCCATCGAGATCACATTTTTCCAGATGCGAACCTCATCCAACTCGCAGCGAGTTCCGCCTTTGACGGCTACCGCGCCGGATTTCGCGGACAAAACCGCGAGAATGCATGGCTGATAGAACTCCATCCACGATTCTCCGGTAATGGTGCAGTTTCTATCCGGCAAATCCGACAAACGCCACGACTCCGTCTCAAACCACTTGGTCCGGCAAGACTCGGCCCCCGACAAACCCTCGTCGATCCTGATCCCAATCGAAGGAAGCTTCGACAGGATGTCTTCACCATGAGTGGCCTGATTCAGACAGACGCTATGGATCATCCTGCCATCGCGAAATCGAGCGGTGGCCTTGATTCCCGCTGGGTGGGCAATCCAAGTGTTTGGAACACCGTCCACAGAAGCTTCGAGGAAAACTGTCGTCATCCGGGTGCCATCCCATCGGCTGTCGGTAACGAGGGGTCTGCCACGGGTTGAGATGCGAAGATTTTCCGACGTCGGGGTCTCGTTCAAATCCGCCTTTACCAGCCGTTCCACGAAATTGAAATTCCAGCGGGTGGAAACGAAGGTGATGACTACCGCGGTCCCGATGTAGGTGGCGAAGCTCCACCAAACCCGTCGCCCGACGATCCAACAGCCTGCGAGCAGCGGGCCCGCGATCAGGATCAGCAGGCAGGCAACCAAACTCCGGGAAGCCTCCAAATGCTCGGCCGCGGCGAGGAAGCGGAATTCATCCATATCATTTCCCAAGGAGATAAACAACAAACAGATACCCAGGAAAAGCGCCATCGTAAGACCCGTGGAAAGAATCATGCCGCGGGTAGTGGTGCCTACAATCCATGCGATCGTGGCAGGAACGCCGAAACCCAGCACGTTCCCAACCCACCAAATCGCCCAATCCGAAAGTCCTAGGTCCAACCCCAGCAGCAAAACGCCGATGAATCGGGCGAATAGACATGGCATCAACACGAAGACAGCAATCGAAACCATCTTCGAGAACCAAATCGTCGATTTTGAGACCGGTCGCGTCCCGATAAACGAGTTGGATCCGATGAACGGATCCACCCTCAGGATCATCAACGTGAGAAAGAACACTAGAAACCACGGAACCAGCGGGACTACCACGAAATACAGCGTGGCGTGTTCCGCCCCGTCCGTGACGAGGACGGGGACCAAGGCGAACCCGAGAAACACCAACCACGCGCCCCACATGGTGCGCTTGGCGCTTGCGAAGTCCTTGCGACAAAGATGTATCAGCGTTGCCATGGCATTTCCTTCAAATCTACGGGTTTGAACTGAAACTCGCGGATGAGAGCGCCACCGTACTCGCTTCCGGTGATGATCAGTTCCGCGCCTTCTATCCAATCGGCAGGGATGGGAACTTCGTCCCGGGTATCGAGCGAAATCGGTCCGAGGCACTCGATGATCGCAAGCCGGTAGGGTCCAACGGACAGCCCATTGCCCCCGCTGCTTCCTTCGAAGAGGATGCGTTGACGTTTCGAGGCATTCACCACGATGGTCTCAAGCATTCGGAAGGGTTCCGACATCGAACCACCCAAGAATCTAACCATGGGCTCTTCGATGGAGTATTGATAGCTGAGTCGGGTATCCGACACTTTCACCCTCAGAATCCGGATTTTTCGGCTTCCTATGATGGTTTCAGCACCGGCCCTCAGCGGCATTCTGGCGAGGATGACCGGGCGCCTAAAGGGGATGTTGACGCTGCCCGCAAGCGTGGCTCCACGCGTGACCACTTCTGATTCATCCACATTGAAACTCCCGAGTCGGGTACTTGCCAGCAGGCTGTCGTCACCGGAATGCACCGGATTCGGAATTCCGAACCGGGGCAGGATCATCCGGGCCTCCAATCCCGGCCAAGGGTCGCCGTGCGATTGGAATTTCCTTTGGTCCACAAAAGTGATTGTGGAGTCAAAACCATCTTCGCAGACCAACCACCCGTTCGGGAGTCCGGACAGGTAGGTATTCGCGCGGAACGAGTAACCCATGGAACGGCCATCCTCACTCCGGTCTGAATTCATCACGAGAGCCGTCTCATCTTCGGGTGCCGACGGATTCTGGCCGAACTTGAAAATGATTTTGGATGGATCCGGCCATTCCGATCTCGGTGCCTCGGCCTCCGCGGGGGCGAACCATTTCACGAAATTGAGCGGCCAAAAGCATGCCCCGAGAATGGCTGCGAGAACCGTTCCGATCGTGGCGCACGTGAGATGGCCGCGATGGCGGTTGCGGAAGAAATGGAGCATGGCCGCCGCGAAACCAGCGAGGGCGATGCCTTGAGCTGCTAGAAATCGACTGAGGGAGCGGTGGTAAAGATCCGAACACCACTCGTAATCCATCATGCGGGGAATCGATGCCCCCATCATCTTGACGAAAATGATGAAGACGATGAATGCGCTCAGCGCGAGCGCCATGACGTTGGCGATGAACTTCGAAGGAGTTTGATTCCGCGCCGCAATGGTCATCGCGAATGCCGCGATCATGCCCAAGGTCAACATCTCCTCCACAAAGGCCAGCGACAGGTGAATCAAGCCCGGACGAAGCCCCGCGACCAGGATCATGGACACTGGAAACAGTGCCATGGGGAAAATGACAAACAGGACGGCCAGAAACTTCGATGCGAGCCAATCGCCATGCGAAACCGGTCGGCTGCGGAGAAAGGCGGTATCGCGCAAGGGCGCGTCGAGCTGTACGATGCTGCCGATTGTTAGGAACAGGAGAACCCAGGAGCCGAACCCATACAGGTGGAACCTGAAGAATTCCTGATCGCGCGAATCCACCGGCAAAGTGGGCAGCCAAAGGATGGCTGCCGCGACAATCCAAGTGAGAGCGATGAGCCAGCGCGAGTGCCGCAGATCCTTGAGGGCGAGATGGAACACGGAGTTCATGAGCGCGGGTTTTCCGTTTGGAACTTCTTCGCGAGGGCTATGAAGATCTCCTTGAGCGAGAGCGTGGATACCTCGATCCGCACTTGCGGGTGGCTTGTCTGGATGCCGGCCACGGTTTCCCCATCAAAGGCGGAGAGGATGAAGCGACTGTGATCGCCCTCGCGTTGGAGTCCGAGGATTGCAGGGCTTTCCTCGAACTGAATGGGCGATCCGTAGAGATCGATGCGGCGGAATCGCTCCTGCAAGGTATCGAGTGATTCGGAAACCTGAAGCCGGCCTTCATCGATGATCACCACGTCGTCGGCGAGTTTTTCCACGTCATCGATGTCGTGGGTGGAGAAGAAGATGGACCACTCGTTCTGGCGGGTGATTTCCAGCACGGTGTCGAGGAACTCCGCCCTAACAAGAGGATCGAGCCCGGCGAAGGGTTCGTCGAGGATGAGCAGGCGCGGGTGGAAGGCCATGGCGAGCAACAGCGCGAGTTTCACCTTCTCGCCGCGGGAGCAGCGGGAGATGCGGCGCTGGAGCGGGATGCCGAGTTTTCCTAACAACTCCTTCTCGAAGGCCTTGTCCCAATTCGGATAGAGCGCGGAGGTGAAGGCGATGAGCTGCTCGCCGGTCATCCAGTCATAGAGTTCCTGGTTTTCGGAGACGTAGCCGGTTTTCCGCCATTCCTCGGGGCGGAGTTGTTGGGAATCGCGTCCGAAGAGCGAGGACGAACCGGCGCTGGGACGGATGAGGCCGGCAAGCATCTTGATGGTCGTCGTTTTCCCGGCCCCGTTGCGTCCGAGGAATGCGCAAGCGCGTCCGGCGGGCAGCGCGAGGTTCAAATCGCGGACGGCGTCCTTGTGGCGGTAACGCTTGGTGAGACCGCGGGCTTCAATGATCGTTTCCATGGATTTTCCGGTGGTGTTGGCGGATGAGCTCGAGGAGTTCTTCGGTGCTGAGTCCGTGGTGGGCGGATTCGACGAGGAGCTGTTCGATGAGCGGTTGGAGCGCGCTGAGGCGCTCGGCGCGAGGCGAAGGGCGGCGATCCGCCACGAAGCTTCCGGCTCCGGGGTGGCTGGCGAGCACCCCTTCGTCGGTAAGACGGCTGATGGCGCGCTGGACGGTATTCGGGTTCACACTGAGTTCCCGGCTGATGACGCGGACAGAGGGCATCTGCTGGCCGGGCTGGAGCTGGCCGGTGGCCACCGCCTTTTTCACCGCGCGCACGATCTGTTCGTAAATCGGCTCACCGAGCTGGACCTGGATGGGGAAAGGAAGCATGGCCTCGCAACTGTATCTATTGCACTAATACAGTTCATACGGGCAAGGCAAGATGAAACTGCGTGTTTTTGAAAATAGCTGCCGAAGAAGAGCTTCCTGCGGCGGTCGGTCTTCAAACCCCGACTAGAGGCGGCGGGCCCTCCATGAGCGTGGGGCTTGCCGGAATCTCCCTACCGCCACGGCTGAGGTATTCCCGATAGAGCTGCTTCTGCAGGTGGTGCCAGGCGAACATGACGACGGGCATGGCGAAGAACATGCCGATGTAGCAGGTGATCACGGTGATGATCATCATGCAGATGCCGAGGCCGAACATGAAGAGCGAGGTCACCACCATGTCCTTCCACATCCTCGCGATGAAATCCCGGACGAAGGCGAAATCGAAGGCCGCCTTGAATTCCTGCGTCAAGGTGGCGCGAAGCGAAAGCGGTGTGGCGATGAGCTGATAGGCGAGCGCCAGGACGATCTGGATCAGGAACATGATTGGAATGATCAGGATCACCAGCGCGTCCGCGTCGTTTCCATGCCGCGAACCGGCGAGGCCTAGGAGGATGAACACCGGGATCGTCAGGAACAGGGCTATGGGCACCAGAACGAACGAAGCCACCAGATTCACGACAAAGGGCCAGAGACCGCGTTGCAGATACTTCGAGAAATGTTGGAAGTCGAACGGCGGGTAATCCTTCGGATCGGCCGGCTTGGCGGGGTTCCACAGGATGGTGATGTGCCAACCGGAGAGAACGATGGGGCCGACGAACGGGATCAGCGTGGCCACCGCGCCTAACAGCGTGTTGTTCAGCCACTTCGCGGGTTGGAAATAGTCTTTGACGGAGGCGGTGTAGTTCATGGACATGCTGCCTTTCACCATGCGGGGTTCTGTTGCCGGACCGCCTCGTAGAGCACGATGGCGATAGCGGTGGAGAGATTGAGCGAACGGGTGCCGCCGGGAGCCATCGGGATGCGCAGGGCCTGATCGCCCGCGGATCGCACGATGTCCTCGGGCAGGCCCTTGGTCTCGCGGCCGAAGACGAGGTAATCGCCGGGTTTGAACGCGGTCGTCCACGGCGAGGCGGCGGCCTTGGTGCTCAGATACCAGAAAGCCGCGCCGGGCTCCGCGCTTTCTAACAACTTTTCCAGCGACTTCCAGACGCGCAGTTTCACATCCTGCCAGTAGTCGAGCCCGGTGCGGCGCACGTGTTTGTCATCCAGCGAGAAACCGAGCGGTTCTATCAGATGCAGCGTCGAGTCCGTGGCGAGCGCGAGACGGCCCGCGGCACCGGCGTTGTGGGGGATCTCTGGCTCGACGAGGACGATGTGGAACATGTTCAGGAAAGCTCCTTGCGGCGGGCGAGGGTGATGGAGAGACCGAGCGCGCCGATGAAGATGAAATAACAGGCGAGCAGCTCCAGGTAGGTCTTGCAGGTCCGCGGGATACTGGGCGAGAAGGCGGGGCCGAGCGTGGCTTTCCAGAAAACGGGGCTGCCGATCACCCGGTTGAAGACGTAGATGATCATCAGGGCGCTGGCGATGAGACCGGAGCCCGCGTGATTTCCCAGGGTGGCGAAGAAGTGGATCATCGGCATGCGGTGGCGCAACGCGGTGATCAGCGCGACAGCCAGGATGATGGCGATCACCCAGGCCTCGGGGAACTTCAGTTTCAGAATGCCGGAAACGAAGTCCTCGATCTCGCCGACGAAGGCCGCGAAAAATCCCAGTCCGAGCACCCGGCAAACGGGGCGGTAGTATCCGGCGTGCGACGAGGCTCCGAACATCACGACCGAGGCCGCCGCCAGCAGCGCGGCTTGTAGCAACTCCACGGTGCCGCGCTCGATGGGCACCTGCGGGCGGTTTGGCAGCCACGCGGGCAGCAGGATGGCCACCGATCCGGCGCAGACGAGCAGGACCCGCGTGAGGGTTCGCGACAACGAGGGATTCCGTTGCGGCTTGGGTGGCGGGTCGGACATCGTTACTTGCCTAGAGATTCCGGCGGAATCATGCAAGACCGGGTTGATCCGGAACGATTGTGTCCGGTGGATTCGACCTTGCCGGGCGCGTGCTCCGGGGCTTTGGTGAGGGCAGGATCCACTGAGTCCGAAACCATGAATCCACGCGGTCGATCCCTCGTTCTAACCAGCAGCGCGCTCGTCTGGGCCCTGTCCCAGCCCGCGGCGGCGCGCAATGCGGAGCTCGAAGAGCTGATCTACAAGACTCAACTGGCGATCAACGCCGAAAATTGGGAAAGCGCGCTCGGTTACTGCGACAAGGCGATCCAGCGCTTCGGCAAGGACAGCCCGCTGCAGGTGTTCGGGCCGCAGTTCGGAGCGATCCATTACCGCAAGGGACTGTGCGAGATGAAACTCGCGAGGTGGGACGCCGCGATGCGGTCGTTTGAAATCTGCTACCGCGATTTTCCTAACAAAAACGGGGCGGATGACGGGAATCCGTTCGAGAAAATGGCCCTGCTGAAATGGGCCGAGGCCGCCATGGGAGCGAAGCGCTGGGAGCTCGCCATCTCGCAGTTCCGCAAGTTCCTCAAGGAGCGCGACAAGACCCGCGACGCCTTTTCCCACGGCGCCTTCTACGTCGGCCTGGCCATCTGCCACTATCAGCTCGGCAGGATCCCGGAAGGAAACGAGAACCTCGAGATCGCCCTGCGCAACAAGGAGCGCTTCGGCACGCCGGACAGCCCGATCGCCAGCGGATTCCAGGCCCTCGTTTCCGCCGCCATCGCCAAGCGCGACGAACAGGCGCTGCTGGATTTCATCGGGAAAAACCGCGTGGATCTGGCGCTCGATCCCGAAGGCCTGCTGGCAAGCACGCCGCTCATGATGAAACTCGCGGGCGACACGATCGCCGCCGGCATGCAGCGGGCCGCGCTCGCGATCTATCAGCTCGTGCCGCCGTTGGAGGTGTCGCTCTCGGATGCGCGCGCCCACCTCAAGGAACCGGACATCGGTCCCGCCGAGCGGAAGAAACTTGAGGCCGCCATCAAGTCGCTGGATGAGTCCTTGAAGGGTGACCGGTCACCGGAAGTCGCGAGGTTGACGGCGATCGCCCTGTTGAGTGAGAAGACCGGAAACCTCCGCGAGGCATACGAAGCGCTCGCTAAACTGGAACAGCTCCCGGGAATTCCCGGCGCGCGCGAGGAGATCCTGCTGCACCTCGTCCGGCTTTCCGCGCAAACCGCCACCGCGGCGGACACCCGCCGCCATGCGGAGGCTTTCATCAAAGCCTTCCCCGCGTCCTCCAACACGGCGCTTGTCCGGCACATCCTGTTAGGTTCCTTGTTCCAGGCGGCGGACTACGATGCCTGCATCGAGACCGGCCGGGCGATGCTGGGCCCGCTCAAGCCCGCCATGCCGGAGCATGACGAGGTGTTGTTCGTGCTCGCCGCCTCGCTCCACTACCGCGGCCGTTTCGATGAGGCGGCTCCATTGCTGGACGAGCATGTGAAACTCTATCCGCAAAGCGGCCGCGCGGTGCAGGCCGCGTATCTGCAGGCCTGCAATGAGACCCGGCGGCGGAACTGGGATCATGCCGCAGGTTTGTTAGATTTGTTTCTCACCCGCCATCCAGACACTTCCTCCAATCCCTATCTGCCATACGCGCTCTGCGATCTCGCCACCTGCCACTCGGCCCTAGGGAAGCCGGCCGCCGCGCTGGGAAACCTGAAGCAGGTGACGGATTTCTTCCCGGATAGCGGCATCATCGAGGTGGCGTGGCTCATGCGCGGCGATGTCGAGCGCTCGATGGGCATGGCGGATGCCGCCGAGGCATCGTTTCTCAAGGCGCTTGAGATTTCCGGGAAACGCGGCAATCGCGAAACCGCCGGACGTTCGACCGCGGCTCTGGTTTTTCTGCTGGATCAAGAACGCGGGAACCAACGAACGGAGAGAATCGTGGAACTCGCCGACCGTTTTTGGAAGGATCACGCGGAAGGATCCCCGGACAAGGCCCTCGTCGCGATGGCGGCCGTCTTCGCATTCGATCAAGCGGGACGGGGCGACGAAGGATTGGCCAAACTGCGCGAGGTGATCCTTGAAGCCGCGCGGAAACCGGCAGCGGCGGAACTGGAGACGTTGATCCGGACATACACCGCCGCCTATCTGATCAAACACAGCCGGGCCGATCTTCTGGCGCACTTTGATACGAATCTCGGTCTCGCGCCGGACCAGTCCTCCGCACGTGCATTGCTGCGGATGGCCGCCATCCGTGTCTTCGAGGACCATGCGCGGCGATCCGCCAATCCGGACGAGCGCAAGGCCGCGGAAGCCACGGTGGAAACCCTGTTTCACCAACTCACGACGGCATACCCGCCCAAGGATCTTGAGGATTTCATCAGAATCCGGATCGGAGATCTGCTCCGCTGCCACACGAATTCACCCGGCGACGCGCTGCCGTATTA
>DAISZP010000117.1:0-12319 GCA_036824745.1 Luteolibacter sp.
GCACTCTAACGGACGAATCGTTCGTCACTCCATCCCCCCAAGACCGCCATGAAAGGCACTGAACTGACCCGACACCTCATCGCAATCGCCTCGCTTGCCGCATTAACGAGCCAAGCGGCCCGGGCGGACCAGAACCACGCGACCGAGGACGAATTCGCGGCGGCCGCGGCCGCGCTGGCACCGAAGTTCGATCCGAAACGGGATGCAATCACGATTCAGAAACGGCTCGCTCAAAAGCAGAAGGACGCGGAGAAAGCCCACGCACAGGGCATCCGGAAAAAGGTTTCCAAGAAGCAGAAGAATCTAACGGCCAAGGCGCTCAGCAAAGCGAAGGCGGATGTGGTGGCGCTCGCCGCGGCCACTCAGGACAGCCAGGGTTCTTGGGGCGCGGTGATCCCATGGACGCCGCACATTCCGGTGACCGCCGCCGCGCTGCCTAACGGAAAGCTGCTCACGTTCGCGTCCAATCAGCGCACCACGTTTCCTTCGGGGCCGGAGTTCACCTACGCCGCCGTGTGGGATCCGGCGACGGGCCAGTTCACCGAAGTGAACAACACGCGCCACGACATGTTCTGTGGCGGCACCGCGATGCTTCCCGATGGCAGGGTGGTGGTGAATGGAGGTCGCGCCACCACCAAGCTTTCGAGCATCTTCGATTGGAACGCGAACAGTTGGGCGGCCCTGCCCAACATGAACGATCCCCGCTGGTACAATCCCAGCGTGGCCCTGCCGGATGGCGGCGTGTTCACCGTGAGCGGCAGCGGCGGATCCAACACCGCGGAGCGCTGGGACGAGGCCACCGGATGGAGGAGGCTTTCCGGCATCGGATGGAGCTCCGTGACATCGGAGCCCGGCTACATCAATATCTGGCACCCGTTCCTCGCGGTGGCTCCTAACGGAAAGTTGTTCCACTTCGGCCCCACCGACACGATGCACTGGGTGGACACCTCCGGCAGCGGCTCCATGACCAACTCGGGCCAGTTCGTCCCGGGATCGCATTATCCGAAAGAGGGCGCGTGGGTGATGTACGACGAAGGCCGTCTCCTCGTGGCGGGTGGCGGAGCGAACACCACCTCCGGCAGCGACACCACCACGGGCACCAGCACGACGGCCGCCTACACCGTGGACCTCCGCGGTTCCACCCCGGTGGTGGCGAACACCAACTCCATGACATTCGCGCGACAGTTCGCGAACACGGTCATCCTGCCGAACGGCGAGATCATGGTCATCGGAGGAAACGGCGGCGTGAAGTTCAGCGACACCGCGTCCGTGCTCACACCCGAGATCTGGAACCCCGCCACCGGCGCGTGGCGCACGGTGGCGAACCACGTCACGCCGCGGAACTATCACTCGGTGGCGCTGCTTCTTCCGGACGGCCGCGTCTGGTCCGGCGGCGGCGGACTGGGTGGAAACGCGGCCGACCACCGCGATGCGGAGATTTTCACGCCTCCATCGCTCTACACCTCGTCCGGCACGCTGGCCACGCGTCCGGTCATTTCATCGATACCCGGCAAGATCGGAATCGGCACCAAATTCAACGTGTCGGCCACCGCGGGGCTCAGCCGGTTCACGATGATCCGGCTTTCCTCGATCACCCACTCGGTGAACACGGACCTTCGTTTCCTCGAAGCGGCGTTCACGGAAACCACTCCCGGAAACTATCAGATCACGGCGAATGCGAACATCAACGCGCTCACGCCGGGATATTGGATGCTCTTCGGTCTGAATTCCTCCGGCGTTCATTCCGTGGCGAAGATCTTCCAGGTTGATCAACAAGCCGTCGTCACTCTGGCCGCTCCCGGCAGCCAGACGGGATATGTGGGTGAGGCGGCATCGCTCGCGCTTGCGTCCACCGGCCCCACCGGCGCGGTCATCACCTACTCGGCCACTGGCTTGCCCGCGGGATTGAACATCCAGAGTTCCACCGGCTTGATCAGCGGAACTCCCACGACCACGGGCACGTACACTGTGAACGTAACCGCCACGGATGGCATCACGGTTTCCAACCAGTCCTTCACGTGGACGATCTCCCCTCTGACGAGAAGCCACAAGTTCGCCGGCTTCAGCAGCTCCACCGGGCTCACCATCAACGGCAGTGCCTCGGTGGTCGCGCCATCTCTCCGGATCACTTCCGCCACGGCGAATCTGGCGGGCAGCGCGTGGGTTTCCCAATCGTTCCCGGTGCGAGGAAACACATCGTTCTCCACCAGGTTCGTCTTCCGCCAGACCGGCACCGGCGACGGGGGCGATGGGATGACCTTCGCGGTTCAAGGCACGGGTACGGCCGCTCTCGGCGCGGGCGGCGGCGGTCTCGGCTATCAGAACATCGCCAGCAGCCTCGCGGTCGAGTTCGACGCCTACGCCGGCACGGGGGATCCGAACGCGAACCATGTCGGCGTCCTCAGCGCCGGCAACGTGAACACCCACCTCGCGAGCTTCACTCCCGCCTTTGATCTGGAGGACAACGCGGACCACACCGCATGGGTGGAGTATGACGGCACCACCAACACGCTGCGCGTCTATCTTTCACAAACCGTCACCACCGTCCGTCCACAGACACCGGTGATCACGCTTTCCAACATCGATCTGCCGACCCTCGTGGGCCAGCAGGCGTGGTTCGGGTTCACCGGAGCCACCGGTGGGGCGATCAACGCGCACGAAATCGCATCGTGGGATCTCCTGTTGGACGCGAACAAGCTGCCGAGCCTCTCGCTTCCGCCGCTGATCACCAATCCCGGTCCGCAGATCGCGGTGACGGGCACCGCGCTCAACCTTCAAATCGTTGCGAACGATCCTGAGAACGAAGCGCTCACCTACTCCGCGACCGGTCTGCCGGGCGGGCTGACCATCCAGTCGAACAACGGGTTGATCACCGGAACGCCAAACACGACCGGAACATTCAATCCGACGGTTTCCGTGAGCGATGGAACCAACGCGGCGGTCACCGCGCAGTTCTCATGGACGGTGAACGCGCCCTTCGAAGTCACTCCGCTCACCGGAGCGGCCGTGGGCAGCGGAGCGTCCGCCACCTTCACCGCCGGCTCCACCGGTGGGAAAAACGTGCGCTACAAGTGGAACTTCGGAGACGGTACTCCGGAGACCTCGTTCAGCGGTTCGCCGACGATCACCCACGTCTTCACCAATCCAGGGCGTTATCTGGTGACGGTGACGGTGACTGACGATACGGGAAGAACGCAGACCAGTAGCTTCTATCAGGGCGTCTCGGCCCCTCTGGCGGCCGTCGCTCCGAAGTCCTCCAGCAGCATCATCGTGGAGCCGCGTTCTTCCGGAAACGCCCGTGTCTGGGCGGTGAATCCGGATGCGGATACGGTCACCGTCTTTGATGCGGTCACCCGGGTGAAACTTGCTGAGACGGCCACAGGCGCATCACCGCGCACGCTTGCCATCGCTCCGGATGGAAGAATCTGGGTCGCCTGCGCCACGGGGGGAACCGTATCGATCCTCAATCCTAACACGTTTGCGGTGGTGCAAACGCTCACGCTGCCACGCGGTTCGCGCCCCTTCGGTCTGGTGTTTGATCCTAACGGAAGCGCCGCCTGGTTGACGCTGGAGGCCACCGGCCGCCTGTTGAAGCTGCATCCCGGAAACGGAGTGGTTCTATCAGACATTCCGGTGGGTGCGAATGTGCGGCATCTTTCGGTGAATCCGGCCGGAAACCGCGTGTTCGTGAGCCGCTTCATCACTCCGCCACTGCCGGGAGAAGCCACCGCGAATGTGGATACCACCGGCAAGGGGGGCGAGGTCGTGTTGGTGGACGCAGCGAACTCAATCATCCTCAAAACCATCATCCTGCAACACAGCGATCTGCCGGACACATCGATCTCCGGGCGTGGCATTCCGAACTATCTCGGCGCACCCGTCATCACTCCGGACGGACTCTCCGCTTGGGTTCCCTCGAAACAGGACAACATCAAGCGTGGCACTTTGCGTGATGGACAACCGCTCACCCACGACAGCGCGGTGCGTCCCATCGCATCACGGGTGAATCTAACCACATTGACGGAGGACCACAGCGCACGGGTGGACTTCAACGATGCCGGCACTCCCACCGCGGTCTGTCATGATCCATCGGGCATCCTCACCTTCGTCGCGCTCGAAGGCAGCCGCGCGGTGGCGGTGGTGGATACCTGGAACCATCAGGAAATCACTCGTTTCCCCGCGGGCAGGGCGCCGCAGGGACTCGCTGTTTCACCGGATGGGAAGATGCTTTTCGTGCAGAACTTCATGGACCGCAGCGTGACCGCGCATGACCTGAGCGGGCTGCTCAACGGCGGTACCAATCCACCGTCGCTCCTCGGCAGCGTGGCCACCGTGGCCACCGAGAAACTCGCCGCGAATGTCCTGTTAGGAAAACAACACTTCTACGACACCAAGGACAACCGCCTCGCGCTCCAGGAATACATTTCCTGCGCCGCCTGCCACGCCGATGGTGGACAGGACGGCCGCGTGTGGGACTTCACCGGATTCGGCGAAGGACTGCGCAACACCATCACCCTCCATGGTCAGGCCGGGCAAGGACCGCTCCACTGGACCGGAAACTTCGACGAGGTGCAGGACTTCGAAGGCCAGATCCGCAACTTCGCCGGCGGCACCGGTTTGATCGCGAACGGTGCCCCGCATCCCACGCTCGGAAGCTCCAACGCCGGACGCAGCGCGGATTTCGACGCGCTCTCCGCCTATCTCGGTTCTCTAACAAAAACCGACGACAGCCCCGCGCGCCAGGATGCGGCGAACCTGCCCGCCGATGCCGCGGCGGGACGCTCGGTATTCATCACGCAAAACTGCGCCTCCTGCCACGGCGGTCCCGAGTTCACCCGCAGTGCCTTGGGTCGCTTCGAGAACGTCGGCACCGTCAAGTCCACCTCCGGGCAGCGCATGGGCGGCTCGCTAACAGGGTTCGACATTCCCACGCTGCGCGGGCTTTGGGCCACCGGGCCGTATCTCCACGATGGCTCCGCGGCGACCGTGGCGGACGCCATCCGCGCCCACAACAATGTCTCCCTCGCAGAGGCGGACATCGTGAAACTCAGCGCCTATCTGCTCAACGTGGATGAATCTATTTCCGCCGCTCCCGAGGTTCTCACCGAACTCGCGGAAACCTTCAACACGAACGGAATCGATGCCGCGAAGTGGAGCGTCGGCACGCCCTATGGCAACATGTTCGCACCCGCCGATCCGCTCATCAGTGTTGCGCAGAGCGGTGGAAAACTCGTCGTCACCCCGCGGACCAATGTTTCCACGGAGGGATACAACGGCGTGGTTTCCAACGACCTCATCAACCTGCAAGGCGCGGCCGTGGCGGCGGAGATCACGCCGGCGGGTGGCACGGCGGATACCTGGCTCGCGCTCGGCACGGGAGCTAACAACTTCCTCGTGCTCGGTCGCGAGGGATCGGTCCTTTGGTTGGAGCAGATGATCAACGGCGCTCGCGACGTGACCTTGTTCGATTACAACGCGGCTGCCCACAAGTTCTGGCGCATCCGGCATGATGCCGCCACCGACCGCATCCACTTCGAACTCAGCGCCGATGCCACAAACTGGACGTCCGCCCGCGTGTTGAACCGCGCGATCGCGATCAACGCGATGCGCATCGAACTCGCCGCCGGCACCTACCGCGCGGAGTCCGCTCCGGGCAGCGCCGTGTTCGACAACGTCTCGCTCACCAAACCGGGTGTTCCTCCGGTGATCGTCAGCTTCACCGCGGATTCCGCGGACTTCACGCAAGGCGGAGGCACGACTCTCCGGTGGACGATCAATCCCGGCAGTTCCGCTCTAACAAGCCTCACGCTGAATGGAGCTGACGTGAGCGCCCTCACTTCGCTCCAGGTGACACCCGCGCAAACCACGACGTATGTGCTGAGCGCCGCCAGCACCGTCGGGACGGCGAGCGCGAGCGTGAAGGTCACCGTAAGACCGCCACAGACAGGCAACACCTATGCCGAATGGGCGGCCGCGTATGGCGGAACCGGAGTTCTAACCAATGACGGCGACGGTGATTCGTATCCGGAAGGACTTGAATACGCCCTTGGCCTGAATCCATCCAACGGCTCCACGTTTGCCAGCACGCTTCCGGGCGCGAATCCGTCGGTTTCCCGCGGCGTGCGTCTCGAACGATCGGTTGCCAGCGATGGATCCCGGCGGTTCGATCTCGTCTTCACCCGACCCGTCACCCCGCTGCCGGACATCGGCTACGGATACTGGCTGGAGTATTCGTACGACATGGAAAACTGGGGCATCTCCGCCAATCTCAACGGACTTGGGTCCAGCGGCATTCCGGACATTCTCCAGATCATCGTCACCGATCTGGGAGACGGCACCGAAGAGGTGCGCGCCGGGTTCCGCTACATTCCGTCGTTCTTCGTGAGGCTCGCCGTCTATCTGCCCGGCGGGACCGTGCGTTCCGCGCCGTTCGGATGGTTGAACCGGAGCGTCCACTACGCCGAGAACCTCATCGCGCCGCCCTTCGCCCGCGAAGCCGTGCATGGCGGGAACTACACATGGAGCGCGCCCGTTCTAACAGACGCATCGGCGGCCTGGACGCCGGGGCAGTGGGCAGGACACTTCGCGCACATCACCTCAGGTCCGGCTGAAGGAACGATGCTCCGCATTTCCGGAAACACGGGCAACACCCTTTCGTTCGTTGGCGAGTCCGCCGCGTTGCTGGACCGGCTCGCGGGAGGTCCGGCGGGCACCTACGTCATCCGCCCTTGCCATACGATCGCGGGCTTGTTCGGACCCGACAACCGCGACGGGCTGGTGTCGGGCGACGCCTCCACCGCGGACCTCATCGAGCTGCTCAATCCGGATAGCAGCTTCACTGCCTATAACTTCGATGGAAACTGGAAGTCCGTCGCCGCTCCGGGCACGGATGCCTCGTCGGTGATCATTCCGCCGACCGATGCGTTGTTCCTCCGCAGGCGCGCGTTCGTTTCCTCGGACCTCCATCTCTTCGGCGAGGTGGTGCTCGGCAAGCGTGTGGCCCCCGTCCGCGCGGGCTTCACCCTGCCGGGAACCTGGAATCCGATCGAGAAATCCAACATCGACACACTTGGTGTGAACGATCTGTTCAACACCAGCGCCACACCGGTGATGGACAGCAACATCTACCTGGAAATCGGCACCGGTGGCGGACTCTATCCGCACTATCAGAAAACCGGTGCTGGCTGGCGCTTCGTGCAGGGTGACAGCACACCGGCCGGCACCGCTCCGTTCGCTCCCGCCGCCTCCTGGCTCTTCCTCCGCTGGGGGGCCGAGCGCCTCTGGGTGCGCGAGCAGCCGTTCAACTACACGAGGTGAGGTGAGTCGTTTTCGTTTTGCCAAAGCGGCGGCGCGGGAACACCCTGCGCCCGCCTCATGAAAATCACTTCCTTCACCGGCGGCTTCGTCCAGACCAACGGCTATCTCATCGAGACACCGGATGGAAACTTCCTCGTGGACGCCCCGCTCGGCATCGCCGCGTGGGCGGCCTCGAAAGGCGTGCGTGTGGATGACGTGTTGCTCACCCACCAGCACTACGATCACGTGGAGGATGCGGCTGCCTTGAGCAAGGCGGGCGCGAAACTCCACGCCTTCGCACCCTATTCCACCGAACTCACCCTGGAAGCCGCTGCCCGCGGGTGGGGCCTGCCGATCAAAGTGGTTCCCTACCAGATCGATTCACTGCTGGACGTCACGCAGCCCTTGAAACTCGCCGGTTTGGAAATCTCCGTCGCCCATGTGCCCGGTCATGCGACGGATGGCGTGGTCTTCCATGTCGCGAACGGGGGAGTCGTGTTCTCTGGCGACACCTTGTTCTCCAATTCCGTCGGCCGGACGGATCTTCCGGGAGGAAACACGCGGCAACTGCTCGAAGGCATCGACCGCCACCTGCTCACGCTTCCGCCGGAGACGCGCGTTCTATCAGGTCACGGGCCGGAGACGACGATCGGCCGCGAGCTGCGGGCCAATCCGTATCTGGAATAACCGGGAGCGCGGAATTCATTCCGCCCGGTCGATCACACATTCCCCGCCGAGTCCTCGCTGACGATTACCTGGGATGAGGGCGGGTTTCCAAGGCCGGGGATCACGCGGCGGACCAGCTTTTTGAGACCGGACTCCGCGGCATCGACCTCCGCCTCGCCCTGGCGCAGAGCCTTTTCCCACGCGGCGGCGAAACCGGGTGCCTGCTCGCGCATGGAACGAATGGCGATTTCGTAAACCTGGAGCTGCCGTTGCTCGGCGCGGCCGGGTTTCTGTTGGAGCGCGGCGTTGTTCACGCGCAGCGTTTCGTTCTGCTGCTTGAGGGAGGCGAGCTCGTCCTGAAGCGACTGGTTGCCGCTGGCGTTGATCTTGAGCTGGGTGTTGAGGTGGCCTTGGAGGTCCTTCATTTCGGATTCCAGGCGCTTGATCTCGCGTTTGGCGGCGCGGGCGGCGGTGAAGCCGGATTTCCAAATGAAGCCCGCGACGAGCAGACCTAACAGAAGTCCCCAGGTGAAGTGTTGTTGGAGGATGGAGAGCAGTGTTTCCATGAGATTCAGCGTTTCGGCTTTTCCGCGTTCGCGGATTTCGGTGGGGCGGGCGGAGGCGTTCCAGCTTCGGCGGGAGGAGGCGGCGGTGATGCGGGGATGAGATCCTTGAGGGCCGCCTTCACATCATCGGTGATGTCCGGAGCATCCTTCTGATAGAGGATGAACGGCACGCCGGTGTTGGTGGATCCGGATCCGTCGATGAGCAGATCGAATCCCTTTTCCCTCGCGATCCTCTCGGATTCGCCGGTGATGAACTTGAGGGAATCTCTCATGGCGACGACCATCCGGCGGTTGATGAGTTTCTCCTGCTCCTCGCGGAACGATTCGAACTCCTTCTGCAAGGTCATCGCTTCCTGGCGCTTGATCTCGTAGTTGCGGGCGAGCTTGCGCGCGGTGTCCTCATCAAGCGGCTTGGATTTGTCCGAAAGCTGTTTTTGCAGTTCCTTCAGTTCCTCAAGCATCCGGCTGAGTTCCTTGGCCCGCTGGTCCTTCCAGATTTCCTCGTTCTGCTTCTTGGTGTCCTGTTGGAGAGCCTCGGTGGAGGCCAGCCCGGTGTAGATTTCCTTCACCCGGACAATCGCGACACGGGGGGCGGCGTCCGCGGCGAAAGCGCTCGCGGCCATCAGAACGGCAATGATTTCGGGTCGCTTCATTCGCGCGCGAACCATGAAACAGGGGTGTCCGGATGTCCATAGCGGATCGATGGATGAAGGCACCGGACGAATTCCGGGGCACTGCCGCCTTGACCCGGAGTCGGAATTGGTACAGCTTCCGCTGCCAATGAAATATTTCGGTTTTCCAAAATATCGCGTTCTCCCGCTCGTTGCCGGAGTGCTCGCCCTGAATGCCTGCGCGCCGTCCGGCCCACAGAAATCCGGCTACATGGCGGGTGTGGGCGGTCCGGTGGTGCAACAGGTATCCAACGGTCCGCACCACTCGGCACCGGCGATCCACGACGACATTTCGTATTGGGACGGTGACGGCGTGCAAGGCAGTCCGTTGGTGAAAATCAACCGTACCCAGCAGAAGGCCTATTTTTACAAAGGCGGCACCCTTGTAGGCGTCTCCAAGATTTCCAGTGGAAACGAGGACCACGCCACTCCGCCGGGCCGTTACAAGATTACGGAGAAGAGCAAGGACCACAAATCCTCGGTCTATGGAGTCTTCAAGGACCGGGCCACGGGCATGATGACCAACGACAACGTGGACATCCGCGTGGACAAGCCGAAACCCAACGAAATCTACTACGCCGCCCCGATGCCGAACTTCATGCGCTTCTCCGGAGGCATCGGCATGCACACCGGCTATCTGCCCGGCTACGCCGCCTCGCACGGCTGCATCCGCATGCCCCACCAAATGTCCGAGAAGTTCTTTGAAAACGTCTCGGTGGGAACTCCGGTCATCGTCGAGTGATGCCAGGGTTTCCCGAATCCCTGCCGGACGCCGAGACCACGCTGGAGATCAGCCCGCGGGCCGTGGCGGAGTGGTATGGGCTGCCCGCGGATCAACGCCCGCGGCTCATCGATTGCCGTGAGGATGACGAGCTGTCCATCTGCTCCATCGCGGGTCACGAGTGGATTCCGTTAGGTGCGTTTCCGCAAATGATCGGGAAACTCACCGCCAACTCCGAACGCGGCGTCGTCGTCTATTGCCATCACGGCATGCGTTCGCAACGCGCCGCCGCCTTCCTTCGCGCTCATGGCGTGGAAAACGCATTCTCCATGAGCGGCGGCATCGACATGTGGTCGGAGATCATCGATGGGACGGTGCCGAGGTATTGAGGAGGACCAGCGTTCCTTTGGAATTAGGAAACGGCTGCTCCGTTGACAAAGCGGAGGGGATGCTGCGAGATTGGATCGTATGAAAACGAAAATCATGTTCGTGCTGTCCCTCGTTTCCGTTGCCCTGCTCAACTCCTGCTATACCGTCAAAGGCGTGGGACAGGATGTGCAGAAGGCAGGCTCCGGAATCAGCAAGGGTGCCGAGAAGGTTCAGGAGAAGATCACCGAGTGAAGGTGATGGATTCCGAATCGAATCCGGAGCTAGCACGGCAAGTGGAAACCGGTTCACTCGCCGGAATGGTCCGGATTTGCCTCGCTTTGCCTTGTCTGATGTCGTTGAGCGCTTGCGTCACCGAGCGCACGGTGACCGATGGTTCCGGGCGCGTGATCTATCAGGACACCGGGGCGCGTTCGCCGTTTGAGAGCGGGAAACAGAAACAGCGAGAAGTGGAGGAAAAGGAGCGGCAGTTGGGCCTGGACGGAACGGCGATTTGATTGCTGGGTGTCATCCGCCGATGGTTTCCGCAAGCACCCACCCGGCGTAGGTTTCCGCCACGGCAGAGGGTTCGATGGCCACGATTTCCGGAACCTCGTAGGGATGGAGTGAGGCGAGTTCGTTTTCAAAATCCGCATAAACCGACGCGCGGGTTTTGAAAACCGCCAGCGTTTCCGTGGCGCTTTCCACCTTTCCCTGCCAGCGGTAGATCGATTCGACGGCGGGGATGAGATTCACGCATGCCGCCAGTTGCTTTTCCACGAGCAGCGTGCCAATTTGTCGCGCCACTTCGGCGCTCGGAAAGGTGCAAAGGACGATCCGGATCGTTTCCATGCCCCAATTTGAACACCGAAACCACCCAACCCGCAAACTCTCCGTGAAATCCGGCTTCCTCGAAAAACTCGTCGCCCGCCTCGACCGGGTGGAGCATGGAGAGGTCCAGCAGATCGTCACGCGGCTGATTCATGAGAAGGGTTTCCTCGAAAAAGTCTTCGAAGCCCTGCAGGAAGGGGTGATCGTTCTCGATCCGCAGGGCCTGATCGGTTTCGTCAACCAGGCGGCCTGTGGTTTCTTCGGGCTGGATCCGGAAAAGGCGATGGGCGAGCACCTGTCCACCCAGGTCCGCGGGCTGGATTGGAGATCGCTGGCCAAGCCCGGACGCTCGATCAGCCGGGATCTGGAGGTGTTTTATCCGGAGAACCGTTTCCTGAATTTCTATCTGGCTCCCATCGAGGACGGCGATGAATCGCTGGGCTTCGTGATGTTGGTGCGGGACCTCACGAGGACGCGGGCCGAGGCCGAGGAAACCCTCGAATCCGAGCGGCTCAACGCGCTCACCCTGCTCGCCGCGGGAGTGGCCCATGAAATCGGAAATCCGCTGAACTCGTTGGACATCCACCTGCAGTTGTTAGGTCGGAAGCTCCGCAAGCTGCCACCGGGTGATCGCAAGCCCTTGGAGGAAAACCTCGCCACCGCCCGCGGCGAGATCCAGCGGCTCGATTCCATCCTCAAGCAGTTCCTCCACGCCGTGCGGCCGACCATGCCGCGCCGCGAGCGAACGGACATCCATGGCGTGCTGAATGAAACCCTGAGACTGTTGGAACCCGAGCTGGAATCCCGCAACATCGCGGTCGAGCTGGATCTCGCGGCGGGCATGCCCTTGGCGCAGATCGATTCCGGGCAATTCCAGCAGGTGTTCTACAACCTGATCCGGAATGCCTATCAGGCGCTGCCCGCGGAGGAGGGCCGCATTTCCATACGCACTGGTTTCAACGAATACGAATACATGCTCTCCATCGAGGACAACGGCACCGGCATCTCCCCGGAGCACATGGGGGCGATTTTCGAACCCTACCGGACCACCAAGGTCTCGGGTTCCGGGCTGGGATTGCTGATCGTGCGCCGCATCGTGCGCGAGCACGGCGGCGAGATATCCATCGACAGCCGCGAGCAACAGGGCACCCGCGTGGTGATCCACCTGCCGCGGGCCGAGAGGTCCGTTAGATTGTTAGGCT
>DAISZP010000118.1:0-12294 GCA_036824745.1 Luteolibacter sp.
AAGGGGATGCCCTGATAGATCGTGGGCGCGTTGTAGGTGATGACGCCTTCCACCGAGTCTCTAACGGGCGCGGTGAAGACCTCGCCGTCCGGGATGTTGTAGTTTCCGCCGCAGACGATGGCCGGGATGTTCTTGATCGAGAAACGCAGGTCGGTGCCGGGGCCCTTGAGCTCCACCGCATCGGTGGCGTCCATGAGTTTCTTGAGCGCGTTCATCGCGGGGACGAGCGCCTTGTAATCGAGCAGGCAGACCTTGAAGTAGAAGTCCTCGAAAGCCTCGGTGCTCATGCCGGCCTGCTGGGCCATGGACGAGGACGGCCAGCGCAGCACGCACCACTTGGTTTTCTTCACGCGGTGGTCGAGCACCGGGCGCATGTGTTTCATCGCGAGTTTCATCTTGTCCGCTGGCACGTCCGAGGTTTCGGCGATGTTCAGCCCGCCGCGGATGGCGATGTAGGCGTCCATGTCCTTCATCTCGGCGAGCAGGTGCTTGGCGAGGATGTGGTATTGCTCGTCCTCCGCACCTTTCAGCATCTCGCGGGTCAGGCGGCCTTGATGCAGGCGGAGGAAGGGAAACGCGCCCTTGGCCCGCGCCTCGCGGATCAGCGCCAGACCGATCGAGTCCGGCACGTCGTGGAGATCGATGAGCACCTTGTCTCCTTTCTTCAGAGCGGTGGAGTAACGGACCAGTTGGCGGGCGAGGGCGTCGATGCGGGCGTCGTGCATGGCTGGCCTGATAGCGGGTGCCGCGGCGCGTTCCAAGCAGGAAAGCGGAGGCAGGAGAAATGGGTTTTCCCCGTGACTCCATGGTGCTAGGGTGCGGGCATGAAACTCAAGGCGATCATCCACGAAGCGGAGGAAGGCGGATACTGGGCGGAAGTCCCGGCGCTGCCGGGGTGCATGACTCAAGGAGAAACCATGGAGGAACTGGAGGCCAACCTGCATGAGGCGATCCAGGCATGGTTGCAGGCTGCGGAACCGGAGAACCTGCAACCCAACGAGCGGCTGTTGGAATTGGCGGTATGAAGGCCGTCTGCGGGAAACGTTTGGCGAAGCTGGCTGAGGCTCAAGGTTGGAGATTGGCCCGGATCAACGGCAGCCATCATGTTTTCGTGAAGGAGGGGCGGGTGGAGCGCTAGGTGATTCCTGTTCACGGCAACGAATCACTCAAAACGGGGCTGCAACGGGCATTGATGAAAATTATTCCGATCACCGAGGCGGAACTTTGATCTGGTTTGTCCGGGTTCTCCCGCTCTACACCAAGCGCATGGTTCTTGGCATTCTCGGTTCCGGCTCCGGCTCCAACATGCAGGCGATCCTCGATGCGATCGCGGCCGGCACGCTGGACGCGCGCATCGCACTCGTGCTTTCGGACAATCCGGACGCGTTCATCCTCGAACGCGCGCGGAAACACGGCATCCCCACCGCGGTGATCGATTGCCGCGGATTCAAGACTAAGTTTCCGGAAGAAGCACAGCAGGAAACCGCGGACGCGCTCAAGGCGGCGGGTGTCGAGCTGGTCTGCCTCGCCGGTTTCCTGCGCCTGGTGAAACGACCTTTGTTAGGCGCATTTCCCAACCGCATCCTGAACATCCACCCCGCGCTGTTGCCGGCGTTTCCCGGGCTTGAGGCGTGGAAACAGGCGCTGGAGGCCGGGGTTTCGGAAACCGGCTGCACGGTGCACTACGTGGACGAGGGTATGGATACCGGTCCGGTCATTCTCCAGGAAGCGGTCCCGGTTCTGTCAGATGATACCGCGGAGTCGCTGCACGCGCGCATCCAGGTGGTGGAGCACCGGCTCTATCCGGAGGCGGTCAAGCTTGCGGCGGCCTCACTTTGAAGCGCGTTTCAACTCGATGAGCTCCTGGGTTTCGCGGAGCAGGAGCTTCTCACGGCGATAGCGCGTCTTCTCCTCGCGGATGATGCCGCTGCCCGGTGAAAACCATACGGTTTTCCGCAATTCGATCTCACCGTCATTGCCAGTGGTGAGCAGGCGATGGCAGTTGAATGTGCCTGCGGGAACCGTGATGTCCTCCACGGCGATGTTCTCGGTGTTGCGCGAGAACGCGTTTCCCGGAGCGGATACTTCGGGAAACTTGGTGCCCGGGACCATGCCAGCTTGGAAAAACGGTACCGGCGGATCCAGCCACATCGGCTTGGTGGTTTCCGGACGCATGATGAGCGAGCCGCGCATCAGGATTTGGTCGTCGTGGATCTCCACAAACTCCCGCTCATCCGGCGAACCGGGAACGACGACTTCAAAACAATCGACCTCCGGCAAACCTTCCGCGGCTGATTTTTTTCCAAGGTAGGTGCGGGTGCGGCGGTGTTTCGTGCTCACGCCGCCGGCTCCCGCGGAGGTGATGCCGGCCGGGATCTCCAGGCTCACGTGGTAGATCCACTGATCGCCGGGTTTCACCGGAAGAATTCCGGTTTTCGGAGCGGCCGGGGCATGCGTTTCCGCGGCGGGTTTTTTCGCATCACAGGAAACGACGCAGCACGCGGCGACTGCTGTTAGAAAGAAGTGCGACGCGGTTTTCATGATTGGGGTGGACCGAGTTTCGTGACGGCGTGATTGCCACCGGCGTGCGGAGCTCCCATGCGGCGCGGCGGCTCCACGTCGGGAAAACGGCGGCTGCCGGGCCTGCGCAACATCAGATAGAGCATGTAGATTCCGATCATCAGCGGGACCGCGCAGGCCACGCAGGTCAGCGCGATGATGCGCCACTGGCGGGACTTGTCGTCGTGTTCCAGACGGATCCTCGCGATGGCCTTCTTGCGCGCTTCGGTGGCGTTGTAATGAGTGGCCTTCCAATAGCGGAGGCGATCCGAGGCCTCTTCCACGGCGACGCGGACCTTGCCCGCTTCGGTGGGTTCGTAAGAGGCGAGCCGTTTGTCACGGCTGGTGTCCTTGGCGATCGTTTCCGGATGGAGCAGATCGGTGAGCTCGCCGCCGGGCACGATCCAAGGGCTGTCGGGATTGCCCGGAACATGCAGGATCACCGCGCGGATCAACGAGCTGCTCCACGCGGCCGCGAAACGACCCGCCACATGCTCGGGTGGCGCGCCTTTGAGATCGTCCAGCACCACCACCACGATATCGATGCCTTCCTTTTCCCGGAGCTTTTGCATCGGTCCGGTGATCTTGCCGAGAGCGGCGGAGTCCAGCACGCCGAGCGGATCGAAGATCGAGTTCGCAGGTCTCGGTCCATATTGGAAATCCGCCACCTCGGCCCGGGTGATGGCCAAGCCTGACAATACAAACACGAGGATGGCGAGCAGGCGCGGGATCATCTCCGGGATTTGGACGTGCGGTGCGAACCGCGGGTTCTCCACGATTGTTCGAGAAACGAGGCGGATGTCTCGAAAAATCGGATCACCGTCTGTGTGGTCTTGCCGGACCGCCAAGGTGCGACGCACGACGACATGACCTTTTTCCAATCCTCGTCCGAGATCCACGGTTCCGCACGGTATCCCGGCACCACCGCCGCGTTTCCACTCTTCACATCGATGAGGAACAATACCGACCACGCGCGCTCCTCTTCGGACTCTCCCACATACATCGGGCAGACGTTCAGCAGCCAGAAGCCGAAGGCCGGCAGGCTCGTATCCTCCGGCAGCATCACCGTGCAAACGTGGAAATTGAACTGCGGAAAACGCCGCCGCAGCTTTTCCCGCGCGGCCTCGATCTTCTTCAAGTCCTCCGCGTCCCACAAACCCGCCGCGTCCAGCACCGGCATCAGCGGGGGCGGCGGATCGGGAAACATCCGCACCGAATCCGCGCCCGTGAATCCACAGGACGGGCAGCGTTTCACATCCGCGGGAACCGCCACGCCGCACTTCGGGCAGAAGTGCGCGTTCATGGCCCGGCGCTTGCCCGTGCCTCCACGTCCAAGCTGCCGCATGTCGCTCATGCTTCGAGGCGGATGGCGGTCGAGCGGCCGTGCGCGTCCAATCCTTCGATGCGGGCGAATTCCTCCACGACCGGCAGCGATTTTCTAACGGACTTCTTGTCCAGCCTCACGATCGACGTGCGGCGCTGGAACTGGTCCGCGCGCAGGCCGGAAAACGAACGCCCCGCGCCGCCGGTCGGCAGCGTGTGGCTCGGACCTGCCAGAAAGTCACCCACCGCCACCGGCGAATCGTTGCCCACATAAATCGCCCCCGCGGTGCGGATTTTCGGAAGCCACTTCTTCGTGTCCGCCACCAGCAGCGACAAGTGCTCGGGGCAGAACGCGTTGGAAACCGTCACGCCTTCCTCGATCGACTTGAGGTGCAGCAGGAAGGTGCCGCTCTTGAGCACGTCCTTGATGATTTTGCCGCGGGAAAGCGTCGCGAGTTGTTTGTCGATGGACTTCAACACCTTGCCTAACAGCGCCTTCGAATCCGTGGCGAAACCCACCACGCTGTCGCCGCCGTGCTCCGCCTGGGCGAGCATGTCCGCGGCGATGTAGTCCGGGTTTCCGGTCTTGTCCGCCAGAATGAGAATCTCGCTCGGCCCGGGCAGCAGGTCGATGGACACCGCGCCCACAAGCTGGCGCTTCGCCTCCACCACGAAACGATTGCCCGGTCCGAAAATCCGGTCCACCGGACGGATCGACTTGGTGCCGAGCGCCAGCGCGGCGATGGCCTGCGCGCCACCCACCTTGATCACCTCCGTCACGCCCGCCGCCTGCAATGCGTAGAGCAGCGCCGGGTTCACCGAACCATCCGGACCGCATGGAGTGGCGGCGATGATCTCCGGCACGCCCGCGGCTTGAGCGAAACCCGCCGTCATCAACGCCGTGGAAACGAGCGGAGCCTTGCCGCCGGGAATGTAAACGCCCACGCGGTCGAAGGGCATGAAACGCTCGCCGACGATGGCACCCTCCGCGTTCCGGGCGGACCAATCCTTGCGCAGCCCGCGTTTCGCGAACGCGTGGATGTTCTTCAAGCTCGCCGCCACCGCCTTGCGCGTGGCGGGCGTCACCGCCTTCTTCGCCGCGGCGAATTCCTCCGCCGTCACAAACAAGGTCTTCTTCGTCAGCTCCGCGCCGTCGAAACGCTTGGTGAATGTGAACAGCGCCTCATCCCCCTTCGACGCCACATGCGAGATGATTTCGGCGACCAGATCGCGCACACCGGCTTCCGGCAAGGCGCGGCGGTTCAAGCGACGGACAAAGGCGGCGTATCCGGGATCGGCGTGGCTGAGAATTTTCATACCGTGGGGCGGCGCGGACATTGCACCTGCCAGCCCCCTTCGCCAAGCATGATCCGGGCCTGAATGCGGGTTTTTCAGGGGTGACTTAGCCGCGCTGGTGACAGCGCGTTTTTGGGCGCGGCGTCGAAATTTGATCCGAATTCGCCCTTAACCCAATTCAAGCAAAAACTTGGATCGTGATTATAAGCAAACCAACAAGCCTGTAGAACCACTTGAGCAAATTCAGGGAAAGGCAATCGATTCCCAATTTTTCATAATACACATTGGTTGCTCTGGCCATTCCGCGGGCACAAACGATGGCTGCTGCGCCCGTGGTCGCTATCATCAGATCATCGATATTCATTCCAAACTTGCGAAAAACCCTTCGATCTCCTGATGGATAATCAGGTTGTGGTCATGCCAAACGGGCGGACACTTCTTGTTGCAGTTGCTCCAAGGTCAAGGGACTCACCGTTCCTTCCCGGACGTCGTGGGAACGGCTTTCAAACTCCCGCATCTCCTTCGGAGTGAAGGAATCGTCCGTTTCCAGGCTCTCCAAAAGTTTCCTGGCGAGGAATGAACGATCCGCCCTGGGGAGCTTGAGAACGTCCTGCATGATCTCTCCGACGACTGCCATGACTGGAATTCTAGTGCCGTTCCGGAATCTTTCGAGTCGTTTCTTGCAGCTTCACTTGAATTGTCGCTTCAGACCTGGGTGTTGCCGCGTGCAGCGCGAACGCCTGTCTATTTGAGATGAAATTCCTGCGGGATGGGTTCTCCGAACCGGGCCTTGAAGTCGCGATAGTATTCTTCGGGATCTTTGAGAATTTCAATCGCGTCGGGATCATTGAGCTTCGCCGCCGCTTGGAGAAATGGCATGGCTTGGGTGAGGTCGCCTCTGGTGAGATAAAGCCGTTCATAGAGGATGCGGCAGGAGTAGGCCGCCTGATCGCCACTGCTGAGCGCATCTTCCTTGAAGGTTTGGATGAGTTTTTTGTCGGAGTACATCAGCCATGGTGGGCCCATGATGACAACCTTGTCGTTATTCTGGCGATGGAGGAAAACCGCGGCTGCCGCGGCAATCAAACTCAGGGCGGCGATGAGCGCGCTTTTAAGGTTCATCCATCTCATTTCGTTATCCTCTTCACCCAGAACGCAATCGGATCAATTGGCCTTTGCCCTTTTCTCCGCATAATGCTTCGCCAAACCCTCGGCCATGGCGTCGGCGTATTCGCGGAAGAGGGAGGGTTGTTGTTTTCCGCTGATCTCGCGCAGGCCTTCGTAGTCACCGGCGATCATGCGGGGGTGGTCGATGACGGAGTTCATGACGTAGGGTTCCATGTAAACGACGGGGCAGTCGTAGAGGCGGTTGGCTAACAGATTGCGGGCCCAGAGGTAGGGGTTGCCGTCCACCTGGCAGACGTTTTTCGCGCCGGGCGGATAGAGGAAGGGTGGCAGTCCGCTGCGCCAGGCGAAAACTTCGGCGACGGTGGCGCTGACTTGGGTTTCCTCCTCGTGGGTGCGGCGCAGGAGTTTGTCCAACATCGCCTGGCGCTGGTCGGCGAGGGCGGTTTCCTCATCGGTGTAGGCGCCGTTGACTAACAAATGGAGGTGGGTGCGGTTGACGAGTGTGGCGTGTTCGCAATCGCCCCAGGGATCGGCGTTGAAGTGGATGCAGAGCACGAGGTCGGGCTTGAGGGTGTGGTTGACGATCTCGGCGCGGGCACGGATCTCGGCGGTGCGGTAGAACAAGCGCTCGGCGGTCTTGCGGAGTTCGTCCGGCGGGCTGTTTGCGCTGATGGTTTCGGCGGCGGCCTGCATCAGGTCGGCGGGGCGGAGTTTGGTGATTGGTTCTGAGTTTTCCCTAACAAGAAACACCTTGGCGCCGAGCGCTTCGAGCTTGGGCTTGAGGAGTTGGGAAACGAGCAGCGTCATGTCGCCCTCGCAGACGGGCGGGGTGTCTCCGACCTTGAGCCAGCGTTCCTCGATGCGTGCCCACTGGCCGCCGATGTGGCCGGGATCGATGGCGATGCGCAGTCCCTCCAACGGCTTGTTTGCTGGTGCGGGAGGCAGTTCGGCGGTGGTGCGCCACATGCGCGGGGCGGGTTTCACGTTTCCGGCGGAAGCGAAACGAAGGATGAATTCCTCGTTTTCGATTCCGGTGCGGATGCGCGAGTCCTGATCTCCAATGGTGATGAAGGCACGCCAGCCCTCGCCGGTGGTGAAAACGGTGGTGAGCAGGCGTTCGAAGTCCTCGCGGGTGATGGTTTCCTGAAACATGTCGAGCTGGGACCAATCGGGCGTTTCGCCAAGTTCGGATAGAGCAGGGGGCTTGGGTGGGACCGGTGGAGGAGTGATAGTCACCGGGGGAGCGGGTGGTTTCGGGAGAGCGACCGGGCCTTGCCGGATGAACCACCAGAGCGCGATGCCGGCGAGGGCAAGCAGGACGGCGATGGCGAGGAGGCGTTTCATGTGGGAGAAAGGGCGGGAAATTGGATTGTCGGCGGCGGCGGGGAGGTGAATCCTCGTTCAGGGCCGTTTTTTCCAGCCCGAATCTTCCATCATGTCCACGATCCGCATCTTGTTTCTCGGAGATATTGTCGGCGAACCCGGTCGCAAGGCCGTGATCGAGCGGCTGCCGCAGTTGAAACAGTCCGAGGCCTTGGATTTTATCGTCGTCAATGGCGAGAATTCCGCGGGCGGCAAGGGCATCACGCCGAAGATCGCCATCGACCTGCTGCGCGCCGGAGCGGCGGTGATCACCACCGGCGATCACGTTTGGGACCAGCCGGAGATCGTGGATTATTTCCCGACCGAGCCGCGCCTGCTGCGCCCGCTGAACTACCCGGAAGGCACGCCGGGCAATGGCAGCGTGGTGCTGGAAACCGCCAAGGGCAAGGTGGCGGTGATGCAGGTGCAGGGGCGTTCGTTCATCCAGCCGCCCTTGGAAAACCCATACATCGCCGCCGAAGCGGAGGCCGCCCGGCTGCGGGCCGGGGGAGTGGGCCCGATCATTGTCGATTACCACGCCGAGACGACCAGCGAGAAGATCGCCATGGGCCGGCACCTCGATGGCAAGGTCTCCGCCGTGCTCGGCACGCACACGCACGTGCAGACGGCGGATGAAAACATCTTCCCCGGCGGCACCGGCTATCTGACAGACGCCGGCATGTGCGGCCCCGAGGAATCGGTGCTCGGCCGCGTGGTCGAATCCGTCGTCTGGCGATTCAAAACCGGACTGCCCACCCGTTTCCCGGTCGCCAAAGGCCCGGTCCGCCTGTGCGGAGCCATCGTCGATGTGGACGTGGAAACGGGTGCCTGCCAGACGATCCGCCGTTTCAACGAGTTGCTGGCGGACCCCGCGACGGAGGGTGCCTGAAGCACGCTGCGACTGATGGGACTACGGAAGAGAAGCGAACCGCAGATGGACGCGGATTCACGCAGATGGAAGAGAAGAAGGATGTGGAATTGCTGAAATTCAACTTGCATGGATGAACAGGTGGTGAGGCCGTGCGGAGTCTGAACCATCTCTGATTCCCATCTCTGATTCACGTCCATCTGCGTCCATCTGCGGTTGCTCCCTCAGGATCCTTCCGGGCATCGTCGAAGGCAGTCCCGGGGCGCATCCGCCGCGTCAAAAGGCTTGCACATCGGCATTTCCGCGCCTACTGCCAGCGCCATGGCTCTTGAAACCACACTGATTCTGTTCAAACCGGACGCGATTGAGAAAAACCTGACCGGCAAGGTGCTGGCCCGTTTCCAGGACGCCGGATTCGCCGTGCGCGGCATCAAGATGATGAAGCTCGATGACGCGATCCTGCGCGAGCACTACTCGCACATCGCCGACAAGCCCTTCTTCCCGGAAATCGTCGCGTTCATGAGCAAGACCCCGGTCATCGCGCTCGCGCTCGAAGGTGAGGACGTGATCGCCAAGGTGCGCGACCTGCTCGGTCCCACGAATTCAAAGGCCGCCGCTCCGGGCACCATCCGCGGCGACTTCGGCGAGGACATGATGATCAACGTCTGCCACGCCTCCGATTCCACCGAGGCCGCGGCCGCCGAGATCAAGCGCTTCTTCAAGGACGGCGAGGTCTTCGCGTTCTAACCGCCTCTCGGCAGAAACCGAATTTCACACCGGGAGCGGGCAGGTTTGTCCGCTCCCGTTTTCTTTTTCAGACGCCATGGAAACCTTCAGCCTGCTCTTCAAATCGCTCGACCAGACGATCACCCGCGAATCGCTGGAGGAGGCATCGGACGCCGCGGCCTCGGTGGCCCGCGCCGATTGCCCGAGGCTGCTGCGCGAGAACTCGGGCATCCTCGTTTCCCGCCTGCCGCGTGATGAGGCCCACGCCTTCCAAGCCTCGCTCGCCGGGCGCGGCTTCGAAACGGAGGTGGTGGCGGACGCGGCGCTGCCCATTTTGCACGAGAGCTATCAAATCCAGCGTGTGGAAACGCGCGACGAGGTGCTCGTTCTAACGGACTCGATGGGCCGCGAGCGGGTGCGGCCTCTAACCGACCTGGTGTTCCTCGCCGCGGGATTTCTCAACCGGATCGAGTTCAAAACGGAGATCCATCAGAGGCTCGACTTCCGCGGTCACGAAGGTCGCGGCGCGGGAATGCCGAAATTAGTCACCGAGCGCGAGTTCAAGGAGGAAACCGAACAGATCTTCCGCATGGATTTCTTCTTCTGGTCCGAGCCGAACCGCTTTCACCTCGTGCTCACGAACGAGACCTCCATCTTCCATCAGGGCACTCCGATCCGCATGAAACTCCGCGCGGCCATCGAGCGCATGATGGCCGATCTCGCGAAGCTGCTGCCGCCCGAACGCCTGAACCGGCCGATGCGCGAACCAGCGGTCCCGCGGGTCTATCCCAGCCTCACCAGCTACGAGAACGAAGTCCGCTGGCACTTCCATCGGCTGAAGGCGTGATGGGGAAGGAAACATCGGAATCCCGCCGCGCGTAGTCCGTGGCGAATTCCACTTTTGTTTCCATGGATCCCCTCAAACCCAGCCGCCGAGATTTCCTCAAATGGTCGTCCGCCTCCCTGCTCGCGAACTGGGTGCCCGGGCAAAGCGCGTTCGCCGGCCCCTTCGAGGGCGTGCCGCACATCATCGGGCCGGACAAGAAACTGCGCCCGGAGTGGGTGGCGTCGCTTTTCGAACGCGGCGAGCCGGAACGTTTCACCGGCGATGATCTGAAGTTAATCGGCATGCCCGTGGGTGGCATCGCCTGCGGGCTCGTCTATCTGGCGGGTGACGGCCGCCTGTGGTTGTGGGACGTGTTCAACCGCCAGCACGAAGGCGCGGTGGACCGCACGGTGCAATACAAGGGCGCGGCGGTGCCGCCGCGAAACGGCGCGAACTACGTGCAGCCGCCCGAAGCGTTTTCGCCGCTCGATCAAGGCTTCACCATTCGCGTCGATGGCAAGGAGCGCGCCTTGGACCGCACGGGCTTCCGAAAGGTCGTTTTCACCGGAGCCTATCCGATCGGCACGGTGGACTATGAAGATCCGGATTGCCCGGTGCTCGTGAAATTGGAGGCCTTTTCGCCGTTCATCCCGCTCAACGCCGATGATTCGAGCCTGCCTGCCACGGTGATGTCGTTTAAGGTGACGAACAACGGCGGCAACGCGGCGGATGTTTTGTTAGAGGGCCGCTTGTAAAACGCTGTCTGCATCGATCACCGCCCGGTGCAGGGCACGCGGAGGATCGATTCCATCCGCAGCGAAACACTGACTTTCCTCCAATCGTCCATCCGTCCTCCGGTGTCCGCCGAGAAACCCAAACCCGACATCGTGTTCGAGGACTGGAGGGACTATCAGGCTTGGACAGTCGAAGGCACGGCTTTCGGCAAGGGGCCTGTGAAACGCGCGGATGTCCCCGCCTATCAGGGAGATCTCGGCGGCCCGGGCGATGCGGTGGCGAACTCGCACGCCGCGGCACCGGGAAACGATGTCCGTAAACGCGACGACGCCTTCGGCAAGCTCGTCAGCCGCGAGTTCATGATCGAGCGCCACTTCATCCGCTTCTGGATCGGCGGCGGATCATTTCCGGAAACCGCGCTGCGCCTCGTCGTCGATGGCAAGGTGGTGAGCAGCGCCTCGGGGAAGAAGAACAACCTGATGAGCGAGCAGGCCTTCGCGGTTGCGGATTGGTTGGGGAAGAAGGCTCGTCTCGAAATCGTCGATGAGAAACAAGGCGATTGGGGCCACATCGGGATCGGGCGGATCGTTTTCAGCGATGAAGCACCGGAGGCCGCGCTTGATCAGTTTCCTGACTTCGGAACGATGGGCATAGGGTTGTTAGGCGGAACACCGCAGGGCGAATCCGGAACCGGCGAAGTGCCTGCCGCCGGGAAACAGGTCGGCATGTTGGGCCGCGGTTTCACCTTGTCGCCCGGTGAATCGCGCGTGGTGGACTTCGTGCTGACCTGGCATTTTCCGAACCAACCGGTGCACAAGGGAGGTCACTACTACGCGACCCGTTTCGCCGATGCCCGAGCGGTGGCGGATTATGTCGCGAAAAACTTCGAGCGCTTGTCAACGACCACTCGGCTCTGGCGCGACAC
The DNA here is from genome assembly GCA_036824745.1 of Luteolibacter sp. Classification (GTDB taxonomy): domain Bacteria; phylum Verrucomicrobiota; class Verrucomicrobiia; order Verrucomicrobiales; family Akkermansiaceae; genus Luteolibacter. The sequence goes on from DAISZP010000118.1 coordinate 11,749, forward strand.
ATGGAACGACTCCACGTTGCCGCATTGGTTTCTCAACCGGACCTTCGCGAACACCAGCATCCTCGCCACTACCACTTGTTTGCGCTTCCGCGACAAACGTTTCTGGGCGTGGGAAGGCACGGGTTGCTGCCCGGGCACCTGCACCCATGTCTGGCATTACGCGCAGGCCGTGGGCCGCGTGTTTCCGGAGATCGAGCGACAGCAGCGGCTGGATGTGGACTTCGGGGAATTTCTCCGCGACGACGGCACCATCGCCTTCCGCGGCGAGGATGGCGACACCTACGCCGTGGACGGGCAGGCCGGGCGTATCCTCGGCGCGCTGCGGGAGCATCAGATGTCGGCGGATGATGCGTTTCTCAAACAAGTCTGGCCGGGTGTTAGAAGAGCCATTGAAAAAATCATCCGCACCGATGCCGACGCGGACGGATTGATCTTCGGGCCGCTGCACAACACGCTCGATGCCGATTGGCACGGCCTCGTTCCCTGGCTCGCCGGGCTCTATCCTGCCGCGGTGAAAGCAGGCGAGGTGATGGCGATGGAAATGGG
>DAISZP010000119.1:0-8272 GCA_036824745.1 Luteolibacter sp.
ACCGGCATCTGGCGGAGCATGATTTCGGGCTGCCGAAACTGGCGATCCTCCATGAAACGCTCGCCATGGTGGAGCGCCATGAACGCGATGGGGTCATGACGAAGGAGGATCTGAAACTGCTCCGGCATCATCTGAGCTCATCCATCCAACGATTGGATGGCGCACCCATGAAGGCGCTCCACGGAGACGCGCATTTCGGAAACCTGATGGTCACCCGTGACGGGTTGCTGTGGACGGATTGGGAGGACGCGTTTCTCGGACCGGTCGAGTGGGATCTCGCGTCAATCTTGTGGAACGCCCGTCATCTGGATGGCGATCACGCTCTCGCCGATCAAATCACACGGGGCTATCAGACGGTTGGCGGCACTGTGGATCCGGAGGTATTGGAAACCTGCTACACGGCACGTGCCGCGGTGATGAGCGCCTGGTATCCCGTCCTCTATCCGGGCGCGGATGGGGAGCGTGCGAGGAAACTGCGTTTCCGCATGGACTGGCTGGCCGGACGATAGAAAAAACGAGAATTTCCCGAAACTTCCGCTCGGGAATCTTTCTGAAACGGGTGAAGGCATCCGGCGGCACGTGGTCGTCCTGATTCCCTGCAATCCAACTCCACCCGAATCATGAAAACCACCCTCCCGTTCCTTGCGATCGCCGTCATCGTTTCTCTAACCGCCTGCGAAAAGAAACAAACCGAACTCGCTCAGGCGGCGCAATCCGCCAGCGAAGCACCCGCGGCTCCGAAGACACCGGAGGACGCGGCGAAACAGGTTTCCGCGTTGCAGGAGCAACTCGCGGAGATCATGGAATCCGTCACCGATGCCGCCACCGCGGAGAAGGCCATCGCGAAACTCGAAGTGCTCACCGGAAAGTTCGCCGCGCTCGGCAAGGCCGTCGAAGGCATGGACAAAACGCTCAGCCCCGAGCAGGACGCGAAGATGAAGGATCTCATGAAACCCTCGCAGGCACGACTGAGCGCGGCGATGGAGAAACTCATGCCCGTGCTCCAACAATACCCGGAGATCGCCAAGAAGTTCAACGAGGTGATGTCCCGGATGAGCCCGAAAGGCTGAAAAGCCGAATCTTAGTCCGCCTCCGGCAGCACCGTGGTGATGCAGGGGGCGGCGCTGAAGATCCGTTCTGCCACGGCTTTCACCTCTTTCGCGGTGACGGCCTGATAGATCGCGGGCAGGCGGCGATGTTCGTCCGCGGCATGGCCGAAGAGCAGGTCGAGCGCGGCGTGGCGCGCGGTGTGGGCGAGCGATTGCTGCTGGATGGCGAGCCCGCTGAGCACCGTGGAGCGCACGCGGTCGATGGCCTCATCCGGAATGCCTCCATCGGCGATTTTCCGGATTTCTTCTAGCAGCTCGATGCGAGCCAGTTCGACCTGATCGGGTGAGGTGGCGACGTAGAAGGTGAACATGCCGGTGTCGTATCCGAGGAACTGGGTGGCTCCGACCTGATAGGCGAGGCCGAGTTCCTCGCGGATGCGGATGAAGAGCGGCCCCGCCATGTCCGAGGCGTATTCCTGGATCATGGCCAGCGCGTGGCGGTCCGCACCGTTGACGGAAGTGCCGGGGAATCCGACTGCGAGCACCGCTTGTTTCTTGGGCAGGCGCACCGTGGTTTCCAATCCGCGCGCCGGAGTGCTGGCGGGGACATCCCATTTCGATCCCGGTTCAAACCTCGCGAATCCGGATTCGAGCGATTCGATCACGCGCGATGTCTCGAAGTCCCCGGCAATGGCGAGGGTGGTGTTCGCGGCGTTGAAGTGGCGGGTGTGGTGGGAAACGAGGTGTTGGCGGTCGAGTGACTTCAGGCTTTCAAGGGAGCCGAGAGCGTCGAGCCCGTAACCGTTTCCTTGATAGAGCGCGTGGCGCAGGGCGCGGAAGGCGGCGTGCAGAGGATCCTGCATGGCTTCCTCCAGCGCGGCGAGCTGGCTGGCCTTTTCGCGCCGCATCGCGTCCTCGGGAAACGCGGGGGAAACCATCACTTCGGCGAACACGTCGGCGATGGTTTCCATGTCCGGAGCGAGTCCGCCGGCCTGCACGAGCAGCGCGTTGTTGCCGGTGTTCGCGGAAATGGATGCTCCGAGCGATTCGAGTGTGAGCGCGATCTCTTTGGCACTGCGGGTCGCGCTGCCCTTGTGAAGCGTGGATGCCAGCAGTTGGTTAAGGCCGTTGGTTGCCGGAGTCTCGGATGGCAGGCCTCCGCGCACGGCGGCCTGAAGGTGGAGCAGGGGAACGCGTTTGTCCGGCAGCAGGGCGATCCGAAGTCCGTTAGAGAGCGTGTGGACGCTGATGTCCGGGCGCAGTTGCGCGGTGTTCGCCTTTCTGGCAGGAGTCGGCGCGTCCAGCGGATCGAGGATGGTGAGCGTGAGCCGCTCGTCTGTTAGGTGCGCGGCGGCGCGGCGCACGTCCTCCGCGGTGACGGCCTCGATGGCGGCCACGTGGCGGCGGGTGAAGTTGAGATCGCGAGCCTCGTGCCAGTTCGACGCGAGATCCGAAGCGCGGCCGGAGGCGGTGGTGAGCGTGCGGAACTGGCTTGCGGCGATCTGGCGTTTCGCCTTGGCGATGTCCGATTCGAGATCGCTGTTAGAAATCGCGGCGATCTCCGCGTGAATGGCTTCTATCAGAGTCTCACGGTTCTCCGTTTCCGCATCGGCGGAAATTCCGAAGATCCCCTCGCGGCCCGGGCCGGTCCATGAGTAGGCGGAGATTTCCAACGCCAGTCCTCGTTCCTCGCGCAGCGAACGATGCAGGCGCGAGGCACGCCCGCGGCCGAGCACGGCGGCGAGCACATCGAAGGCGGGTGCGTCCGGATGATCGAGCGCCGGGGATTTCCACGCCATCGAGATGCGGCTCGCGGGGATGGCGAAGGTTTCCCGCGCGTGGCGGGGTCCGAGTTGCGGCGCATCGATCGCGACCAGCGGCTCGCGTCCGCAGCCGGGCAGGCAATCGCTTGTTAGGGAAACGAGCGCCGCTTTCGCCGCTTCCGCATCGAAGTCCCCGGAGATCACGGCGAAGCAGCGGTCCGTGGTGTAGCGCTCGCGGTGGTAGGAGACGAGATCCTGATAGGTGACGGCGTCGAAGCGGTGGCGGTGGCCGATCACCGGGTGGCGGCGCGGATCCTTCTGGAACGCGGTGGCTAACAGCAGCCGCGTGGCCGCGTTGTCCGGATCATCGTGGCCCATGTCGATCTCGCGGCGGATCACGTCCTTCTCGTTCTCAAACTCGGACTCCGGAATCACCGGAAAGAACACCAGCCCGCTGAGGCATTTCAGAAACACGTCCAGCGAGTCCGCCGGTCCGTCGATGTAGTAAACCGTGCGGTCGAAGGTGGTGTAGGCGTTCCAGTGGCCGCCGGCGGCCTGCACGGTGGCGGCGAGCTCGTCCGCATCGTAATCGCGCGTGCCCTTGAACACCATGTGCTCGAGGAAATGCGAGACCCCGCAGCCTAACAGCCGGTCCTCGTGGATGGAGCCGGTTTCCACCCAGATCTGGGCGCTCACCACCGGGGCCGCCGGATCGGGATCGAGGATCAGGGTGAGGCCGTTTGGCAGGGTCTCGACGGTGGCGGCGGTGGCGGGGTATTCCATCGGAAAAATTCCAGCTTGGATCAGCAGGTGGATGAAGTATAAGCGGCCGGTATGCAACGATGGATCGTAGCGGTGACGGCGCTGATGGTATTGATGGGCGGCGGTTTGATCGCGGGCTACAAGTTCGTTTACAAGCCGAATCGCCCCAATCCGATCTGGGTGCCGCTGGCGATCCGCGAGGATGTGGGCATGACCGAGCGCCAGAAGATCGTCAAGGAGCTGACGGGCAAGCTCAGCGAGCCGAAGGTGCTGGAAGGCGTGAGCAAGGATCTGGGATTGGCGGCGAAATGGCAGATGGCTTCCAACGAGGAGGCCGCGAAGGAGGTGGGCAGGCGCTTGTTCGTGCGGACGGGTGATACCCTCAATTCCCAAGGTGCTCCGGTGCCCGCCATCCTCGTCGGCGTAAACGGCAAGTTGAAAGAGGCCGAGCAATCCAAGGAAATCGCCATGCGCCTGATGAAGGATGTGTTTGAAATCCTCGGGATCCCCCAGCAGGCGCCGCGGGAGGAGTGATCAGACGTGCTGGATCACCCGGCTGGCATCGAAGCGCGCCTTCGGTGCCGTCGCATACTTGTCCGTATCCGTGCGGTATCCGAGCGCGCAGGCGACCACCGTGGCGTATCCGGAATTCTCCAGTCCGAGAATGCGGTCGTAAGCGGTCTTGCTGATGCCTTCCATCGGGCAGGCGTCGATGCCGAGCACGGCGGCCGAGGCCATGAGCTGGCCGAGTGCGATGTACACCTGGCGCACGTTCCACGCGTGGCGTTCCTCCTCGCTCATCGTTTCGGCGAAACCGACGATCATTCCCTTCATCGGCGCGAGCGAGTCGGCGGGCCTGCCCTGGATTTCCGATAGACGGGAAACCCATGCGTCGATGTCCGCGGTGGTGAGATCGGTGCGTGCCGTTAGGACGACGAAGTGCGAGGCGTCGGTCACCTGCGTTTGGTTCCACGAATCCGGCAGCAGCTTCGCGCGCACTGCCGGGTTTTCCACGACAAGGAACTTCCACGGCTGAAGGCCGAAGCACGATGGGGTGAGCACGAGTGATTCCTCCAGCGCGGCCCACGTTTCCGCGGGGATCTTGCGCGAGGCGTCGAATTGTTTGGTGGCGTAGCGCCAGCGCAGCGAGGCGAGCAGTTGTTCGGTAGTGATGACCATGTGTGGCCTTACTATTCCGACTCGATCTCGAATGGCAAGGAGACCGAGGGGAAATCTTTCAGCGTGAGGCTCAAGACCACGCCGTATTCGGTGTCCACCCGGTTGTCGCGCAGGCTCACGCCCATGCCGGCCACCCAATTTCCGAGGTCGCGGTGCACGGTGTATTGCTGGAGTTCCAGCGTGTTGTCGTCGATCTCGAGGATGTGTTGGGTGCCGAAGCCCCAGTTTTCCGTGAGGCGGGTGTAGGTGGCGAGATCCACGCGGCTGGAGTCCAGCATGAACGGGTGGCCGTTGAGGTAGCGGTAGCCGAGTCCCACGTCGAAACGGTCCGTCGGCATGTAGTGAATGCGCGTGGCGTATTCGCTGAACCCCGAGCCGCCGTCCGCGATGGGGAACTGCGTTTCAAACTCGATGCCGAGCCACGGCAGCGGCTGCCAGTTCACATCGTTGTAGAGGTTCGAGAAATCCCGCGAGCCTTCCGGGTCCTTCAGGAAACCATCCACATAAGTATCCAGATAGAGCCATTCATACGTCTGGTTGTCCCGATGGGTGAGCAGGTGATTGCGCGCGCCGAGGCGCACCGTGTTCCAACTGTTCATCTCATCGACGGCCGTGAAGGCCAGCGGATCGAGCGGGCGCGGCCGCGTCGTCGGCGTGAGCCGGTCCACCGCCGGATCGCCGGGTTCGAAGTCGTTTGTGGAAACGTAGGACCAGTTCGTGTACGGCTGCAGCACGTGCATCAGCCCGTCCAGCCCCCACGCGGGGGCCTTCATGTCTCCGAGATCCTTTGAAAACTTCACGGACACCTCGGTGCCCACGTGCAGGTTCCCGCGGTCCAGATTGTCCTCCGGCCCGTTCACCGCGCTGTAGGTCGAGTATCCGCCTCCCGCTTCCGGCACGATGCTCAGGAATCCGCCCAGCATCATCGGCAGCGAGACTTCCTGATAGGTGTGGAAACGCGTGTAGCTGGAATCGAGAAGCTGCGTGCGGATCGCCTGGCGCCGCGGATCGCCCACCGGCAGGGCGAGCATGCTCTCCGCGAGACGCCGCTCGTATCCGTCGAGCTGTTCGAGCAAGCGCCGAGCCGCCGGGTCCGAGGCGCTCAGCCCCAGCAGCGGATTGATCACCGAGTCCCGGGTGATGTCCGGAGCCTTTTCGCCGATGAATCCCATCGAGGTGCTGCCCTCGTGCAGCAGCGGCAGGCCGAAGAGCGGGGCGCGCGTCGTGTCGAAGGTCACCTCCGGCAGCCGCGTGTCCGCCCGATAGAAATCATTGATGCGGAAACGGCCGAGGATCGAGAGCAGCGAGCGGTCGTCCCGGCGGTAAAGGCCCAGCGTGTTGTCCGGCTGCGGATTGGTGCGGTAGGTCTTCGGCTCGAAGTCCTCCAAGTAGTAAGCGTCACTCAGCCACGTCAGATTCGAGTCCAGCCTCCAGTCCGCGTTCTTCTCGAACTTCAACGGCATGCTCTCCTTGAAGCTGAATTTCCACCGGTCCTCGTTCACGAACCCGCGGGGGATGCCGCTGCTGTCCGTGTCCGGATTCATGTCGTTCAGATAATACAAACTCAGCCCCGTGATCTCCTCGTTGTGTTTCAGCCCGGTGTTGAGGAAATCCACGCCCGTGCCGATGCCGCGTTTCGTCAGGATGTCGAAGTGCCAGCGCGAGAGCAGCCACGCGTCCTTGTTCTCGCCGGTGGACTCGTCCGTCTCGCCGCCCAGCATGATGCCGTAGGTGTTCAGCAGGAAGGGCCCCCAGTTCGAACGCGCGCCAGGGATGAAATGATAGCCCAGCTCCCCCTTCAGCGGCTGGCTCAGATAGGGCAGCCAGAACACCGGCGTCTCGCCGAAATACAGCCGCATGTCGTCGAACACCACCTTCTCGCCCGGATAGATCCGCGTTTCCTTCGAGCGGATCCAGTAGTTCGGGTTCTCCGAATCATCCGTCGTGATCCCCGCGTTGCGGCCCACGATCACCTGCTTGCCGTTGATTTCCTCCGCCGTGAATTTCCCGGACTCCAGCAGGAAAGGATCCACCGAGGCCCGCAGCCCCGTCGTATCGAGAAACTTCCGCGTGTAGTAGTAAACCGCGCGTTGGCCACGCATCAGGGTGTTTCCCTGATAGACACAGACATTGCCCTCAAGCGTTGCTGTTCCGGCCTTGTTGTCCACGGTTGCCCTGTCGGCAAAAACCTCCAACCCGTTGTCTCCCACGATTTTGACCGGACCACCATAGACCAGATAGCCCTCATTCCAATTTCCGGAAATCGGCCCGCCCATGTTGGTGATGTTCAGGTTCTCCGGCATCTTGAAATCCTCCGTGCCCGGTGCGCCGATCGGAATCTCCGGCGCCGGCACCGGTGTGATCATGTCCACGGGTGGGGGCGGAACCGCATTGTCCGGCAGCACCTCCGGCCCATCCTGCGCCGACACCACGCCCATGGGAAAAAAGAGGAGGGGAAGCCATGCAACGCGTTTCAGCATCCCCGACATCACAAAACCACGGACCTCCGAAGTAAAGGGAGAAAGCCGCCCTCCTCACATCCCCGAAAACCCCAGCCCCGGCCCCGGCCCGCTCCGCCCCCGGCTGTTCGCCGCGCACAGCCACAGCTCGTAGGACACCCCCGGCAGGAAAACAATCCCCGCCGGCACCACCACCACCGTCTCCCCGCGGCCGCCGCGCGCCAGCAGTTCCGGCACCCCGCCCGGCGCGCGCCGCCACCCCTCCAGCCGAGTCGCCCCCGCTGGCAGCGCGTTCGTGAATAGCCGTCTCTCCACCGCCTCCCAGCCCGTCTCCCCCGGAGCACCCGGCGTCTTCATTCGCCGCGGCCGCAGCAGATTCACATCCCACAGCGTCTCCACCCGCCCCGGCGTCGCCCGCCACACCACCATCCCCTGGCCGATCAACCCATAAAGCGCCGCCGCCGCCGCCACCCGCAGCTTCTCCTGATTCCCCCGCGCCACCTCCAGCGCCGCCTTCGCCCGCGTCTGCGCCTCCCGCAAACCCCGCACCTCCTCATAAAACCCCGTCACCTCCGCCCCCAGCGCCACCAGCCCCGGGCGCGTCACCTGCCCCGCCAGCCGCTCGCCCAGCGCCGCCAGCGCATCCAACTGCTCCTCCCGGCTCCCCGCCGTCAGCGTCCCGCGCCCCTGCGGCAGCAGCTCCCGGTAAACCGCCCCCCGGTACGCCACCTCCGCCCGGATCCGCGCCTCCCACCCCTCCAGCAAACTATTACTTTCCGCATCCGGCTTGCGCCGCAAGGCCCGCATCCGGTCATCAAACGCCAGACTCGCCGCCGGCAGCCCCGCCTCCGCGGACGAAAGCGCCGTCTCCCCCGCATTCCACCCCGCCGCCGCCGCCTCCAGCTCCGCCAGAATCCCCGCGAACTCCGGCATCCCCGCCACCGCCCCCGCCGCCCGCGGCAACGTATCCGCCAGCACCTCACTCATCAGCGGAAACCGCCCCACCGTCCCCGAAAGAAACGGATTCTCCGCAAACTTCGACACACTCGATCTCCCCATG
>DAISZP010000119.1:8282-12281 GCA_036824745.1 Luteolibacter sp.
GACATTAAAAATTCCGGTTTGTCCCCGGCGTCACCGTTCCCGACCGCGAACCCTCCCGCCGCCGGAACCCCGTAACTCCAGTTCCCCCACTCAAAACCACCCCGCCGGATCTGTCCAGTCACAACTTTGATTTCAAAGAACCAATTCTACACCAAAGAAACTAAACCTTTGATCGCAAAGCCACAATTTCACTATCCAAAAATACGACCCATGTTTTCAAAACACCCATATTACAAAAGAAAAACGGCAGCTTTGTTTTCAAAGCCATCATTTCCCGCATGAAAAATGGCGTCGTTGATTTCAAAGATGCCATTTAATATCCATAAAACGACGTCATTGAAAACAAAACACCAAATCTACAGCCCCCGCGCCCCTCACCAAGCGTCCGGAGTCCACGCTTCAGCCTGCCCCTGGACGAAGCAAGCTGAAGCTTGAACTCCGGACAGCCCCCCGGACCGCCCATCCCCATCCCGGCAGGGATCACAGCCCGGCCGCCATCCCCGCCGGAATGAAGAATCCCCTCGCCATGCGCGGGCGGGGTTTCTATCCATCAGAGGAAAGGATTCCTGCATTCCGAAAGAAAGGTCCAAATCCCATGAAACACCTTTTCCTCGTTGCATTTCTGAGTTGTGCGATGTCTTCCGCGCATGCTGACCAATTGAGCCATGAAGAGGTGGTCCGGACCTTGATTACGGCCGCGAAGAAGGATCAGCTCCGGCGGTTTTTGGTGACGACGGATCTCCCTCGGATTGCGGCTCATTCAAAACACGGACATTCCCCGGAAGCCCTGCTCGATCTGCTCAAGAAGATTCCGAGCGGTGATCTCAAGTTTGAGGTCCACCATGATGAGGTGAACAAAACAACGCTGGTCAGATTGGTTTCGCCTCTTCGATTGGATTTCACACTGGAGCGTAGAGGGCCGTCTGCAAATGAGGATGAGGATCGATTTGTGGTGGTTTCCGTCACGCCCTGAGTCTCAAGCTGGCATCCGCTGCCCCACAAAAATCCATTTTACCCGCGGCCTGTGCGATCCATGTTAGGCGCATGCAGGAGAAGCGGCGGGTCGCGGTGTTCGGAGTCACGGGTTTCATCGGCCGGGGGCTGGTGGACTTGTTGGCGGGGGAGGGGTTTTCGGTGACGGGGATTTGCCGGGGCGGGAAAGGTTCGGTGCCGGGGGTGGAGTTTTGGCAATCGACGGAAGCGCCGGATCTGGCGGGGCATGAGGTGGTGATCAATCTGGCGGGCGAGCCGATCGCGAGGCGTTGGACGGCGGCGAACATGCTGCGTTTTCATGAAAGCCGGGCGGGGCTCACGCGACGGATCGTGGAGGGCATTGCCGCGTTGCCGGAGGAGGTGCGGCCGCGGGTGCTGGTCAACGCGTCCGCCGTGGGTATCTATGGAAACCGCGGGGATGAGGAACTCACGGAAGCTTCCGCGCCGGGAAGCGGCTATCTGGCGGAGCTGTGCCGGGACTGGGAGGCGGCGGCGCATGAGGTGGAGGCGTTGGGCGTGCGGGTGATTTGTCTGCGCACGGGCATTGTGTTAGGAAAGGGGGGCGAGGCCTTTGAAAGGCTGGCCACGGTTTTCAAATGGGGGATCGGCGGCAGATTGGGAAAAGGCAGGCAATGGATGCCATGGATCCATGTGGCGGATCAACGCGCGGCGATCCTGCATGCGGTTCTATCCGATTCTCTAACCGGGCCGCTGAACTTGTGCGCGCCGCATCCGGAGAGGAACGCGGAGTTCACCCGCAAGTTCGCCGCGGCCGTGCATCGTCCGGCGCTTTTTCCGGTGCCGGGCTTCGCGCTGAAACTCGCGCTCGGCGGCTTCGGCGGGGCTTTGTTGGAAGGCCAGCGCGCGTTGCCGGAGAAACTGCTGGGCGATGGTTTCCAGTTCCGTTTCCCGACGCTGGAGCTGGCCTTGGGGGATTTGGTGGGTTAGCCGGTAGATGGAAGAGAACCACGGATGAACGCGGATAGACACGGATCCGTAATGAACTCAATTCTCTAAAAATCCGCGTTCATCCGTGGTTCTCATTCCCCTCACAATCCGTCGCAGGCCGCTCTAACGGCGGCGCAGTGGGCGGCGATGCGTGATTCGAGCGCGGCGTGGCTCGGGGTCTCGAAGGTGAAGGACAAGGGGCAGCCGAGTTTGGCGATGAAAATGGCTTCCGGCCATCCTTCGGGCAGATCGGCCTCGGCTTCATGATAGATCCAGCCGGGAGCTCTCGGGATGTGGCCATCGATCTCCCCGCCGCTTTCGGGAGGAAACCACGGTTTCACGGCATCGATGATGCCCGCCGCGCGTTGCGGGGTGTCGCGGCCGAGGTTGATTTCATAAAAGTAGAAGCCGCTCGTTTCCCAATCCTCGTGGAGTGATAGAAACAGATCCGGCAGGGCTTGTTTCTCCAGCCACGCCGCATGGGCGCGGGCTTCGGCGGAGCGCTTCAGCCAGTAGTCGCGGTTCAGGTCGATGCCTTCGGAGTTCTCGCGCGTGCCCTGTGCGAGGCCCGTGGGGTTCAAGGCGGGGCAGAGGAGCCATTGGATGCCGGGTTTGAAAAATCCCTCGTCCATCAGGCGCAGTATCGCCAGCGGCCCGGCGGGTTCGTCGCCGTGCATGCCGGCTGATAGATAGACCTTGGTTTGCGAGCCGCCACGGGACCAGGCGAGCAGCGGGCCGGCGTCGGTATCGAGGATCGATTCGCAGGCAAATCCGGCCTTCTCCGCGCTTCGCGTGAAGGCGTCGAGGAAATCCGGCCAATCGAATGCCGCAGCCATGAAGCGGAGGATGAACCATGGTTTCCGATCCGGCAACCCGCGTGTGACGGGCGGCAAGTTTCAGGTTTCATTCAAGCGATGGCTCTGGTTGAATCCCAGCGTGACGTTTGCCAGCAAGATCACCATGACGCGCATCCTGATGGTGCCGGTGTTCGCGGCGCTGGCCATCGCCTATGGCATGAGCGTGGCCCGCGGTGCGCCGGATGAAGCGTTGCGCTGGTGGGCGCTGGGCGTCTTCGTCACCGCCGCCGCCTCGGACGGGCTGGACGGATGGATCGCGCGGAGGTTCAACCAGAAATCGGATTTCGGCGCGTTCATCGATCCCATCGCGGACAAGTCGCTTCTTCTAACGGGCGTGCTGGTGCTCAGCTTTGTCGATTGGTGCAAGCCGGGCTGGCGGCTGCCGCCGTGGTTCGCGGTGATCGTTTTCCTGCGGGACTGCATCATCCTCTTCGGCATCGTCATCCTCTGGCGCTGCAAGCGGAAGGTGAAGTTCGTGCCGCACTGGACGGGGAAAATCTGCACCGTCACCCAGATGTTCGCGCTCGGCTGGGTGATGCTCAAGGTGGTGGACCTGCCGCCGCTCTGGCCGTGCCTGGTGGCGGGCTTTTTCACCGCGTGGTCCGGCGTCCTGTATGTGATGCAGGGCAGGCGGATCCTGAAGGGGGAGGAACCCGGCGGGTGAGGCCGGGTTTCCGCGATCAAACGATCAAGTCGGCTGTTCGCCGCGGGCCATGACGACCTTGCCTGTTCTCACCGTCTCGATGATGGTGAACTGCGAGAACATGGTGACGGCGGCGTCCACCTTCGGGCTGTCGCCGCTGATCATGACGATCATGGAAGTGGGGGTGAGGTCCACGGTCTTGCCGTTGAAGTGCTCGGAAATCTGCAGCGCCTGCGAGCGCTCCGCGGGGCAGCACTTGATCTTGATGAGGATCATCTCCTTGGTGACCGAGTTGTCCGAGGTGTGCTCGAAGCAGTGGATCACATCGATGAGCTTGCCCACCTGCATGATGATCTGGTTGAGCCCTTCCGGATCGCCGGAGATGCCGATGGTCATGCGTGAGAAGTTCGCGTTGCGGCCTTCGGAAACGACGAGCGAGTCGATGTTGAAACCACGGCGCGAGAAGACCTGGCAGATGCGCATGAGCACGCCGGGCTGGTTGTTCACCAGGATGGAGAGCGTGTGCGGCGGGCCGTAAGCCAGATTGGACGCCGGTGC
>DAISZP010000120.1:0-12198 GCA_036824745.1 Luteolibacter sp.
TCCAACCAAACCAAACACATGAAAGCCATCAGCACACTGATCGCCTCCGCCGCCCTGCTCACCGTGGCCGGCGCGCAAACCCTCAGCATCAAGGGCAGTGACACCCTCGGCGCGAAACTCGTTCCCCAGCTCGCGGAGGCCTTCAAGGCAGCCGGCAACAAGGGCGTGAAATTCGAGATCGCCGCCGAAGGATCCTCCACCGCCTTCCCGGCGCTCGCCAACGGCACCGCCCAGCTCGGCATGTCCTCGCGCAAGATCAAGGAAGACGAGCGCACGATGTGCAAAACCAAGGGTGTTTACATCAAGGAACACCCGGTCTGCCACGACATGCTCGCGGTCATCGTCAACAAGAACAGTCCGCTCAGCAATCTGACCAAGGCCCAGGTCGCCAAGATCTTCACCGGTCAGATCAAGGACTGGTCGGAAGTCGGCGGAGCTCCGGGACCGATCTCGATCTACACCCGCAATACCTCCTCCGGCACCTACAAGGACTGGCAGAAACTCGCCATGGGAGGCCGTGACTACCCGTCCAGCTCCCAGAAAATGGCGGGAACCGAGCAGATCGCCCAAGAAGTGGCCAAGAACAAAAACGGCATCGGCTACGTGGGTCTTGCCTACTCCAAGACCCCCGGCACCAAGGCGCTGAGCATCGACGGAGTGCAGCCGGTGGCCGCGAACGCCAAGAAATACGTTTACGCCCGCGAGTGCTACCTCTACGCGCCGGACAAGCCGACCGCCGAAGCCCAGGCCTTTCTGGATTTCGTGAAATCTCCCGCAGGACAGGCCATCGTGGAGAAGGTTGGTTTCATCAAAAACTGATTCCCGTCTCGTTTTGTAATAAAGTTGTTGTTGCTGATGGGCATCGTCAGCCCGCCTGACGGTGCCCATTTTCTTGCCAAGATCCCTTTCACCTGATTCCACTTCGACCTGCCACGATGGCCCGAGGAGCAAAACCGATCCCCACACCCAACCACCGCTTCCAGAAGCGCGGCTTTTCGTATGAAAGGCTCATCCGGTTTTTCTTCGCGTCCAATGCCGGGCTCACCATTGTCATTCTCGTCCTGATCATTGCATTCCTGCTGAAGGAAGGATTGGGCTTTTTCCCGGGATACCGTCGGGATCTAGAGGTTTATCGCACCGCCGGTCTCGAATTTGTTGATATTTCCCGCAAGAACCTGCTGGCCCACGAACAGCTCACCAGCCTGCTCAACCGCGCTTACTACGCCGAGGTGAATGGCAAGAGCGCTTTGGAGATGAAGCGCTCGCAGGAAGCCGCCGCGCTGTTCAACGCCTTCACCGAAAGAACCGCGCCGACACGCGACCTGATCTTGAACAATCCTCAGTCCGAGGGCGACGCGAACTCGGCCATGCTCGTCACCCTCAGGGCGAACTATGAAAAGCAGCGTGTCACCGCGCTTCAGAAGCTGCCGTCCACACCACACCTCAGCGGGGCCGAGCGCGAACAGCTCATCGATTCGCTCCGCAACCGCACTCCGGAAGCATCGGAGGACCCACCTCTGATCCCGCGGCTCGCGGAAGAGTTCGCAGCGGCCCAACAAAAGAATTCCGAACCATTGCAGGGTTTCCGCAGCGCCATTGATTCGTTCGAGTCCAGCGGCATGGACCTGGGTTCGGCCATCATGGAAATGTCCGAAACCGTCACCGCCACCAAGGAGGCCATCGAAAACGCGGACATTCTCGATAGAAACCGCAAGACCCTGTTAGCCGCGGCCGCGAACGCCAAAACCGCCGCGGAGCGCGAGAAACTCACCAGCGAGGCGCAAGCCGCGCTCGCCGAGAAGCCCGACGTGGAAACGCCGATCCATGCCCTCTTGGAACGCCGCCCGGATTGCATCCGACTTCACGAGGAACTGACGAAATCCGCAACCGAAGCCATCAAGGGACTGCCCCAGTCTCTCTCCGATGGGGATGCCGACCGACTCCTGCGCGCCGCCCGCGCGGCATGGCCGGTGTTTCTAACCGACCTGTCCGCCACGCCCGCGAAACTCAACGCGTGGAAACACACGGATCCCGTTCCGCTCTCGGACGCCTTTGTTTCCTTCCTCACCGGCAAGGACTGGATCACCGGAGGCGAGTGGCAGGATTTCTATGGCATCCTTCCCCTTGCCGTCGGTTCGTTGATGATCGCCATTGTGGCCTTGGTCATCGCCATCCCGGTGGGCATCGGATCGGCGATCTATGTGAACCAGTTCGCCGCTCGCCGCGAGCAGGCCATTGTGAAACCGGTGATCGAGTTCATCCAGGCGATTCCTTCCGTGGTGCTCGGCTTCGTCGGCATCCTCGTCTTCGGCACCGTGCTGCGCGAACTCTCGATGATGGACTCGCTGCAATGGGTGCCCGGTTTCCCCATTGAGGAACGCCTGAACATCTTCACCGCCGGCTGCCTGCTCGCGCTGATGAGCATTCCGACGATCTTCTCGCTCGCCGAGGACGCGCTGAACAACGTGCCCTCCGCCTACGCCGAGGCGTCCGAGGCGCTCGGAGCCTCTCGCGTGCAGACAACCTTCCGCGTGATGATCCCCGCGGCTTTTTCGGGCATCCTCGCCGCCATTTTGTTAGGCCTCGGCCGCGTGATCGGGGAAACGATGGTCGTGCTCCTCGTCGCCGGAAACCGGATCAAGATTCCGGATTTCTCCGCGGGCATCGGCACCTTCTTCCAGCCCACCCACACGCTCACCGGCATCATCGCGCAGGAACTCGGCGAGGTGCCGCTCGGCAGCGTGCATTACCGCGCCTTGTTCGTGGTGGGCATCCTGCTCTTCATCGTGGTGCTCGGCATCAACGCCACCGCCCATCACTTCGTGCACCGCAAACCCAAGTGATTCTCCATGTTTGATCCGGACAAACTCATCCGCAAGGGACTCCCGAAAGGCTACATCCGGGATCTCGTGGTGCGCTCGGTGCTCGGCGGCACCACCTATCTGATCGTGCTGGTGGCAGTCATGCTCTTTGCCAAGATCATTCTCGATGGAGCGCCCGCCATCCTCACCTCGAAGTTTCCTTACGTGGACCTCGAGTTCCTCACTGCGAAGAACGAGACGCTTCACGTTTTCGACGACGCGCAGGGCACCCGCCACCAACTTCCCGCTTCGAAATACAACGAGTATCTCACCTCGCATTCCGGCGAGCAGATTTACAACGAGCAAACCTTCTCCTACTCCGGCGGTGGCATCGCCGGTCCAATTGTCGGCACCGCGCTGCTGACCATCGGAGCCATCATCCTCGCGTTGTTCTTCGGAGTGAGCGCGGCGATCTATCTGGCGGAGTATGCGAAACAAAGCCCCTTCATCCATGCGGTGCGCCTCGCCATCCTCAACCTCGCGGGAGTCCCCTCCATCGTCTTCGGCCTCTTCGGCTTCGCGGTCTTCGTGCTCGCCGTGCCGGTGATCACCTCCGCTCCGTCCGACCGCTCGCTGCTGGTCGTTCCGTTGATGTTAGGCGATTACGTCCTGAGCTTCCAAGGCTGGAACTCCTCGCTCATCGCCGGATGCGCCACGCTCGCCTGCATGATTCTTCCTGTGGTCATCACTGCATCGGAAGAATCCTTGAAAGCCGTGCCGCAGGGTTTCCGCGACGCTTCGCTGGCCATGGGAGGCACCCGTTGGCAGACGATCCGCAAGTGCGTGCTGCCCTACTCGCTGCCCGGCATCCTCACCTCCTCGCTGCTCGCCATCACCCGCGTGGCAGGGGAAACCGCACCGATCATGTTCACCGCCGCCGTCGCCGCGAAGGATGATCTTCCATGGCAGGGTCTGAGCAATCCCTTCGGCATCCTTTCCTCCCAAGTCCAGGCGCTGCCCTATCACATCTACACCCTCGCCGCGCGCATCCCGGCCTCGGAATACACCCAGCGCGCGCAATACGGATCGGTGCTCGTGTTCCTTCTGTTAGTGGCGATCCTTTCCTTCGGATCGATGGTCCTCCGCGCGAAAATGCGTTCGAAACTCAAATGGTGAATCCGGAATCCCCAGCCCCCGCCACGGCCGCCGTCCGTGTTGAAAACCTGCGCTTCGCCTATGGCCCGAAGCAGGTGCTGCATGATGTCACACTCGACATCCCGGACAAACAAATCACCGCGTTCATCGGCCCATCCGGTTGCGGCAAGTCCACTCTTCTGCGCTGCCTCAACCGCATCAACGACCGCATCCCCGGCGCGCGCGTCACCGGCGGCTCCATCCACATCCATGGCATCGACATCCAGCGCCCGGACATCAATCTCCAGGAACTCCGCCGCCGTGTGGGCATGGTGTTCCAAAAATACAATCCCTTCGCCAAGTCGATCTACGAGAACATCGTCTATGGCCTTCGCATCGCCGGCATGAGCAAGCGCTCGGAGCTCGACGACGCCGTGGAAAAGGCCCTCACCCAGGCCGCGCTCTGGCACGAAGTGAAGGACCGTCTCCACTCCTCCGCCCTCGGTCTGTCAGGCGGCCAGCAGCAGCGGCTTTGCATCGCCCGCGTCATCGCCACCGAGCCGGACATCGTGCTGATGGACGAGCCCTGCGCCGCGCTCGACCCGCTCGCCACACTCAAGATCGAGGAACTGCTCGTCGAGCTCCGCAAGAACTACACCATCGTCATTGTCACCCACAATATGGCGCAGGCCTCGCGTTGCTCGGACCGCACCGCCTTCATGTATCTCGGCGAGCTCGTCGAATACGCCGACACCCATCACATTTTCCACAATCCCTCCAACAAACAAACCGAAGCCTACATCACCGGCGCCTTCGGTTAGAAACGACGCACCATGCCCGAACTCATGGCACCCTCCGAGCAAGCCGCCGCCGTGGAATCCGCGGTGGAGATCCGCAATGTGTCGTTCAGCTACGGCCCGTCTCAGGCGCTCAAGAACATCACGCTCGATCTGCGCAAGCACGAGGTCACCGCGTTCATCGGCCCTTCCGGCTGCGGCAAGTCCACCCTGCTGCGCTGCATCAACCGCATGAACGACGAGATCCCCGGCACGCGAGTGACGGAGGGACACATCCTCGTCGATGGCATCGACATCCACCACTCGTCCGTGGATGTGGTGAAACTCCGCCGCGATGTCGGCATGGTTTTCCAGAAGTCCAATCCGTTTCCCTCCAGCATCTACGAAAACGTCGCCTTCGGCCTGCGAATGCGTGGTGAAAGGAACCAACAGGTGCTCGACCAAACGGTGGAGGAAAGCCTGAAGGCAGCCGCGCTCTGGGACGAGGTGAAGGACCGCCTCCGGGAATCCGGCCTCAGTTTGTCCGGCGGCCAGCAGCAACGGCTTTGCATCGCCCGCACCATCGCAGTGAAACCGCTCGTCGTGCTGATGGACGAGCCGTGCAGCGCGCTCGACCCCATCGCCACCGCGAAAGTCGAGGAACTGGTATGGAACCTGAAGCACGACTACACTTTCGTGATCGTCACCCACAACATGCAGCAGGCCTCCCGCGTTTCGGATCGAACCGCCTTCTTCTACATGGGCGAGCTCATCGAGTTCTCCGAAACCAAACGCATTTTCAGCAACCCGAAGGTCAAGCGCACCGAGGACTACATCTCCGGCCGCTTCGGTTGAAACCCAATCCACCTCCCCACTCCACATGCCGATGAATCAAAACCACATCTTCCACGAGTTCGACACGGCCATGACCGCGCTCAAGGACAAGGTCCTGCTCATGGCCAGCCTCACCCGCCAGAACCTCGAACGCGCGGTGCAATCCCTGCTCACACGCGACATCGACCTCGCCCGCATGGTCATCGGCGATGACACGGAAGTCGATGATCTCGAAGTGAAGGTGGACCAACTCGGCATGGACGTGCTCATACGTTTCCATCCCGTCGCCAGCGACCTGCGCCTTGTCATCACCTCGATGAAAATGGGGCACAACCTCGAACGCATCTCCGACCACGCGGTGAACATCGCCAAACGCTCGAAGAAGATCTGCAAGTCCAGCGAGATCATCGAGACCACCATGATCGAGCCGCTCTACACCATGGCGGACAAACTCCTGCGCGACAGCCTGCTCGCCTACACTGATGCCAACCCCACCCTCGGCGCCGGACTCAAACAACTCGATGAGGAGTTGGACAAGGCCCACAAGGAGATCATCGCCCTGCTCAGCAGCCGCCTCGAAAACTCCGGCGGCCGCACCGAGAACCTGTTGCATCTCATCTTCGTCGCCCGCTCGCTGGAGCGCATCGGCGATCTCGCCGTAAACATCGGTGAAGACTCGGTGTTTCTCAGCGAGGCCCGCGACATCCGGCATGATCACCGGAAGAACCCGCCGTCCGGAGAGCCCCAAGCTTGAGGTTCGGCGAATGGAACTCCGGCAGGTTGATCGGGTTTCAGTGCTTGGGACCTTGCAACGATTTCAGATAGGCGATCAGATCGGATAGATCCTTGTCGCTGATCCTGCCTGCGAACGGCGGCATGGCCGGGGCGTATCCTCTGACGAGTTGGGTCTGGGGTTCGAGGATGGATCGGCGGAGGTAGGCTTCATCGGCGAGGACTTGCGTGCCGTCGACTAGGGTTTGCATGGAACCATAAACGCCATCCAGGGAAGGTGCGATCTGCGAGGAACCCTGCATGTGGCAGGCGGCGCAGGTCTGGGTTTCGAAGACCTTTTTCCCCGCGGACACCGCCGGATCCAGAGCCACTCCCGTCTGTGAAGCGGCGCTGGTTTGCTTGAGGAACACGCCGATCAGGACCGCGGCTAACAGAACCACGCCGAAAATGGAAGCCAGCCACTGCTTGAAGTGATAGCGGGTGTTCATCAGGTGTTTCACCGTCATCAGCGCGAGAATGACCACGGCGAGGATCGGTAACTTCCAATCCGCCGCGTGAAGGCGCGGGAAGTGGGCGCTGAGCATCAGGAAAATGACCGGGAACGTCATGTAGTGGTTGTGCAGGGAGCGCATCTTGGCGCGTTTCCCAAGCTCCAGATCATGCGCTTGTCCGGCGCGCAGCGAGCGCATGAACTTGTGTTGGTTCGAAATGATGTGGAAGAACACGTTGGCCGACATGCAGGTGCCCATCATCGCGCCGATCTGAAGGTAAAGCGCGCGGCCGTTGAAGAAGTTGCCGAAAAACACCGCGAATCCGAACAGGCAGGCGAGACTGAGAACCAAGCCGATCCATGGCTGTTTCTTGATCGGCGAGCGCCAGATGCCATCGTAAACGAGCCAGCCTGCAAGCAATCCGCCAAGGCTCAGCGCGGCGGCGGCCCCGCCGGACATCTGGGTTTTCGTGGCATCCAGCAGCGAGTTTCCGTTGCTGTGAAAGAGCGCTCCCATCAGGATGAAGCCGGTGAGCCAGGTGGTGTAGGACTGCCATTTGAACCAATGGAGCCGCTCGGGGATCGAATCCGCGTGCATCACACGTTTTTCCAAATGGAACACCCCGCCGCCGTGGAGCATGTCCAGCTCGCCTAACAAGTCCGGATCACGATCCTTCTCCGGCTTGATCAGATTGAGCTCCATCCAGGTGAAGAGCAGCGAGTTTCCGATCCACATGATGCCCGCCACCACGTGGGCGAAACGGAAGAGCACGTTGATCCATTCGATCCAAACAGAATCCATGATGCTTGCAGTAAGCAATTCCCGTGCAAAAAACAAGCGTCGCGGAGGATTCCGGATTCCGCGCTCAGCCCACCTTGTCCTCAATGCGCAGTCGCGCGATGTGATGGATCTGCCGCAAAGCCTCCCGTTTCTCGGAGTCCACATCGTTTTCCAGCCTCTGCCGGAACGCTTCGATCACCCCGGCCTTGGTGGTCAGACGGGCGCAGATGATGAAGGGAAACCCGAATTTCTCCCGGTAGTCTGCGTTGAAACGGGAGAATTCCCCGAACTCCTCATCGCTCAGGCGATCCAGGCCCAGCCCCGCCTGCTCGCGGGTGGACTCGGCGGTCAGCGCCCCGGCGCGGGCGAGTTTCCCCGCCAGATCCGGGTGGGCGAGGATGAGCGCAGTTTTCTCATCGTCCGACGCTTCATCGACCACGCCGCCCATCGTCCGGACGAGATCGTCGCGGTCGGCGAAGGGACGTTTCTTAAGAGATCGCTCCGCAACCCACGGCGAATGTTCGTAAGCGCCGCCCAAGGCTGATAGAAAGCCGGCGGGATCCAAACGGTTGATTTCCTCGATGTCCAACATGCCACGCAGTCTGTCCCATCGGCGGAGGGATTGCAAACGCGTTCGGATTCCGGGATTGCGCCGCCCGAGAAATCCGCGAAGATCCAAGCGATGGACGTGTGGGATACGATCGAGCAACTCCGGCAACGCGGCGAACGCTTCGTGATCGTCACTATTTCCGCGCAGCGCGGCAGCGTGCCTGCTGAAACCGGCTCGAAAGCGGTGGTGACGCGCGACGGATTGATCACGGGAAACCTCGGCGGCGGCAAGGTGGAGGTGAAGGCGGTCGCGGAAGCCATTGGAATGTTAGATGGCACCGAGGAATGCCGGCTGGTCACCTGGAATCTTCAACAGGACGTGGAAATGACCTGCGGCGGCGAGATGACGTTTCTCTTCGAACGCGTGAGCCCCGAGCCGCCGTGGCATGTGTTGGTTTTCGGCGCCGGCCACGTTTCGCAGGCCCTCGTGCGACTTCTCGCGACACTCCGTTGCAAGGTGGATGTGGTGGACACGCGCGACGAGTGGTTGTCCCGCATTCCTGCGAGCGAACGTGTTTCAACGCACAAGGTGGAACGCTTCGAACATGGTGTGGATCTTGTCACGAGGGAATCCTTCGTCGTTTCCATCACCATGGGACACTCGACCGACCGGCCGGTGCTTTCTTCCATCCTGAAACGTTTCGGCTACCTGCCCTATCTGGGCGTGATCGGCAGCGCGTCGAAGCGCGCGGTGCTGATCCGTGAACTCAAGGAGGATGGGATCGCACCGGAATCATTGGACCCGTTGATCTGCCCGATCGGACTCCCTTTTGGCGGCAACGATCCGGCGGAAATCGCGGTGAGCGTCGCGGCGCAGTTGCTGCAAACTCGGGATGCACTCAAGGCCGCAGCGGACCGATCGCCAGCTTGACCGTTTCCGCTGTTAGAGGAGACGGCAGATCCGTTTTCCGGACGCCGAAGGCATGGATCGCGTCCCGCAGGGCCTCACGCACGGAGATGGCCAGCATCAAGGGCGGTTCGCCCACGGCCTTGGAGCCGTGGATGGTTTTCGCCTGCGTGGCTTTTTCTAACAATCCAACCCGGAAATCCAGAGGCGCGTCGCTGAACGCCGTGATCGCATAGGTGCTCGCGCTGTGGGTGAGCAGCCTGCCGTCACCGGACCATTTGAGTTCCTCACTCGTCAGCCAACCCGCTCCCTGCACGTATCCGCCTTCGATCTGGCCGCGATCAATTTCCGGGTTCAACGAATCGCCGACATCATGGAGGATATCGACCCTGCGGATGTGATGCATGCCGGTGAATCCATCCACTTCCACTTCAGTGACGGCTGCGCCGAATGCGAAGTAATGGAACGGTTTCCCTTTCCCGATCGCCCAATCCCACACGAGGTCGGGTGTGGCATAAAACCCGGCCGCGGAAAGCTGGACACGCCGCGTGTATGCGGCGGCGGCGACTTCCTCGAATGTCACGGACCGCCCGTCCGGCGCGATCATCCGGTCATCAGAAAAACCCACGGCTCCGGCATCGCATGAGAACAGTTCCGCGGCCACCACGGCGAGGCGGCTTCTGAGCTGGGTGCAGGCGTCCGCGACAGCCATGCCGTTGAGGTCCGCTCCCGAGCTGGCCGCCGTCGCGGAAGTGTTAGGAACCTTGTCCGTCCGGGTGTGCATGAGCCGCACGCGTCCGGCGCGGATGCCGAGTTCGCGCATGGTCACGCCGAGTATCTTGGTATGCAGTCCCTGCCCCATCTCGGTGCCGCCGTGATTCACCTGCACCGATCCGTCGGCATAGACCAGCACCAGCGCTCCCGCCTGGTTGTAGTGCTTCAGGGTGAAACTGATGCCGAACTTCACCGGCGTGATGGCGACGCCGCGCTTGCGGAACGGATGCGCCTGATTCCACGCATGCAGTTCCCCACAACGCGCTTGGTAGGATGAGGATTCCAACAAGCCATCCCAAATCCGCTGCAGTCGGTTGTCCTCGATCTCCTCCCCGTAGTGGGTGGTGTTCGTCTCACCCGCACCCTGATAGAAATTCCGGGACCTCACGAGATCCGCCGGGAGTTCCAGTTCCTCGGCGATGCGGCCCAGGATTTCCTCGATCACCAACATCCCCTGTGGTCCGCCGAAGCCGCGGAACGCGGTGTGCGATGTGGTGTTCGTTTTGCAAACCCGTCCCGTGAACCGCGCGTCGGGAATGTAGTAGGCGTTGTCCAGGTGGAAGAGCGCGCGGTCGTTCACCGGAAGTGATAGATCGAGCGACCATCCGCCATCGGAGAACAAGCGGATGTCCGCCGCGAGGAGTTTGCCTTCCGGATCATATCCCACGTCGAATTTCGCGAGAAACGGATGACGCTTGCCGGTGGATTCGATGTCGTGATCGCGATCCAGCTGGATGGAGACCGGCCTACCTGTTCTCATCGCGGCGAGGGCGCAAACCGCGGCCCATGGATTGGCCTGGGTTTCCTTGCCGCCGAATCCGCCGCCCATGCGCGGGCACTCGACCACCACCTGGTTTCGCGAACATCCGAGCACCTCGGCGACGATCGTCTGCGTCTCGCTCGGGTGCTGCGTGGACGACCAGACATGCACGCCACCTTCGCCGTCCGGTTCCGCGAGCGAGGCATGGGTTTCCAGATAGAACTGCTCCTGCCCGCCGATGTAAAACGTTCCTTCGATCCGGTGCGGCGATGAAAGCAGCGCCGCATCCACATCGCCGCGTTTCAACTCATGCGGAGTGGTGTGAAACGAATCCGCGGCGATGGCGTTTTCGATTCCTAACAACGGATCCGTTCTCTCGATTCCGACGATGACCCGGTGCGCCGCGAGCCGGGCGCGATCCAGGGAATCCGCCACCACCACCGCGATCAACTGACCGTGGAACTCGATGCTTTCCTCGGCAAAAAGCGGTTCATCGTGACGGGCCGGGCCGGTATTGTTCGCACCCGGGACATCCTTCGCCGTCAGCACGGCCACAACGCCGGGCATTGCCAGGGCGTCCGACACATCCACTTCCACCAACCTTCCGCTGGCGACGCTGGATCGAAGCGGCCAGACATGCAGGGCACCGCGGCGGATGGCGATGTCCTGAGTGTAACGCGCGGCTCCGGTGACATGGCTGATCGCGGACTCATGCCTGAGCGTGGAAGCTTCAGGAGGCTTGGCGGAAACCGGAGCGGGGATCGGATCCATTCCGCTGTTAGACAGCGTCTTGAGCAGAAGGTCGCGGATTAGGAGCTTGCGGTATTCCTGACTGCCGCGCAGGTCCGACATCGGCGTGAACTCGGTCACAAGATGATCCGCGACACCCGAGCGCGCGGCCTGCTCCAATGTCTTTCCAAGCAATCCGGACTCGGTCTCCCCGGCCCGCATGGGAAAGGCGGAAACTCCCCCGAAAGCGCAGCGGGCGTCGATGATCACACCGCGTTCATCCGTTTCCAAGCGGATGCATGCGGAAACGGTGGAGATGTCCATCTCCCGGCGTTTCGAGACCTTGTGAAACTCACAGCGTCCTCGTTTCCCACAGGGCACGTGGATGGAAACCATGAGTTCGCCGGGTTGCAGGATCGTCCTGCGGTAACCGGTGAAGAACTGGGCCAAGGGCACCTTGCGTTCTCCCGTTAGAGAAACCAAGCGCACCGAGGCGTCCAACGCCAATAACAGCGGAGCCGAATCGCCGATGGGTGACGCCGTAACGAGATTGCCACCAAGGGTCGCCCGATGCCGGATCTGGCGCGATGCGAAGAGCCGCAACATCTGATCAAACGCCGGATACTCCGCGCCGATGGTTCGCTCCAGCGCCGTCAGCGGCGTGGCCGCCTTGATGATCCATTCCGTGCCATTGCAGGAAACCCCTCGCAGCTCGCGGATCCGCTCCAAGGAAATCAATCGCGCCGGACGATGGTGGCGCTTGTTGATCAACACGGCCGTCTCCGTCGCCCCCGCGACGAACTCCGCCGCGGGATGGGCTTGTTTCAGCTCAAGCGCCTCACGTAGCGAACCGGGAAAATGATAGCCGTTGGATTCCCCTATGCCGGAGCAAACCGGAGATCCCGCGGTCAATGGCACGGCGGGAAGTTTC
>DAISZP010000121.1:0-12197 GCA_036824745.1 Luteolibacter sp.
CGCCGAAGGCCCGAAACCTCCGCCGGCCGCGAAGGAATGGTCCACCGCCGATCCGGACGACTTGGAATACGAGGCCCGGGAAATCCCCGGAGGTTTTGAAATCCTCGATGACGAGGGGCGGGTCGTTTCACGAATCCGTAGCGCGAACCCAGTGATCGAGCGCTGGGCCTTGGTGAAAAACGGCGAACAAATCGTCGTTCGTTCCAGCGGACTTGAAGGACCGGCGAAGATCCAGTTGTTCGACTGCCGCAGCGCCATCTGCCGCGCCACGATCACACCAGATCAAGTGGTGGACGGCCGCCCCGCGTGGGCCGCGAGGTTCGCCGAGCCACGTCTCTAACAGGCGCGGGCCTCACGGCAGCATCGGCTGCACCTGCACGGTGTCCGCCGCGAGCAGATCGCGCAGCCGCGTGCGCAGCGAGGACTCCACCACATCGAGCATGCCGCTTTTTTCCGCCTCCTCGCGCATTTGATCCCGCAGTTCGCGCAGGATCTGCGCGCGGTCCCCGGCCTGCACCTTGTTGAGCCAGCCGTCGTCCTCGCTGAGCACATCGAAGTCGATCAGCTCGACGGACAAGATTTCCGGTTTCGGGAAACGCGCCACCGGCCGGCCGTTTTCCATCTGGAGCGAGACACCATTCTTCAGGCGGTACCCACCTTTCACCTGATAGTGCCCGCGAACAACCAGTTTCTTGGTGCCCAGCGGCAGGATGGATAGATTCTCGGACTTCTCGATTGTCCGCGTGGCGCTCATCCGCAGTTGCAGCAGCGAGAGCTCGGAAATCTCCTTGGACTCGGTGATTTCAGCCCTGCCTTCGACGATCCGCGTGTCGCGGTTGGTCACCGCGGCGAGCACCTTTTCCAAGCCCCTCTCCACGCTCGCCTTCGTGTTCCTCAAGGCCCGCTCGATCGGGGCCACGACGAGAAAATACAACCCGGCGATCACCGCGATCGCGGTCACCACGCGCCTCGCCGTCCGCCACATTTCCGATTGATGATCCATCGCGGCTGATCCTAGCACGGACCCGCAGATTCGTCGATGGAGGAACTTGCAGGTCTGATTTTCGAATTCGACATAAACCCGGAACCGCTGCCGGACATATGATCCATTGCCGGTCCATCAGTCATAACCCATGTCCGCAACCGCGGCAGAACGGCTGGAGGAACCGCTTTTCCCTAATCCATCGAAAATCCATGAAACTCAAGTCGATCCCTATTCGGCTGGGCGCGATCTCCCTCGTCGCGCTCGCCATCACCGCAATCCAATCCACCCGCGCCTCCATCACCGTGGACGGTGTGCTGGACGTCGGATTTGAACCGGAATACGCCGCCGCCGCAGTCCAAGCCACCGAAGCCGGCTGGGGAACCAGCAACGTGCTTGCAAACATCCATGCCGGTCAGGACGGGGCCGAGCTCGGCTTGTTTGTTTCAGGTGTCGCTTCAGACAACGCCATCATCCTCTTCATCGATTCCAAGGCCGGCGGACTCAACTTCGTCCCTAACAACCTGATCAACTCCGGTGGCGAGGAATACACGATCAACAATCTCGGAACCTCAGGCTCGGCTGGCATGACCTTCGAGGCCGGATTCAATCCGGACTACGCCATCCGCATTTACGGAAACGGCGACCTCACCCAGGCCCACGTCAACCGCTACGACCTCCAGGCGGGCAGCCGGGCATACGTCGGCCAGTCCAGAGGTCCCGTCATCACCAACAGCGGATTCATCAGCGAGATCCGCACGATTTGGAACCCGATCTCGCCTCCCTACGCCGACGCCACCACCGGTGTGGAGATGAAACTCAGCCTCGCCGCCCTCGGTGTGCCCTCGGGCAGCGGCCAGACGATCAAAGTGATGGCCCTATTGGTCAACGGCGGTTCCGATTGGGGTTCCAACCAGGTGCTTGGCTCACGAACCACAAACGCCAACATGGAAGCCGGTGTCAAAACCATCAACTTCGAAACCGAAACCGGCACCCAGACGGTTTCCTTCACCGTCGATAACCTCGATACCGATGGAGACAGCGATCCCGACATCACGGATCCGGACGACGACAACGATGGTCTGTTGGACGGCGTGGAAACCGGCGGCGGCAACTACGTGTCGCCATCCAATACCGGCTCCAATCCGCTCATCGCGGATACCGATGGCGACGGCATCAACGATGGCGACGAGGTCGGGGAATTCCTCGGCTATGTTTCCAACCCGAACATCCCGAACTACCTCTCCATGGCCGTGCCCGGAAGCTACACCTCGCCCACATGGAAGGAGGACGGGTCCGCAGGCAACGCGATGGTCCAGGCCGGCACCGATCTAACGGGCCAGTATCAATGGATCCTCAACTACAACTTCCGCACACCCGGCAACATCGACTACAAGTTCGCCGCCAACGGATCCTGGACGAACAGCTGGGGAAACAACGGCCAGAACATCAACACCACCATCCAGGCCACCGGGTTCCACACCTTCAGCTTCAACAACCGGACGCTCGCCTACTCGCTGGTGAGGAACACCTACCCCGATGCGGCGGCCTTCCTCGCCGCCTACGGTCTCAGCGCGGGCACGGATGATGACAACGACGGCGTTCTCAACGAGGACGAGTTCACCGCCAACACCGACCCCACCGAGGATGATACCGATGGCGATGGCGCGCTCGATGGCGTGGATGTGAATCCGCTGCTGGCCACCCGCGACATCCTCTTCAGCGTGAACATGAACGTGCAGGAGGCTCTTGGAAACTTCAACCCCGCCACCGGAAGCGTGACCGTGAAGTTCTTCTCCGGCATCATGACCGGCCAGCCCGATCTCGCTCTAACGGATTCCGACGACGACGGCATCTACACCGGCACCCTCTCGAACATTGCCGGTCCCGCGGGCGGTGCTTTCGGGAACTACAAGTTCTTCAACACCACCGCCGGCGCGCCGAACGGCGGCTATGAGGATGGATTCGACCGCAGCTTCAACCTTGGCCCGGCCAACACCACCCAGAACCTCGAGGTGGTCTTCTTCAGCAACAATTCCACCCTGCCCGGCAGCTACGGCTCATGGGCGGCCACCAATGCCGGCGGACAAACCGCCGATCTCGACTTCGACGGCGATGGCGTGGCCAACGGACTGGAATACTTCATGGGAGAAACCGGCTCCTCCTTCACCGCCAATCCGCAGCCGGATTCCAGCCGCGTCGTCTCCTGGCCGCGCGATCCCGCCGCCACCGGCGTCACCTTCAAGGTGTGGAGCACGAGCGACCTCGCCACCTGGACGGACGTCACCGCCGGCGCGGATACCAGCGATCCGAACCTCGTGAAATACACGATTCCCGCGAGCACCGTGCCGATCTTCGTGCGCCTCTCGGTTTCCAATCCCTGATAGATCACTCCATGGCATCCCCGGGGGTGGTGGCCGCGCGCCGCCACCCCTTTTTGTTTCCACGAATCAAAGCGTCTGGCGGAAGCTCCCGCATTGCAACCCGTCGCGAAACCTGCATGATCAGAAACGAAAACCAACGATCCTCGTCCCGTTCTCGATCTCACAGAAAAGATGAAACTCATCTCATGCACGCTTCTGTTGCTCGCGGTGATCGGGAACTTGGCATGCGCGCAGGAGCAGGAACTGCGATGGGGCGAGTTTGGCTGCTACAGCAATTGGAAGCGATACCCCTACGAGATCGAATCGAATTATGAATTCATCGGTCGGCTACCAGACCTGCGGGAGTTCCCAAAACTGCTGGAGGCCGCAGCCGATCCAAAGATGAAACAGAGCGAGAGGGAGATCATCAGCAGCCAGTTGCGAACCCTGTCGAGGTGTGATTTTCACAAAAGTCTCAACGCTGACGAAGATGTTGACGCGGAACACCGTTCGGCAGTGGCGAAGTGGAAGGATTGGTGGGACGCTTATGGTTCGAAACTGCCGGGAGCGTTGGCGGAGAGAGGACAACGATTCGAGAAGGCATGGACTCAGGTTGCGCCAACTCCATATCTGGAGATTCCAAGCTACCCGATCGTGATCCCCAAGGTGTGGTCATCCACCATATCCTTTCGTTCGGGCGATTACGGTGGAGTCACCGAGGAGGTGATCGAGTTTCATGTCACCGAAGGCGAATGTTCACTGAGGCGGCGCTATCGAACCGGCTGGATTGCTCAGGAACCCCCGTGGACTCACGAAGAATGGCGGGAATTCTCACGCAAGGAATCCGACCACTTCCTGGCTTCGCTGATCTATTTGATCGACAATCCGTGGTTTTACTCAGGCGATAAATTCTCCGAAGACGAAGACGCACAGGTCAAGAGCGGTCACATCAGGGGACGGCCTGAAGCCTGGACGGATTATTACCCGGGCTACAAATGGACGGGTATTCTTGATGCCGACCAGCGGGTGATCATCAATCATGATCCATGGAACTGGGATAGCATCGACCATGAACTGGGTCCGAAAACGAGTCTCGACGGGGACGCTTTCGGCATTGTCTTCAGACTGGTTCGCGACTTGTTTCCAGACCCCTCATGGGATTCCGATTCCAGCAGATGGAAGCGGGTGGAATCCGCGACTAACAAGGAGGGAGAGCAGGAAGCCCCTCCATCGAGCGGCGCTGTAGCACCAGACGCGAAGTCTAAGGATGGCTACAAGGATGGCGGGCAAGTTTGCGAGTTTGATCAACGGGATTTCAGCGAATTCACTGCGAAGAATCTCGTGTTTCCCCTCAAAGAAATCGTGCCACGGGCGAAAATTGAGAATCGAGAGGTTACCAAGGCATATCGCTGCTCAATGAAATCTGGCTGGAGTTTCGAGGACCTGGTGGCCCTGAGGTATGGTCAAAGCAAATGGCTCCTGTGCTGGCGCTTTGACTCAGGTCCAGCGGGAGCCACTGTTGGGTCGAAGTTCATCTCCGAGCTTTCCGAAGATCAAAAAAGAGCGGCCGAGGAATGGCTGGCTCTGGCCGAGAATGAGGAGTTGTGGTCGGGGCCGCAGGTGGTCGGGGATCCTGCTGGATTTGACGACGGGTGGCGCGTTGTGGTCGCTCGGTTTGCTCACGATGCATACAGTTTCCGCGCATTCCACCAATCGGGTGGGATCCAATTTCCAAAGAATCTGGATCGTTTGACGGAACAGTCGCAGAAAGTGCTCGCTTCACTTCAGCATAAGCAGCTGAAAGCGGAACAGAATGGGGTTGACCGTCCTGCCGCACCGAAAGCCAAGTCTGAGCTTGGTGACAAGGAGAGTGGAGGCGCTTGCGAAATCCACCACCAGCCCCTCAAGACGGTGTCAGGCTACTTTCCAGACCCTTCCGTCACGGTGAGCCCGGAATATGGTGGCACGGAGTTCAGGGCGCAGTTTGGCCAACGGTACCCTCACATCCGGCCATGGACATTCAGTCCGACTCGGAAAGAAAGTTGGAACATGGAGATTTCGGTCGAAGTATGCGGTGAATGTGAAAGAGCCTATGATCAAGCCTTCGCCGCCTACTTGCAGATCGACCAGAACGCCCGCCGGAACCAATACATGGAGTTCCTGAAGAATCATCCGAGCCGGGCGCCTCAGGGCGGTGACACGAACAAGGATGCCACACCGACCGGCGCTTTGGATCATCTCCCTTCGGATATTCCCCCTCCGTAGCCATCAATTGTTACAGAAAAAGAAACCATGAAAACCCTCGCCATCCTATTCAGCTTGTGCGGCTCGCTCGCCGGTTCTCCCATCCCTGATTTCCCGTTCATCTATGTCAAAGGTCATGCCTCCGTGGAGATTCCCACCAGTCTTGTGACCATCGGCTTCGATCTCGCCAAGCACTCCAAGACCGCGGCCGAAGGTGAGAGCGCGTTGAGCGATGCCAGCAAGGCGGCAAAGCAGGCTCTTCGTGACTTGGGGGTCAAAGACAAGGAGATCCACGCGACTGAAATTCTAAAGCGGCAGGAGTTCGGTGAGTTCCCGAGGTTTTCCGGAAAGGAGGAGCCGCCGGATCCGTCACCACTCCCGCCTCCCGATGGACCGGCCGAATCCGCGGGGAGCGGTAAAAAGGAGGTCTATTTCACGTTCAGGCAGGAATTCGTCCTGAAGATCACGGATCTCAAACTCTATCCAGCGCTTGCCCGGCATTTGATGCGATCCGGCGAGGTGGCCCGCTACGATGTGGTATTCTCCGCGACGAACCGTGACGAGGTCATTGAGAAACTGAGAAAGGCCGCGTTCGCCGATGCCAAGCGGGCCGCCAGGAACATCGCCGAAGCGAGCGGTGAAACCTTGGGCAGGATTCACAGCGCGTCCGAGATGCCATACAGTGATTTGGGGCAGCTTGTGGGAGAGAGTTCCGGAATGGAGTTGATGTCCGCAGGTGCTTCCGCATCCGATGAGGTGTACGTGGTTCCTCCAACAGTCTCGGAATCCTTCAGTGTCAATGTGCTCTTTCGTTTGGAACCAGGAACCGAGCCCGCACCACCCGCTAACCGCTAGGAGCCGAAATGACCTCCGCGACTACTACCTCTAATTTGGTCGCGGCGCGGAACTGCCGGGCAACTGTGAAAACCCAATCAAATGAGTAGTCTGATACGGCATCTGCTATTGACCGCGACCACTATTGTTGTGGTGCACTCGGCGATGGATGATCGCCGGCGCGAATGAAATGCACTTTAATGGACCTTTCATTCGCGTCGGCGGACACGTTGCTCCTTGATCGTCAATCGCGGCATCTTGCCGCAACGGCACGTCAGAAAGGGGCAAACCTGCGGGTGTCTCAACGCGCCGCGGCTTCGGCGGTCACTTTCGGGTAGCGGAAGTGCGCTTCGATCTTGAAGTCGAAGAGCACGTTCTCCCACTTCACACCCTTGCCCATGTTGTGGACCACCCAGGTCTCGCCGGGATGGTTGGCGGGAGCGGGGACGACGATGCCGATGTGCTGCTCGGCGTTGGCGAGGGACCAGACGACGATGTCACCGGTCTTGTAATCGACGGCGTCGCGGCTGGCGGGAAGGGTTTCACCCTTGCGTTCGAAGAAACGTTGGAGATTGGGAACGCGGCGGTGATCGATGTTGGTATCGGTGCTGAGAGCGCCCCAGAGTTGGGGATAGCTGCGGAAGTTTTCCGCCATGTCCTCGTGGACTTCTTTTTGGAGATCGATTCCGATCTTGCGGAAACAACGGATGATCACATCGGCCGGGCCGCCCTTGCCGGGTGCGATGTCTCCGTTCGGGTAATCGATCTTATAGTAATCCGGGCTGAAGGTGATTTCGTCGCTGGAGTGGGCGATGGCGGCGGCGGCGAGGCGGTCGCCGGCGAGGCCGCTTTGTTGGAGCGAGGCGATTTGTTCGCTGGCCTGCTCGATGGTGACGCCTTGTTGGGCGGCCTTGAGGAAGGGGACGAGCGGGCGGCCGAACCAGGTGGCGATGCCCACGGCGATGACGAGGATGACCCAGCCGCCGAAGAAGTTGCGGCGCTTCGGCTTTTGCGGCCGAGGACCGATGTATTCGATGGTGTCGTAGAAGCCGGTTGGTTTGCGGGCCATGGAAGGGATGTTCCTGCGCGGGGAAGAAGTCACATTTCGCGGGAAAAAGCGACGTTTTTTCCTGCTATGGCCGTTTTTTGACCCAATTTGTCCGGTTTTTTCCCTACTGGACAGGATCGAGGGGCATCGGACAGACTCGGGCATGATGATTTTCACCAGTCCGGCTCCTCTTGCATGGGGTGAGCTGGACGTTCCGATGCTTGGATTGGAGAAGGATTGGCAGGGGCGGCCGCTGAGCCCGCCTGCCGGATTTTGTCTGGCGGAGGATGGGAGGCGCTTGTGGTTTGTGGCGCATCATCGGCGTCCGGCGGAGCTGCATCCGCAGGCGAGGCCGGGTTTGTTCCAGGCGGAGCTATGGAAACACGATGTGGCGGAGTTGTTTCTCGCGGATCCGGCGAGCGGCCGGTATTTCGAGTTCAATCTGGCACCGAACGGCGCGTGGTGGTCCTGCGAGTTCACCGCACCGCGGATGAGGGCCGAGGAGATCGACATCGCAATGCCGGAGGTGGCGACGTTTTCGGAAATGGCTCCGGACGGCTCGTGGGTGGCGGCGATGGCGATCCCGCTGGACCTGCTGCGGGCTCGGATCGGTTTCGGGCCGGAAACGAAGGCCAATGTCACCTTCATTCTGGAGTCGCCGGAGCAGCGGTTCATCACAGCGGCGGATCTCGGGGGAGGGGATCCGGATTTCCATCTGCCGGATCGTTTTCCGGAAGTGAAATTCGCGCCGATTGCCGGATGACCTGCAATTTCTCCGCATCCGCATTGGAGGCTTTGCCCGCCGTACGAACCATGATACACCCCGCAGCCTTGTGATCCGCCGTTTCAAAATCGAAGACCTGATCTATCAGGACACCTCGGGAGTGACCTTCCGCGCCCTGGACAGCGAAACCGGGGCGGCCGTCGCGCTTCGCCGGTTTTTCCCCTTCGGGCCCGAAGGCGGTGGCCTCCAGCCGGACGAGCAGACCGCCTATAACATCGCGCTCGAACGGCTCGCCGGCATCAGCCATCCGTCGCTGCGCGCGGTGGTCGCCGGGGGGTGCGATCCGGTGGACGGCATCCCTTTCATCGCCACCGAGTGGGTGGAGGGTGAGCCGTTGCATCTGGTGATGAACGAAGAACCGGTGCCCGCGGAGACCGCCGCGAAACTGGTGACCCAGGCGCTCGAAGTATGCGAACTGCTGTCCCACGTGCTCGCCGAGGAGTCGGTGTGGATCGATACGGAGATCACGTCGATCGTGGTCGGATCGCAAAAAAGCGGCCGCGAGTTCACCTTCTGGATTTCACCGCTGAAATGGCTCGGTGGTGGCGGCGAATCCCGCGGCCTCAAGGCGATCGTGCAACTTACCGAAGAGGTGATGGGCTGGCAGGGCCAGGCCCCGAATGATCAAGCGGGCAAAGGACTCGGCATCTGGTTGAAATGGCTGCGGATGGCTGCGGAAACCACCACTCTCAAGGAGGCCCGGGAGTCGCTCGCCGCAGCCATCGGTGTGGAACCACCGCCTCCGGTGAAGGCGGTGGTCGCCACTGCCACGCGGCCGATGAGCCGTTCGGCAAAAGCCGTTAGGCCGGTCAAGAAGCGCAAGTCCAAAGCCCCGGTCTTCTCCGCGCTGATCCTGCTTTGTGTGATCGCGGGCGGAGTCGGTTGGTGGTGGGTGAACCGCGACCACAGCCTCCTGGACGCGGAGTTGGCCGATGTGAAAAAGCCGGCTCCTGCCCCTGTGGTGGAGGAACAAATGAAACCGGCCAAGGAGCCTGCGAAGGAAACCGAATCGCCTGCGATCCCCGAGCCCGCGCCATCGGAGCCGGTCAAAACCCCGGAGCCGCGGCTTTCGGATGAGGAACTGCGGAATCGAGCGAACCGGCTGGCCGCCGAGATGAGCGCCGAAAAGGAATCGTCCTCGAAAGAAGCGGCGGCGGATGTGGAAAAACAGAAGGCGGACGCGGAAAAGCGCGGCGCCTATTTGCCGAGGGATGTGGCCGCTTTGCTCGCCAACGATGGCAAGGAAGTCACTCTCGAAGGCGAACTCAAAGATTTCGACGAATCCGGCAAAAATGGAACAGGCGAGTGGCTCTACCTCGTGTTCTCAAAACAGAAGCCGTTAAATGCGCGTGGGAAGATCATCAAATCGACAGCACCTGTCGAGTTGGGTCGGGAAGCGCTTGCTCCGTTGATCGGGAAGAGAATCCGCATCACCGGAGTGGTTTCCGCACAGTCAATGAGGTCTGACAAGCGGCCCCTGATAGAAATCAAGTCCCGCTCCGCCATCACCGAGGTGCCATGAGCCGTTGGGTCCATGCGGATGTGCCCGCCTTCGCCGTGGTCGGGCGGGTGAACATGGGCAAGTCCGCCGCGCTCGCCACCTTGTTGGAGATCGACGACAACGAGCTGATCCGTGTTTCCCCCACGCCCGGGGAAACCACGCGCTGCCAGCCGCACCGGGTCGTCTTCGGCGGAAAGGAATGCGCGCGTTTCATCGATACACCGGGATTTTCGCAGCCGGTCGAGGCGATGCGCGAGATCCAGCGCATCCACGGAGGAGGGGTGCCGGATTTAACATCCATCCGGCGTTTTGTGGAAACGGCGGATGAGCGTTTCGGAGATGAGAAACGTTTGTTAGAGCCGTTGCTCGAAGGCGCGGGCGTGCTCTACGTCGTGGATCCCGCCAAGCCGCTGCGGGATGATTTCCTCGCGGAAATGGAGATCCTCCGCTGGACCGGGCGGCCGCGACTCGCCTTGCTCAACCGCCGCGAGGGCACGAGCGGACCGGATGATGAGGCGTGGAAAACACGCCTCGGCGCCGCATTCAACCTCACCCGCACCTTCGATGCCCACCATGCCCGCTACGAGGAGCGCCTGCGGCTTTTCAAGTCGCTGTTAGAAATCGAGGAGAGGCATCAGGAAGCGCTTCGCGAAACGATCCGACTGATCGAAGATGAATGGCGGGTGCGCCGCGAGGAATCCGCCGAAGCCGTGCTCGGTTTCCTTGAGGAAGCGCTGGTCCTGCGCGTGAGCCAGAACATCGAGGAGAAGGATCTCGCGCTCAGGTCGCGGCGTGAACGAAGCGAGGCGGACCTCACGCGTAAATGGTTTGCGAAACTCGCGTCGCTCGAACTCGCCTGCTGCGAGCGCCTGTTGAGGATCCACCGGCATCATCTGTTGAAGGCCGATGCCGATCCGTCCATCTATCAGGGCATCGATCTGGAGAGAGCCGAAACCTGGACCAAGTGGGGCCTGAGCCGCGCGCAGCTGGTCGCGGTGTCCTCCGCGCTTGGAGCGGCCGCGGGGCTGGTGCTGGACGCGGGAACGGCCTTTATCTCGCATGGCATAGGCACCGCGATCGGAGCGGTCACGGGAGCCGCGGCCGCGTGGTTCAAAGGTGGCAGCCTGCCGGATCTCAGGGTGGACCTCCGCGGCGGACTCAAGCTCGGCACCGGGGAAACGCGCACGCTGGTGATCGGCCCGCCGCGCAATCCGAACTTCCCGTGGGTGCTGCTGGATGGCGTTTTGGTTCGTTATCAGAAGGTTCTTTCAAGAGCCCACGGCCGCAGGGATGAGCAGACTCTCGATGGAGGCGGCGCGGGTTTCTCCCGGGCGTTTTCCCCGGAAAAGCGCAACCTGCTTGGCAAGTGGTTCGCCTCCTGTCTCAAGGGCGCACCGAACCGCTCGCTGGAGCCCGAGGTGTTCGAGGCGCTGGTGGAAACTCTCGACGAGGTTGCGGTTCCCGCCGCGCCGGAGCTGAAATTGTGAATTGCGGAGGACTGGAGTTTATTCCAATGTTGTTTCGAATATTATGAAAACGACCACCATCCTCCCCGTCATCTCAATCGTTCTGGGCCTCTCATCCATTGGAAGCGCCAAGGAAAAGGAATACCGGCTTTCCGAATGGAGCATCGGCAAAGTGCTCTTTGGCGAGCGTGTTTCAAAGGCCGTCACCAAGGACAAGGTGGTCGTCATCGAAAACTGGGGCGTCAACTGCCCGCCCTGCATCGCGTCGCTGCCTCACCTCGCCCAGTTGGAAAAAGACAACCGCGCCAAAGGACTCGTCATCATCGGAGCCGAGAGCCAGGGCAGCACCAAGGAGCAGATCAAGCCGATCATCGAGAAGGCCAAAGTCGAATACACCATCACGGACAGCGCCGATGGTCCGCTCGAAGTGACCGGCATCCCGCGCGCTTTCGTTTTCAACCGTCTGGGAAAGATGGTCTTCGACGGCAATCCGAACGGCAAGGAGTTCACTGAAGCGGTGAACAAGGCTCTCGCCGAAGGTGCGCCTGCGACCGCCGAGGCCGCCGCCACAACTCCATCCGCCACACCTGGAGCGGCCGCTCCGGCTGCCCCCTTGATCGCGAGCAGCACCTGGACCAACACCGAGGGCAAGGAAATCCGCGCCGCGGTGAAATCCGTGGACGCCACCCACGTCACCTTCCTCATGGACGGCGGCAAGGAAGTGAGATACCCGCTGGAAAAACTCTCCGAGGCCTCCCGCAACGCCATCACCATCGTGGCGAAGTGATCTGTTAGGATTTCGCTCCTGCCGATGTTTCGGTGATCAGCTTGGTGATGGTGTCCGCGCAGGGATCCTTCTGCGGCTTGCCGTTCTTCGCGGGGAACTGCTCGTGGCCCTTGATGACGGTGGCCATCGCTTGAAGCCAGGCGTTGGATTGGGCCGGGTCCTTGAGTTGTTTGGCGACAGCGTTGATG
>DAISZP010000122.1:0-12169 GCA_036824745.1 Luteolibacter sp.
AGCTCGTGCTTTCCAACCACGCGAGCTGGCAGACGGTTCCGGTGGGAACCATCCTCACCTTCATCGACAAGAACACGTCGCAAGGCGGGCGGGACAGCGGTTTCGCCCTCCGCGACCGCCGTGGCACCATCGGCGATGTCTGGACGAACATCTGGATGGGTGACTCGACCTTCCTGAACTACACCAGTCTCGCGGTGAACGGCTATGCGGTGAACGCCGGAGTCGTCTCAGGCATCCTCATCGATCACAACGCCACCCAGTTCCGCGTGAAGAACGCTTCCGACGCCATCGTTTTCGGCCCCGCCGGCGAAGGCATCGCGCCCATCAGCGGCACCAACAACAAGGAGGTCTTCGAACTGGAAGGCCACCCGACCCCCTCGGCTTCCCCGCTCGCCGCTTCTTCCGCCACTAGCTTCGGCTATGACGACGGGGCATCGGAGTCCACCTTCGGTTTTCCTAACAACTGGTTGTACGGCGTGGTGGAAATGACCCAGCGCTTCACGAGTTTCACCGCGCCGGAGATCGCCGTGGAGATTCCCGCCGGGGTGAACATGGTGGAAAACAGCACCGTGGAATTCGGCAAGGTGGGCACCGGCAAGAACACCTCGCACACCTTCACCATCGCCAACAACGGATCGGCGAACCTCACCGGCCTCACGATCAGCATCGATGGAACCGATGCCGCGAGTTTCACCGTTGGGACCAACCCGACCGCTCCCGTCACCGCGGGAAACAGCACGACGTTCACCATCAACTTCGCTCCCGGCACCGTCGGAACGAAGAACGCGGCGGTTCACATCGCGAGCAATGACGATGACGAGGCTTCGTTTGATTTCAACGTCACCGGACTCGCCGCGCTTCCGGAGTCCGACATCGAGATCCAACAACCGGCCGATACGGTGCTCGTCGATGGTTCCGCAAGCAAGTCCTACGGGTCCGTCCAGGTGGGAACGACGAAGGATCTTGTGTTCACCATTCTGAACACCGGCACCGAGGATCTCGAAAACGTAGCGCTCAGCATCGATGGCGCGGGAGCCTCGCAGTTCAGCGTGACCAGCCAACCGGGAGCCACCGTGGCCGCCGCGGGCAGCAGCACCTTCACCGTGCGTTTCGCCCCCACCACGGCGGGTGCGAAAAGCGCGACGCTCCATGTGACGAGCAATGATCCGGACGAGTCCCCCTATGACATCACGCTCACGGGCACCGGATTCGTTCCCGCGCCGGAGGTGACCGTCCAGTTTCCCAAGGGCAGCAACCTCACGGATGGAACCGCAAAAATCAATCTCGGCAAGGTCAAGGTCAAGAAATCCGGAACCCCCAAAACCTTCACCATCAAGAACCTCGGCACCGCCAATCTAACCGGATTGCAGCTCACCAAGAACGGCAAGAACGCGGCGGACTTCATCGTGACCCAGCCGCTGAAGGCCACCCTCGCCCCGGGCGCTTCCACGACCTTCAAGGTGACCTTCAAACCCAAGGCAAAAGGCAAACGGGTCGCCGCCATCCATCTCAAGAGCAACGATATGGACGAGAACCCGTTCGACATCGGCCTCACGGGAACCGGCAATTGAACCGCACGGTTTTTCCCTCGCCCGGCAGGCTGTGACCTGCCACAAGTCAGGATGTGAAAACCGTAACCATCCCCCTTGTTGCCGTCCACTTGCTGCTGGCCACGCCGCTGCCTGCGGAAGAACCGCTCCATGTCTATTCGGGCAAGGAGATGACGGTGAAGGTGTTCTTCGAGGATGAGGACAGCGGCGAGGTGGGCGGCGAGATCCTCCTTGCAGGTGAGACCCATCCGTTCACCGGCGTGGCGGAGGACGATGGATCGGTGGAGGGAAATCTGATCATCAAGGGCAGGTCTCAGCCCTTCACCGCGACCATCAAGGGAGACGCTGTTTCCCTCACGACCGCCGGGAAAACCTATCAACTCGGCAAGGGCCGCGCGCCGGACGCCCCGGCGCCTGAAGCCGCTCCGGCGAAACCGGTCCCCATGCCGGGTGCCATGCGCCTGAAGCGGGTGGAACTGCGGGACGTCACCATGGGCGGTGTGGTTTCCCACCGCATGCTCATCCCGCACGACTGGAATCTAACGGGCCACATCGAGTGGTCCACCGACGGCACGGCGACCTGGCAGTTCAACTTCAGGGCCACCGGACCGGATCAGCAGAAGATCGCGAGGATCCCGGCGATGACGTTTTCCCACACCGTGTCCAAAAGAGGCGGGTTCCCGCCACAGGGCACGCCGCCTCCGGACAATCTCGGCGCGTGGCTGGTCGGCTACATCCGGCAGAACAACCGTGAGGTCGGCGAGGTGCGCCTCATCGAAGACCGAGTGGACACCAAAGCCGGGCAGTTGTGGCGCGAGCAGTCCGCCGCGATCGGCGTGGACTTGAAGAACATCAGCGCGGAGATCCACGTCGTCACCATAGCCTATCAGAAACAGGGCGTCGCCATGCGCGAGGAGATCGGCCTGAACTACACCCGCTACACGCCCTTGGACAACATCAACCTCCACTCGCGCATGTGGTCCATCTTCACCAACGGCATCATCGCGGCGCCCGAAGCGGACTTCGCGCGGCTCAGGCCGCAGCTCATGGCCATCGCCGGCACGCTTGAGATGGATCCCCGATGGTGGAACCAGATGATGCAGCTGCGCGGCGAGTTTCTCACAAGAAAACACCAGGACGCCATGGCCGAGATCCGCCGCCGCGGGCAGATGTACGACCGCATCAGCGACGAGCAGTTCGCTTCGTGGAAACGCTGGAACGCCCAGGACAACGAAGCCCAGCGCAGGCGCGTCCAAGGCATCTACGAGGTCCAGGACTACCGCGATGTGGATGGCAGTTCGGTGGAACTCCCCTTCCACCACAAACACGTCTTCAGCGACGGCCAGGGAAACTATCTCCTCACCAACGACTACAACTCGAAGCCAGAAGGAAACTTCCAGGAAATCCAATCCACACGGTGAACGGCGGATGTTCGCGCGAGGTTAAAAATCTTCATGAATCGCCACTAGCGTCCCGGCTGATACGTTCGAATCTCAGAGGGACGCGGAATTGAAAGACTCACAGTGGCGTCCAAGTATCTCCGGCCGTTCTTATGTTCACACGATCGTTTCGCATAGGTCTTTCCGTTTCCCTGCTCTGCCTCATCACGGTTCCGCGGCTGGATGCCGGGGAGTTTGCGATCACGGGAGACCGGACACCGCCGGCGGAGGAACTCAGCGTGTGGTTCGATGCGCCGGCGAGGAAACTTCCGAAGGCACGGGTGCCCATGGGGAGCGGCGGGACGCGCAGCGAAATCGCGGAGGAGGCGCGGAAGGTGGATTTCTGGGAGGCGCTGCCGGTGGGAAACGGGCGGCTCGGCGCGATGGATTGCGGCGGTGTGGATCTGGAACGGGTGATCCTGAATGAATCCTCGGTGTGGTCCGGCGGAGATTACGACGGAAACAAGCCGGACGCATGGAAGTGCCTGCCGGAGATGCGCAGCCAATTGTTTTCCGGAGATATCCAAGGCGCGGGCAGGACGCTGAACGCGAACTTCGGATGGGTGGGGAAACGGTTCGATGCCACGCAGTTCGGTTCCTATCAGACGCTTGGTGATCTGTTAGCAAGTTTCCCGGAAAGCACGGAACCGGTGACGGATTACCGCCGGGACCTGAACCTGCGCACCGGCGTGGTGAGCACGCGTTACACGCGCGGCGGCATCCGT
Source organism: Luteolibacter sp. (assembly GCA_036824745.1). Taxonomy (GTDB): domain Bacteria; phylum Verrucomicrobiota; class Verrucomicrobiia; order Verrucomicrobiales; family Akkermansiaceae; genus Luteolibacter. The sequence goes on from DAISZP010000122.1 coordinate 3,715, forward strand.
TTCACGCGCGAACTGGTGGTTTCCAAACACGCGGAAGTGATCGCCATGCATCTCAAAGCGGACAAGCCGGGAGCGCTCACGTTTCTCGCCACACTCGCCCGCCCCGATCAGGCGGCGATCCGTGTGGATGGCGAAACGCTGGTGATGGAGGGACAGCTCACGTTCGATTGGCCGGGCAAACAAGGCGTCCGCTATCAGGCATTGCTCGGTGCCGGAAATCGTGGAGGAAAGATCGTGCCGGGCGCCGACGGCCTGCGGATCGAGGCGGCGGACGAAGTGACGCTGTATGTCTCGGCGGGCACGGACATGCGCGACAAGGATTTCACGCGGACCGTCGCGAAACGGTTGGCCGCAGCGCGTGAAATGGAGTTCTCCAAGATCCGGGATGCGGCGGCGAAGGATCATCAAAGCTACATCGACCGCTGCCAACTCACGCTTCCCGCCACCGATGCGGCGAAGCTGCCCACGCCGGAGCGCGTGAAGCTGGCTCAGAAAACTGCCGATCCGGCGTTGGACGCTCTCTATTTCCAGTTCGGCCGCCACCTGCTCGTCTCCGGATCGCGCCCGGATTCGCCGCTTCCTAACAACCTGCAGGGCATCTGGTGCGAGGAGGTGAAGGCACCGTGGAACGGCGACTTCCACAGTAACATCAACCTGCAGATGAACTACTGGCCGGCGGAGACCACCAATCTATCAGACTGCCACCTCCCGCTGATCGACCTCATCCGCCTGACCGCCAAAACCGGCGTGAAAACCGCAAAGGCCTACTACAACGCGCCCGGCTGGCTGTGTTTCCACACGCAGAACCCGTGGGGATATTCCGCGCCGTCAAACCTCTCGGCGGGTTCCGGTTCCACCTGCGGCGCGTGGCTGGCGCAGCACATCTGGATGCACTACGACCACACCCGCGACGCGGAGTTTCTGCGGAAAAACTATCCGATCCTGCGCGAGGCCAGCCGTTTTTTCCTCGCCACGCTGGTGGAGGAACCGAAGAACCGCTGGCTCGTCACCGCTCCGTCCAACTCACCGGAAAACGACTATATCATTCCGGGCACCGAGAAGGACGGCAAGAAGTCCCACACCTCACTCACCTACGGCGCCACCTATGACATGCAGATCGTCCGCGATCTCTTCACCAACACCGCGGCAGCCGCGCGGATCCTGAAAACCGACGCGGACCTAACCAAGGAAATCGCGGCCGCGGAGAAACGCCTCGCGCCGACACGGGTGAACAACGACGGACGGATCATGGAATGGATCGAGGATTTCGAGGAAACCGATCCCCGCCACCGGCATTGCTCGCCGCTGTGGGGGCTCCATCCGGGGAACCAGATCACCACCGCCACGCCGGAATTGTTAGAGGGCGCGCGGAAACTGCTGGAACGCCGCGGCGACGCGTCCACCGGATGGTCGATGGCGTGGAAGGCGAACTTCTGGGCCCGCCTTCGCGACGGCGACCGCGGGCGGAAACTGTTAGCGATGCTGATCGGCCGCGGCGCGCCGAATTTGTTCTGCCTGCACCCGCCGTTCCAGATTGATGGCAACTTCGGTGGCACGGCGGCCATCGCCGAGATGCTGCTGCAGAGCCAGATTTCCAATGCAGAAGGCGCGCCGGTGATCGACCTGCTGCCGGCGCTGCCCAAGGATTGGCGCGATGGCAAGGTAACCGGGCTCAAGGCGCGCGGCGGGTTCGTGGTGGACATCGAGTGGAATGCCGGGAAATTGGTTTCCGCGAAGGTCGTTTCCATGGTGGGAGGACCGGTGGACATTCGTTATGCCGATCACACGGTTTCCGTCCCTACCGTGGCAGGACAAGCGATCGTCTTGGGACCTGATCTCGGCAAGCGGGAACCCTGAGGCCGTGGTCACCATGTGCGAGACATGGCAAACCCGACGCCTGTTTTGTAAATCCTGATTTTCGATTGTGCCGATGAAATCAGAAAAATCGGAAATTCCGGCAAATTTTTTGGCGGATCACGAAAGTACACGACGCATTCACTCTTAGTAGAGTAGTACCTTCGTCAAATACCCATTGATCAGGGCGAATACTGCCGAATCCCGAAATTGCATTCGAAAACCCACCAACCATGAAACCAAAAGCCCATAACCGACTGACCCGCAAACTCCACAACCTGAACTGGCTCAACGGCCTTTGCTCCCTCGTCCTGACATGCTCGCTTTCCCACGGCGCCAACCAATATTGGGATGCCAACGGCGCCACCGCGGGATCCGGCAATGCCGGCGCCTTGTGGGAAGGCTCCAACTGGACCACCGATTCCACGGGTTCCATCCTGACAGGCCCATGGGTCAACGGGAACTCCGCGATCTTTTCCGCGGGCACCGACGGCACCGGCGATTGGACAGTCTCGCTCAGTTCCACCGTCAGCACTCCATCGATCCTCTTCGAGGAAGTCGCCAACACGAGAAACATCAACGGCGGAACCATCAACATCGGCGGAGGAACCATCAACTCCACCGCGAACGGCACCGGAACCAATGGCAACAACGGCCGCGATGTGAACATCAACTCCCTGCTTACCGGGACCGGCGGCCTGACCATCGCCGCCCACGGCAACCACATCACCAACGGTGGCGGCGGTGGCGGGTCCGAACTCCGACTCGGCAACGCCGGCAACAATTTCACCGGCGGCCTCACCATCACCAACGGCTTGGTTTCCTGGAGCAGCAATCAGAACCTGGGAGACGCTTCCAACATCGTCACCCTCAACGGCGGCGGACTTCTTTACAGCAGCGATCCCATCCTCACCCTGCCGCGGGCGATCGAGGTGGGAACCAATGGCGGCACCTTCCGTCTCTATGGCGGCAAGAACCTCTACATCACGGGTTCCATCTCCAATGTGACCGGCGTGGGAACCACCACGCTGCGCCGCACCGACGGCGGAACCGTCCGCATTTTCGGCTCCATGGCCGGCTTTACCGGAACCTACCTCAACGGCGGAGGCGACACTCATGTTCATATCTCGAACGCCGATCTCGCCAACACCGATCTTCAGCTTGAAGGCGGCGCCTTTTTCCTGAGCGGTGGTGGTACGGCGGTGGTGAATAAAATCACCAGTTCCACCAACGTGAACATCGATAACGGAACCACCGTCAACGTGGACACCGGCGCCATCGTTCTCACCGGTGGCGGCACTTACGGCACCACCGTGGGCGCGCTTGGCAAACTCACCTCCTCCACCGGGACACTCACGTTCACCAGCGGCGCCGCCAGCGGCAACCTCGGCACGGGCAATCCACAGATGCAGGTGGAAATCAGCGACTCGGGCGCCACACCGGTTTCCTTGGTGAAAAACAACGTGGGCAACCTCGTGCTCGGCAAACCCAACACCTACACCGGCACCACCACCATCAACGCGGGCCGCATCGACCTCAAGGATTCCGCCGGGTTCAGCTCCGGCGCGGTGACCGTCAACTCCGGCGGACAAGCTTATATTTACTCCGGTTCCCCGGTCTCCAACAACATCACGATCAACGGCAACGGCCCCGGTGAAACGACATCCTTCGGAGCCCTCCGGCTGGCCTCTCCCGCCAATCTAACCGGCACGCTGCATGTGGCTTCGGCCTCGCGCATCGGCGCGGACACCGGCCATACGGGCACACTCTCCGGCACTCTCACCGGCACTTCCGCCATCGAGAAAACCGGTGCCGGAACACTTGCCATCACAGGCAATGCCGCAGGTTACAGCGGAGCGGTCACCGTTTCCGCGGGAACCCTCAACGTCGGCACCACCCTGCCGGGCAGTGTCAGCGCGGGAGACGCCGGCTCACTGGCTGGAGAAGGCACCATCAGCGGTGGATTGACTCTCGGTGCTACCGTCGGTTCGGGCCTTCTGGTGAATCCCTCACCCGGTGCGCTCGCCACCACCAATCTTACCATCAACGGAATCACCACGGTGAGGTTGACCAACACTCCAACCTCCGGGCTGCCAATTGATCTCATCACCTACACCGGCACCTTGTCCATGCCGGGCACGGCGGATGACTCGTTCGCCCTGTTGAATGAGAATCTCTACCGCAACCCGCCGAGCTTCAATGATACCGGCAGCGCCATCACCATGACGATTCCCGCGGGGGCGAATCTGCTGTGGGTGGGCAATGTGGATGGAAACTGGAATCAAAACGTCACCGCCAACTGGTCCAATGGCACCACCGCCGACTATTTCTACGCGGGAGACAACGTGACCTTCGATGACACCGGCTTGCTCAAGACCGTGACCATGAGCGGCATGCTCAGCCCGGCCAACGTCACCTTCAACAACAGCACCGGAAACGACTATACCATCGCCCCCAACGGCAGCGGTTTCGGATTCACCGGCCCCACCAACATCATCAAGAACGGAACAGGCACCGTGCTCATGCAGGGTTACAGCCATAACTTCACCGGCACCGTCACCATCAACGACGGCATTTACAAGGCCAGTGGAGCGAATGAGGTCCTCGGCAACACCACCGGCGTCACCGTCAACGACAGCGCCAACGGCGGCGGACAGTTCGACATGAACGGACAGAACGTCGGCGCGGGCACGCGGCACTACAATTTCACGATCGCCGGTGACGGGCCTAACGGACTCGGCGCGATCACCAACACCGGCGCGGCCGGCACCAACGAGAACGCCGGTCTGCTCAACGTGACCCTGAGCGCGGACGCCGCCGTCGGCGGCACCGGCGGCCGTTTCGACATCGGCAAGTCCGGCCCGTCCTTCGGCGGCATCAATGGCGGCGGATTCACCCTGACCAAGGTGGGCACCAACATCGTCTGCATGCGCGCGCCCGTGACCAACATCAGCTATGTGGTCTCCAGTGGAACCCTCAAGTTCGAGGATTTCAACTCGGCATCGGGTTCCAACCCGATCCAGATCAACGGCGGCACCCTTCAGGGATACGGGCCCCGCAGTTTCGCGAACACCCTGAACTTCGCCAACGGCACCACGCTCGACAACGACGGCGGCGGCAACCAGGTCTGGACCGGCCCGGTGAATCTAACCGGAGCTGCGGGATCGAATGTCAACATCGCGGCCCGCAACAACGCGATCCAACTGGCTGGCGTGATCTCCGGCGCATCCGACCTCTCGATCAGCAGCGGCAACATCACCTATCTCAGCGGCACCGCGTCCAACACCAACACCGGCAAGACCGCGGTCACCGGCACCGGCCAATTGGTCCTGCTGAAATCCGGCGGAGCAGTCGCCGTCGCGGGCGACCTCTATCTGTCCTCCTCCGGGACCCGGGCCGTCGTTTCCACGCTTCTGGACAACCAGTTCGGACCTAACAGCGTGGTGCGCTACACCGGCAGCGGCGACAACCGTCTCGAACTCAAGGGCACCACGCAGACCGTCGCCGGGCTCGACAACACCACGGCCACTCCCGGTTACAACTGCATCCAGCACTCCGAATTCGGCACCCCACCGGCCGTGGACGACGTTTCGGATCTGGTCATCAACGTCGGCGGATCCAATGCTTACACCTTCGGCGGCGTCATTCGAAACCAGGGCGGCACCATGAATCTGACGAAGTCCGGAACAGGCACCCAGACGCTCGCCGGCAACCTGATCGACTACACCGGACCCACCACGGTCAATGAAGGCCGTTTGGTCTTTTCGGACAATGACGACTCCCACACCCAGACGATCCACATCGCCTCCGGCGCCGTTTTCGAAACCAGGGTGCTCGCCCAAGCCTACAAGAATCTATCCGCCAACCACACCATCACCGGAACGGGCACCTATGAGAAAACCGGTCCCGGCAACCTCGCGCCGGGATGGTCCGGTGGAACCAATGTCGCCATGGGAAGCGGTGGTCTGATCCGCATCACCGAAGGGCAGATCCGACTTGAATACGGGTCGCTGTCGAACTGGACGAACAACAAGAGCGATCTATCCATCGAAATCGGCGCCGCCCTCGACCTGTGGGACAACAACAACGCCGGCGTCTTCGTGAACGCACTCACGGGTTATGGATCGATCTACCGCAGCCACAATATGACGGGCACCCTGACCGTCGGCGTGGACAATGGCAGCGGCACCTTCAATGGCCTGATCAGCAATTCCTCCGGCGTGACCCATCTGGTGAAAGCCGGAACCGGCACTCAATCGCTGGCAGGACCCTGCACCCACACGGGTAACACGACGGTCAATGGTGGGACACTCGAACTCACCAGCACAGGAACCCTCGGTTTCACGGTCACTGACACAAGCAGCAATCAGGTCAACGGCACCGCAACCGTGAACCTTGACGGCACTTTCCTCATCAACACCTCCGCAGTGACGGTCACCAGCGGCAGTTGGACGCTCGTCAACACGGCCACCTTGTCCTGCACATTCGGGCCGAATTTCACCCCTGGCTTCGGCTGGACGGAGGACTCCGATGTCTGGACCATGACCGACAATGACAAGATCTGGACCTTCACGGAGGCCACCGGAACCCTCACCCTCGCTTCGAGTGCCAGCTACGCCTCGTGGATTGATGGTTTCTTCCCCGGAGAAACAAATCCCGCCATCATCGGTGCCGGGGCGGACCCGGATCAGGACGGCATTTCCAACGCGGTCGAAATGGTCACCGGAGGAAACCCCGCCACCGGCATGGACCTCGCCTTGTTGCCAACCTTGGAGCTCGTCACCGATCCCGCGAGCCTGCCGGCTGGCGACTACTTCCTGTTCACCTATCGCCGCACCGATGATTCGGTGACCGCCGGACTGGTCGCCACCTGCCAATATGATGCGGACCTGCTGGGAACGTGGACCACGGCGCAGGATGGCGTGAACGGAGTATCCATCTTGGAGGATGACAATTACGGCTCCTTCGTGCCTGCTGCCACGGATACCGATCGTGTCCGCGTTTACATCCCCCGCGGAAGCAATGCGCGCTTGTTCGGGCGTCTGAATGTGGAGGTTCCCTGAGAAAACCCGGGGCTGATGATTCATGGCAGGCGGGAGGCTCGGTTTCCCGCCTGCTTTTTTTACGCTCCACCCTGCCTGACAGAGCCTCTCGCAAGGCAGGTCCCGCCAAATCGGCAAAATCCGCGAACTCCCCGCACTGAGGCCTAGCAAGATCGTCATTTTCGGGAACCACGCCGGGGTTGAAAAATCTCTTCACTCCGCCCGCATGCGCGCTTAGTAACTCCGCACTCCCATGTCCGAAACACCCACCCGCCCCGGAAAATTGATGGCCGCCAACCGCGGTGAGATCGCAATCCGCATCTTCCGCGCCGCGAACGAGCTTGGCCTGCGCACGGTCTCGATCTTCGCCGAGGAGGACCGCTTTTCGATCCACCGCTTCAAGGCGGACGAGGCGTACATGCTGGATTCCTCGAAGGGTCCGGTAGGCGCGTATCTCGATGTCGAGGGCATCGTCGCACTCGCGAAGCAGAAAGGCGTGACGATGATTCATCCGGGTTACGGTTTCCTCTCGGAAAACGCGGCGTTTGCCCGCGCGTGCGCGAGGGAGGGGATCATCTTCATCGGTCCCTCCCCGGAATTGTTGGAAAACATGGGCGACAAGACCGCGGCGCGCACGCTGGCCCACAAGTTCAGTGTCCCCACCCTTCCCGGCACGGAGGAACCCATCACCGATCCTGATCAGGCGCTGACGGTGGCGCATGAGATCGGTTTCCCGCTCATCATCAAGGCGGCCTTCGGTGGTGGCGGACGCGGCATGCGTGTGGTGGAAAAACCCTCGCAGCTTCCCGCGCTGTTAGCCGAAGCGCAGGGCGAGGCGCTCAACGCCTTCGGAAATCCGGCGGTTTTCCTCGAACGCTACCTTTCCCGCGCCAAGCACATCGAGGTGCAGATCCTCGGCGACCAGCACGGCAATGTGGTTCACCTCTACGAGCGCGATTGCTCGGTGCAGCGCCGCTATCAGAAAGTTGTGGAGGTCGCGCCCGCGATGCACCTCGATCCAAAGATCCGCAAGGAACTCTGCGATGCGGCGGTGAAGCTCGCCCAGGGCATCGGCTACAACAACGCGGGCACCGTCGAATTCCTCTATGACATGGACCAGAACGACTGGTTCTTCATCGAGATGAACCCGCGCATCCAGGTGGAGCACACCGTCACCGAGTGCGTCACCGGCATCGACCTCGTCCGCTCGCAGATCCTCATCGCACAGGGCAACCCGCTCTTCGGAGAGGAAGTGGCCATCCCGCCGCAGGACGAGATCCCTTGCAACGGCTTCGCCATCCAGTGCCGTGTCACCACCGAGGATCCGCTGAAGGGTTTCTCGCCGGACTACGGACGCATCCTGAACTACCGCTCGGCCGCCGGTTTCGGAATCCGCTTGGACGCCGCTTCGGGCGATGCGGGATCGGTCGTCACGCCATACTATGACTCGATGCTGGTGAAGGTGACCGCGATGGGCCGCGATTTTACCACGGCCTGCCAGCGCATGGACCGCGCCCTGCGCGAGTTCCGCATCCGCGGAGTGAAAACGAACATCCCGT
>DAISZP010000123.1:0-10900 GCA_036824745.1 Luteolibacter sp.
AACGGAAGGGTAACCTATGGGCTTCCGCGTGTCCGCACTTTTGACACAGGTTCAGATTCGCCCCTTCTGGCACGCCCTCCGGGGTGCGGATTCATGAAACGATACACCCCGGGTGGTCGTCGCTATCGCGACTCGACCCGGGGCTAATTTCTCCGATCCCTCCGGGATCAAGAACTTCATGCAGGAGCGGAAACGCGGTCACGCCGCTCAACACGAGTCCAACGATCACGATCCCGATCGCCGCGCGGATTTGTTTCAAGCAACTCATCGCCCGATTCTCGCCGGGATCACGCGAAGGGTCGATCTTCCGATGATGAAGAATGTGCGAAACGGCGATGAAGCGCCGGCAGGATCAGGCTTTTCCGCTGCCATCGCCGCCGAAACTGGAAAGCAGCGATGGAAGAAGAGCCGCAAGACCCTGGGAGTGGTCTCCGTCAGCATCCACCTGGCCGGAGGGCGTGAGTTTGTCCACGATCTTCGGCAGGTAGTCCGCCAGGAACCCGGAGGCCTGCGAAGGATCGACGCCGAGTTTCGAAGCGAGCCCCTGCAACTGCTCGGAACCTAACAATCCTTGGATCTGATCCGCGGAGATGGACTTGTTTTCGCCCATGCCGACCCACGACGAGAAGACGTCGCCGAGTCCGCCTTGGGAGAACTTGTTCATTAGTCCCTGGATGCCGCCGTTCTGGGCGAGCAGGGATTGGAGCGCGTCACCGATCGGATTGCCTTCCTGGTTGGCGGAGTTGCCCGTGACGGCGGAGAGGATGGAGTCGAAGAGTCCCATGATGTTGGTTTTCTGTTTGGTGTTGGATCGCGGGTGAACCAATTCGGAACTTCAATCGTGACTGCAAAACCGCGGAGCCGCCAGAGGAAAAGCGGATCACTTCACGGTCTTCGGAGTTTGGAGGTATTTTGCGATCATCATGGAACACGCTTCGTCACAGGCTTTCTGGGACGCGGGGTTGTCGATGTTCGCGGCGGCGACGACGGCGAAGCGGTGTTCCGGGGCCAGCCACATGACGGCGTAGTTCATGGTGTTGGTGCCGTTGTGGTACAGGGCCTTGCCGTTCGCCCATGGGCGGTCGAGAACCACCCAGCCGAGGGCATAGTCGTTGCCCGGCGGCACGGGCGTGTGGAGGAACTTCAGGTCCTCGGAGTTGAGTGGCGCGAGCTTGGAGCCTCCGGCGTGGAAGCCCGCGTATTTCGCGAAGTCGAGAATGGATAGATGCACGCGGCCCGCGGGGGTGATGGCGGGCGGGTTGTCCGCATCCGGGCCGGGTTTCACCGCTGTGATGAAACCGAGTCGCTTGAAATGACCGTAGGGTTGATCGATTTTTCTAAGACCGGCGGCCGCTCCGAAGCCGGCGGATTTCAAATCGAGGAGATTGAACAGGCGCTCGCGGGCGAGTTCGGCGTAGGATTTCCCGCTCACGCGTTCGAGCATGGCACCGGCGATGGTGAAGCCGCCGTTGGAGTAAACATTGCGGCTGCCGGGCGGATAATCCGGCGCTTCCTTCAACAAGGCGCGGACCATCTCCTCGCGTTGTCCGGCCTCCGGTTCCTCACGGTGGGAAACCGCCTGCTTCCAGATCTTTCCCGGAACATCATGGGGCACGCCGCCGCTGTTGGAGGCCATTTGAAGCAGCGTGGCCTTGCGATATTCCGGATGGATCCCGAAGTCCGGAAACACTTCGGCGACGGTGGTTTCCCACTTGATTTTACCCTCCTTCACGAGGATCGCGGCGAGCGTGCCGGTCATCGACTTGGTGCAGGATCCGATGTGGAACTTGTCATCAACCGTCACCTTCGCCGGGTCGCCGTGTTTTCTAACACCCGAGGCCCCCGCCGCGACGATGCGGCCGTCCAATGAAACCGCGACCGCCAATCCTGGAACCGATCCCGCCTCTGTGAAACGCGTGAGATCCGCGGATACATCGTCTCGGGCGTGTGCGGAGACATGCAGCAGCGCGAGGCCCGCGAACGCTGCGCGGAAGAGAGCGGTGTTCTGAAACATGCGGGAGTCCGGACTTACTTGAGCAGCTCCTTGACGTGCTCGATGTATTTCGCCGGGCCGCCTTCCTGATAGCCGGTGCGCGCCACCTCCTTGCCGCGGGGATTGAGCAGGATCACACTGGGAAATCCATTGATCTTGTATTCCTCCTGGAGCTTTTCGTTCTGCTCCTTCAGCTTGGCGGGCAGCTCTTTCTTTCTGGGAAAGTCGAGTTCCACCATGATGAGCTTTTTCGCGGCGTATTCCTGGAACTCCGGGGTGGAGAAAACCTCCTTGTTGAGCTTGATGCACCAGCCGCACCAATCGGAGCCGGTGAAGTCGATAAGGATGGACTTGTTCTCTTCCTTGGCGCGTTTCTTCGCGAGCTCGAAGTCGGTTTCCCATTTGAAGACATCCTTCGCTCCGGGAGCGGCGGCGGTCCTGGAAGCGTCCTGTTCCGTGATGAACTTGCGGTCCTCCTCGCTGAGTTTGTCCAAGGGAACCTTGACCGTGCTGCCATTGAGGCGGCTGATGACGGCGGCACCGTTTTCCGTGCGGAGGTAGTCGCCATCGAACTTGCGGTCGCTGCCGGCTTCTTTCCATGAACGGGCACCCGCCGGAAGGACGGCCACCAGCAAGGCGGCGAAGGTGGGGAGCAAACTCGGAGTTTTCATGATCGGAGGACTACGAATGGATGAATGGAAACTTATCCAAGGTGGGGGCGGGAGGCGGAGATGTGGGATCAGTCGAGCAATTCGAGCAGGTGCGTGAAGACGTCCGTGTTCCGGACGATTCCGGAGAACTTCGATGCATGCGGCCCGATGGCGGAGACGAGGGTGGGATCGGAGGTGTGGCTGGTGCCGGTCCAGCCGATGCCGGTGTGGTTTCCGGCGAACTGGCCTAACAGCCCTTCGGGTTTGTCCAGCTGGTGGCTCCACTCGACGATGGGTTCCTTGGCGAAGATCGAGCAGAGCGCCTCGGCTTCGGCTTGCTTGAGAGTGAAATCGAGGTGCTGGCGGACCAGTTCGATGATGCGGGGCGGATCACATTTCTGGAGCCTGCCGTATTCGGAGAAGATGCGCTCGAAAGAGGCCTTCATCCGCGGGATGCGGCCGAAGCGCGGCGTGCTCTCGCCGTAAGAGGTGCCGGTGCCGTTGAGTCCGGGGTTGGCGTTGCCGTGATCGCTGGTGACGACGAGCAGGATGTCCTCGCGGCCGCCGATCCGTTTCATGACCGCGGTGATAGCGTCGTCGAATGCGAGCTGATCGCCTAACAGCCCGGCGATGTCGTTGAGGTGCGCGGCGTGGTCGACGCGGGCTCCTTCGATCTGGAGCAGGAACGGTTTTTCGTCTTCCAGAAAACGTGAAAGCGCGGCCTCCGCCATTTCCGTGAGGGTGGGGATGGTGGCGCTGAGTTTCTCATCGTGATCGCGATCGATGGAGAAGGGGAGATGGCCGGGCGTGAAGGTGCCTAACAGTTTCTTGGAGCGTGAGGCGAGCAGTTCGTCACGCGTGGCAAGGTGTTGGTATCCAGCCTTGACGAAATCGGCGTGGAGATCGCGCTTGTCCGGACGGTTCTTCGGGGAGAAGAAACCGGAGCCGCCGCCGAGGATCACGTCAATGCGGTCGAGGTATTGGGGGGCGATGGTGTTTTCATCGCCGCGGGCCTTGACGGATGCGGCGAAACCGGCGGGCGTGGCGTGGGTGACGGTGGCGGTGGTGACGAGACCGATGTTCGCGCCGCTTTGTTGTTTGAGGAGTTGTGCGATGGGCGTGATGGGTTTGCCCTTTGGACTCATGTTGATGGAGCCGTTGTTCACCCGTTGTCCGCCGCCCCAGGCGGAGGAGGCCGCGGCGGAATCTGTGACCATCGAGTTGGCCGATGCGGTGTCCATCAATCCGCGCGAGGCGGAAGGGTTGTTGAAGAGTTCCCACCAGGTGCTGGGACGTTTGCGGGTGAGTTCCGAGTAGGCGTTGGCCAGGGTGAGCACGCCGGGGCTCATGCCGTCCGAAACCATGAAGACGATGCCGCGGACTTTTCTTCCCGCAACAGGGGCCTGGGTCTCGGCGCGGCTGCGGCCTTGTCCTAACAGAGTGAGCGCTCCGCCCAAGGCTGCGGATTTCAACCAATCGCGGCGGGCGATTTCAAACGGTGCGGAGTCGGACTGCATGGGGAGTCACGTAATCATGGATCGGCCGGATCACAAGGCTGCAAGTGGGGCGGATCCGTGAAACTTCAGTCTCAGCCCGATCCTTTGTGCAACAGGCGGAGGATGGGTGGTGTGGAATATTCCCAGGCCCATGCGGCCGCGCAACGGGCCACGGCGTCCTCGTCATCACGTTTGGCAAAGGCGCGTTCCTTGCGGGTTTTCACAATGGCGCGTTGAACGGCAGCGAGTTCCGCTGGCAGGCTCATCACGCCGGCGAGCGCGGCGAGCGCGATGAAGGCCAGCGGGATGGATAACGCGCCGGTGAACGGAACCTTTCCGACGAGCACGGCGAACACCGCGACGATGGCGCTCAGCGGCGGGGCGGCGAGTGCGAAACGCAGCGAGTTTTGCCGTGATCCATAACTTTTGGAATCGGCAGACTTCCAATCCGCAATGGCTTTTTCCCGAAGGTCCAAGCCAAACTTGGCAGCGGTGAGATCGGAGCGGTTCACTTCGTCGGATGCGGTGGACACGGGTTGCCAAATGGTGAGATCACAGCGGCAGGTCCTGCGGCCTTCCGTGGCCAGCACCCGCAGGGCGAACCACCAGCGGAGGACGAGCACGAGGACGATCGGGATCAGTGAGAGGGTGAACAGCGTGCGCCACATGAGGAGACGGAATCAAGGTTTGCGGGGTTGCGGTTTCCACTCGCGCGGATTGTCCGGCCATGGATGCCTTGGATAACGTCCGGCGACTTCCTTTTTCATCTGGAAATACCCGGCGGCCCAGAAGTTTTTGAGATCCTTCGTCATCTGCCACGGTTTCTGACCGGGCGTGAGGATGTGGACGAGCAGGGGCACGCGTCCGCCGACGATGGTCGGGGTTTCCCACACGCCGAAGAGGTGGGAGACTCTAACGGAAATGAACGGATCACGTCCCGGTTCGTAAGTGATCTTGGCGGACTGGCCGTTCGGGAGATCGATGCGCTCCGGGCAATACGAATCGAGCGCGGAGCGTTGCGCGGAACTGAGCCACTCGCGCAGCACGCGCCAGACGTTGGCTTCCTTGATGTCCTTGTAAGCCACCGATCCGTGGCAGATCTGGGCGATGGCGTCCGCCTTGTCCTGATCGGTCCAACCCGGCATCTCCAGCTCCGGCATCGCCTTTCCTAACAAAACGAGCCGCGCGGTCCATTGATCGACCGTGTGGTCCCAGTTCTTCAGGACGAGTTCGCCGGAAAGAACCTTCTCCGCGAGGATTTCCGCGGCGCGGTCGAGGTTCACGTTCTGGTCGCTTTCCTTCGCCTCCAGCACCAGGTCGCGGAAGCGGGTTTCCTTGCGCGCCACCACGCGGCGGCGGGTCTCATCCCATGCCGCTCCATCGGTTTTAGTTAGATCTTCGGGAAACAACTCCGCCAGCCACGCGGGATCAATGGCGGTGGCGCGGCGCAGGTGGGTGATCACCTCGCGCGCCTCCACTTCGGTGATCTCCGCGGCGACGAAGGCGGGCGCGTTTTTCACGCAGGATTCCTCATCGAGCTTTCCGCGGCGATTGTGGACGAGCTTGCAGGCGAGCGTGCCCTGGTTGAAGCGGATGGCGAGTTGGTCGCTGAAGCTGGCGAGCATCGCATGTCCCACGGCATCGCGGTTGGATTGGAAATCGACGGGTTTCCAATCCCAGCCGAAACGTTTCGCGAGTGAAGCCAACCGGTCGAAACCCTGCGCGATTTCCCGCGCTCCCCGTGCGAGCACGCCGATTTGTCCGCAGCGTTGCGGATCGAACTTCATGGCTTCGGCGGAATCGAAGGCGCGCCATTCTCCTGCGAAATCCGAGCCGTCGTCCGCGAAAATGAAATCCTTGCGACCCACGCCGCCGCGTTTGTTCACGAAGATGCCTTCGCCCTGGACGGCGGCGGCGATGAAGGCGGTTTCGGAAACGCAGCCGTGCTCGTGCCCCGCGAGCATAAGGCGCGAAAAGCGTGGCTCTAACGGAAGTGAGGCCATCCTGGCGCCTTCTTCTGTTAGCGAACCCTGTGAGTCGATCGCGCCGAGATCATGCAGCAACGTCTCCGCGCGGACGAGGGCGTCCTCCTTCGGCGCGTCGAACCAGCGGAAATCCCGGATCTCGGAAACTCCCGCGGCTTTCAATAACAGGACCGCCTCCGCCAGATCCACGCGGTGGACCTCCGGGGCCTCGAACTCCGCGCGGCGCGAGTGGTCCGCCTCGCTCCACAAGCGGAACGCGCGGCCCGGCGCGGTGCGTCCGGCGCGGCCCGCGCGTTGTTCGGCGGCGGCGCGGGAGATTTTCTTGATGAGCAGCGTGTTGATGCCGCGGCGGGGTTCGTAGGAGGAAATGCGAGCGAGGCCCGAGTCGATCACGGTTCTAACACCCTCGATGGTGAGCGAGGTTTCCGCCACGTTGGTGGAGACGATGATCTTCGGCTTGTTTCCCGGAGTGATGGCCGCCTCCTGCGCCGCGGGAGGCAGGGAGGAATAGAGTGGAAACACGTCCCAGCCGCGGGAAACGGATCCGCCTTCCAACAGCTCGATGGTTTTCCGGATTTCATGCGTGCCGGGCAGGAACATCAGGATGTTTCCCGCGTCCGGCATGGCCATCGCCTCGCGGCAAACCGTCACCATTTTCTCCCACACCGGGATCTCGCGCGGTGGTCCGCCCCGGCGGTCGTTCACCGGAGCCTTGTCCGGCCGGTAGAGTACGTCCACCGGATAGGTGCGGCCGCCCGCCTCCAGTGAAACGGCGGGTGTTAGAAAGTCGGCGAGTCCTGCGGTTTCAAGAGTCGCGGACATGACCACCACGCGCAGATCGGGGCGCGGTCCGTCCTGGAGATCGAGGCAGCGGGCGAGCGCCACATCCACCGCGAGGCGGCGTTCGTGGAATTCGTCGAAAACCACCGCGCCCACACCTGTTAGCTCCGGATCATCCTGGATCCATCGTTGGAACACGCCGTCCGTCATGTAGAGGATGCGGGAGTCGTTTACATATCGGGAATCGAAGCGCACCGCGTATCCCACCTCGCGGCCGAGCGTGGCGCCGCGTTGTTTCGCCACCCATCCGGCGAGCAGGCGTGCGGCCATCCGGCGAGGCTCGATCACGATGATGGTGCCGGAAATCCCCGAATCCGCGAGCATGCCGGGCACGGAGGTGGATTTTCCCGAACCCGTGGGGGCTTTGAGGAGCACACGGTCGCGTTGTCCCGGAGCCACGGCGGCTTTGAGGGAGTCGGCGATTTCAAAAACAGGCAACTGCACGCGCGAGGATGTGGCGGAGGTTTTCACGCGCCAAGCCGATTCCTTGCTTGTCCGGTGTTTGACGGTTTGAGAGAGGATGCAAACCATCATGAGTGAAAACACCTCCCCGCAATCTAGGTCCGGCATGTTCGGCTGGAATGAATTGATCACCTCCGACATCGAGGGCGCGAAGAAATTCTACGGCGACGTCTTCGGTTGGACCACGGAAACGAAGAACATCGCGCCCGGCTGGGATTACCACATGTTCAAGAACGGCGGGGCGATGGTGGGAGGCATGTTCGGCATCACGCCTGAAATGGGACCGATGCCTTCACACTGGCTCGCTTATGTGATGAGTGATGACATCGACGCGGATGTGGCGAAGGCCAGGGCGGCGGGTGGCAGGATCATCAAGGAAAAGATGGTGGTGCCGGAAGTCGGTTGTTTCGCCATCATTCAGGATCCACAAGGCGCGGTGATCGCCATTTGGAAATGCGATGCGAGCGCTACCTGTGAATCCTGAGATTCACGCGGGGAGAAACGGGCTGGAAACAGTTTCCATCAGGGCGCAATCACTCTGAGCCTCGCGAAGATCCGATCGTTGCCGGTGCGGGGAACGGTCACGACCACCGTTTCGGTGCTGCCGTTGTCGATGACGTTGGTGATTTCCTCTCCGGCCGGGGTCCAGGATGCCGGGCCGAGATTGTTCGAGATTTCGACAATCGACTGGAATCCGGCCTCGCCCGCTTCTTTCACGCGTTCGAATTGGAACGTGATGTGGGTCGCGTTGACGGTGGTTGCCAGCACGTTTCCGGGAGTCGGCAACGAGGGATTGCTTCCGGTCACGAACTCGATCGAGTTGGCGAGCCCGTCATGGTCCGGATCCGCACCGGGTTCGCGTTCGGCTGGATTGGTGATGGCTGGGAACGAGGTGATCCACACTTCGTAGGGGTTGCCTTCGAAGTTCGCGGTGACGTTGAGGTTTGCTTGGACGTTGGTGTCGGTGCGTGCCGCGGTGAGAACGCCGTCGCTCCACGAAACGAAGTGGTAGCCTGCATCGGGAACGGCGGTGACGGTGGTGGCGTTGGCCCCGTGGTTCACGGTTTGTGGGCTGATTCCGGAGATGGTGCCGTTTGCTCCCGCGGTGTAGGTAGCTGTGTATTCGTTGATGGCGAATGACGCGGTGACACTGAGGTTTGCTTGGACGTTGGTGTCGGTGCGTGCCGCGGCGAGAACACCGTCACTCCACGAAACGAAGTGGTATCCGGTATTTGGAATCGCAGTCACCGTGGTGGCGTTGGCCCCGTGGTTGACCGTTTGCGGGCTGGTTCCGGAGATGGTGCCGTTTGCTCCAGCGGCGTAGGTTGCGGTGTATTCGTTGATGGCGAATGACGCGGTGACACTGAGGTTTGCTTGGAGGTTCGTGTCGGTGCGTGCTGCGGTTAGAACGCCGTCGCTCCATGAAACGAAGTGGTATCCGGTGTTTGGTACGGCGGTCACCATGGTGGCGTTGGCCCCGTGGTTAATGGTTTGCGGGCTGGTTCCGGTGATCGATCCGTTAGCTCCTGCTGTGTAGGTAGCTGTGTATTCGTTGATGGCGAATGACGCGGTGACACTGAGGTTCGCTTGGAGGTTCGTGTCGGTGCGTGCTGCGGTTAGAACGCCGTCGCTCCATGAAACGAAGTGGTACCCGGTGTTTGGAACCGCGGTCACCGTGGTGGCGTTGGCTCCATGATTCACAGTCTGTGACGTGGAACCAGTGATCGAACCATTTGTTCCGGCGGTGTAGGTTGCAGTGTATTGATTGATCGCAAAGGACGCGGTGACGCTGATGTTTGACTGGACGTTTGTCGCGGTACGGGCTGCGGTTAGAACGCCATCGCTCCATGAAACGAAGTGGTAGCCTGTGTTTGGAACCGCCGTGACGGTCGATCCGTTGGCGCCATGGTTGACGGATTGCGGAGTGATTCCGGAGATCGATCCGTTTGGTCCGGCGGAGTAGCTCACAGTGTATTGATTGATGGCGAAGGACGCGGTGACGCTGATGTTTGACTGGACGTTTGTATCCGTGCGCGCGGCGGTGAGAACGCCGTCGCTCCATGAAACGAAGTGGTAGCCTGTGTTTGGAACCGCCGTCACGGATGTCGCATTGGAACCATGGTTCACCGTTTGGGCTGTGTTTCCGGAGATCGATCCGTTTGCTCCGGCGGAGTAGCTCACGGTGTATTGATTGATGGCGAAGGTCGCGGTGACGCTGAGGTTTGCCTGGACGTTTGTCGCGGTGCGCGCGGCGGTTAGAATGCCATCGCTCCATGAAACGAAGTGATAACCGGAGTTTGGAACGGCGGTGACGGTGGTTCCGTTTCCGCCCTGAACGATGGTCTGAGGTGAAGTTCCGGAGATCGATCCATTGGCACCGGCGGTGTAGGTCAGGGTGTAGGTCGGCGGGGCGACGGCCTGGATGCTGAGCCGCAGCCCGGCGGTGGGTCCGCCGTTGTAAGTGGTGACCCACGCGCGGTCGGAGGGAAGGGCGGGCAGACTGATGGAGCTGAAGGTGCCGGTTCGCGAGGCGGAAGTGACGATGTCGAAGGTGTTGCCGACTTCGGGAATGAATCCGGACGAGAGGGAAATCTGGAGCGTGCCGTTGAGTGTGGCCGCACCGGTGACGGCGATTTGATCATGGCCGCTTCCCGGGGTGGTGCCATTGAGTGTGATCTGGGTGGTGGACCCGGCGGATTGGGTCAGCGCGCCGAGGCTGAGAACCGCAATGCCGTCGATGCCGGGTGAGACGATGCCGTTGTGGGTGACTGTGCCTTGGATGGACCCGGTGCCGGAGAGCGTGGCACCGGATGAGATCGTCAAGCCGCTCGCGAGTGAGCCGGAGACGGCGAGTTCGCCGGCGCTCAGGATGAAGGTTCCCGTGTGGGTGGAGGTGGAGGAAACCAGCATCCTTCCCGCACCGCTTTTCGTGATGGCTGCGGTGCCGGTGATCGGTCCGCTCATCAAGAGGTCATGCGATGCGGTGCCGTTTGCAACCACGATCGACCAGGTGCCGACCGCGTTTAACGGGGCGTCAACCACTGTGGAATTGCCCGCCGCATTGACGGTGAACACGCTGTTGTTTCCGGTGCGGGAGCGCAAATCGCCGTCTCCGCCGACGGTGTTGCCGATCAGTCCTGCGGTGCTGGTGACGTCATCCACATAGGTTTCCGCAGTCAGCAGGAAGCTGCCACCGTTGAGTGTGATGTCGCGGGTCGGATCGTTACCACTTCCGAAGCTGTGTGCGTGCACGTTGATCACGGTGGCTCCGCTGTTCACCGTGACCATGGAGTTGCCTCCCACGTTTCCTGCGAACCAGCCGCCGCCACTCAGTCTCACGATGCCACCATTCGCGATGATTCCTCCGGTCGAGGTGCCTACCGCGGAGATCTCCAGGGTGCCGGGGCCGGTCTTGGTGAGGGCGGTGGAACCTGCGAGCGCTCCATTCAAGAGAAGGGTGCGGCCGGTTCCCAC
>DAISZP010000123.1:10910-12087 GCA_036824745.1 Luteolibacter sp.
ATTCCTGGGCCGCCGAGAGTGTGACAGCCGAGGTGATTGTTAGGTCGGCGGCTGCGGGGAGCATCTCGATGCCGCCGGAAAGGGTGAGGATGTTGTTGGCGATGGAGACGGCTCCGGCGGGGTCGATCACGACGACGCGGGAGACGGTTTGGTTTCCGTTGAGTGAGGTGGCGAGGTTCGAAAGCGAGTCACCGTTGAAGATGATCGCGTCATTCGAGTCCGGGACGGCGGCGGCGTTCCAGTTTGCGGCGGTAGACCACAGCGTGTCGGCGGATCCGTTCCATACCTTCAAGTCACCGGCGCTTTGAGGAATCAGCGAGAAGGTCACGGTGGCGGGATCGGAATTCAAGGTGCCGTCGTTGGCGATGAAAGTGAAACTATCCACGCCCGATGCACCGGGAAGCGGCGTGTAAACGAGATTCGGGGCGGTGCCGCTGAGAGTGCCTTTGGTCGGGTTGTTGGTGACCGTGTAGGTGAGCGGGGACTGTTCGAAATCCTGAGCTGATAGAGTGACATCGGTGAACGCGCCGCCGAACACCACCAGCGACTGGCTGTCGGCGATCGGCGCGTAGTTCGCGGGAGGATGGGCCTGGTCATCGAGCGTGCCGCCCTCCTGATATTCGAGGATCGCGCCGGGGAGAGGCGTGGAGCCGGATGCCGGCGTGGCCCAGACGCCGTTGGACTGCCAGTTCCAGGTGATGGCCGCGTTGTCCCCGCCGCCGCCTTCCTTGTGAAGCAGTTCGATGTAGTATCGCTGACCGGCGACGAGGGCGATTTGAGCGGAGGTGCTTTCGTCGGTGTTGCTGGTGGGCCAAGCGCGCGGAGATCTGTAGTTGGTTTCCACGGCTCGGAGGACGCGGTTGGCACGCCGGTCATCGGTGGAGATCCAGAGCTGGGCGTTGTCGTCGCAGGCGATGTAAAAGCGGTAGTTTCCGGTTTGTGGCGGAGTGATCCAGCCGCTCCAGCGCTGGCCGTAGTTGTCGGCGTAGTTTGACTGGGACTCGCCGTTGGTGATCACGCCGCTGGCATCCGGAAACGACGGATAGTTTGCTGATGAGGTGAGGTTTGCGACGGTGCTTCCACTGACGCCGGTGAACACATCCCGCCAGAGTCCGCCCCAGCGGAAGGTGCCCACGCCGTTGACCACGAGGGTGGCGGTCTGGCTGGTCACCGTTCC
>DAISZP010000618.1:0-1853 GCA_036824745.1 Luteolibacter sp.
GCAAGCGCCAGAAGCCCGAGCGGCTCGTCGCTTCCATCATCGAGGCGTTTTACAAACCACAAGGCCACCGGAATCCACACCACCATCATCGGAAGCCAAACCGGAATCCTGTCGATCCACCGCCGGACCACTCCGCATTCGTCCGGCTGCGGGGCATCGTGCAACATGACCAGCGGATGGCTCATGGATTCGATCCGGTTTCAGCGCTGCCGTTGCAAGGCGAGCAGGACCACCAGCAGGGAAATCAGTCCGATGGAGCCGGGTTCGGGCACCGATGCGTATTCCATGACCGGATGCGGATCTCCAGTCGTGTTGACCGCATCCTCCGCCCTCGAGTTCATCGCGAGCAGCCCGTAGAGCAGTGCGAAATAGGCGATTCGTAGCAGTGTTTTCATGGTTCGCGCGGGATTGCGAAGTCATGAAAACCCACCCGCGTGAACCGCCTATCAAGCTTGCGTGAAAATTCCGGGAAATGTCCGCTTCAGGCCAATGGCAGCGTGAATCTCGCCACGGTTCCTCCTTCTTCCGCCGGATCGAGGCTGATGGAACCACCATGCAGCTCCGCGGCCTCCTTCACGAGGGTGAGCCCGAGACCGGTGCCCTTGCGGCGCGCGGTGTGATGGCGCAGCGAGTAAAAACGCTCGAAAATCCTTTCCCTCGCGTAGTCCGGAATTCCTTCGCCGTGATCACGGATGCAGAGCGCCACGGAAGTTTCCTGTTTCGAAAGCGTGATTTCAACCGTCCCTCCGCGCTGGGAGAAGTCGACGGCATTTTCTAACAAATTTGTCACGGCGGCACGGAGGATGAAGGCATCGCCCTTGACCATGAAAGGGGATTCCTCGCATTGCTCGGCGAATGAAATGCCGGCCACTTCGGCGAGCGGGCGGGTCTGCTCCACCGCGAGGGTCAGAATTTCCCGCAGGTCGATCTCGTCCGCTCCTTCGAGACTGGTGCGGCTCTCGATCGCGGAAAGCTCCAACAAACGGTTGATCAACTTCTCGCTGCGGGCCGTTTCCGCGCGGATGTTTCCGAGGAAGCGCCTGCGGTCCTCCACCGGCATGTCCTCGTCCAGCAGCTCCGCCGCGCCGCGGATGGCGGCCAGCGGGCTCTTCATCTCGTGCGTGAGGGTCTGGACGTAACGTTCCACGTATTTCCGGTCTTCGAGCACATCGCGCATCGAGTCGAGCGCGTGGGCGAGCGTGTTCACCTCGCGGCCGATGCCGATCCTCGGTTTGTTAGGCCGCTCGCCGCGCTCGATGGCGCGGGCGTATTCGGTGATCTTGCCGATGGGGTGGAAGAGCCAGAGGAAGACCGCGCCTATCAGAAACAGGATGCCGCCGCCGATGAGCGCGCAGGCGGTATAGATGATCTTGCGGCGCTCCCGCACGATGGGAATCATGTCCCGCTCGGGTTTGAACACGGTGAGCACGCCGATCGGGGACTTGGGATCTCCGATGGGTGCGGCCACGTAAAACACGGACGGGGTTTTCTGGTCGGGTGTCTCGTGGGTGCTGCGCGCGCCGTATTCGCCTGCGAGCGTGCGGGAGACGTCCCGCATGCCGGAGAGGTTCTGGCCGACGCGTCTGCCGTCGTCGGTGTCGAAGATGACGACGCCTTTCGCATCGGTGACGTAGGCGTTGATGCTCATGGATTTTTTCACATGATCATAGATCCGCGCCTCGAACTTCCGGGCGTGGGCGTCATCAAATGCCTGGCGCAGGGATGAATCGTCGAGTTTCCCGTCGCCGAGATCCTCCTCCACCAGTTCGGCGAGCAGGTTCGCGGTATCCACCATCATCTCCTCGGTGGCTTGGAAGGTCTGGGGTTCCACCTCGGCGAGGAAGTGGCGGGCA
>DAISZP010000124.1:0-12052 GCA_036824745.1 Luteolibacter sp.
CCTTGTCGGAAATGCCTTCGGAAACGGCGATGGTGCAGAGGCCGTGTTGTTTGTAAATGCGGTCCACATCGGCGAGGAACTTGTCCGTATCGAAGGCGCGCTCCGGCATGTAGATCAAGTGGGGTCCGTCATCGGTGTATTTTTGAGCCATCGCCGAGGCAGCGGTGAGGAAGCCGGCATGGCGACCCATGATGCAGCCGATGTAAACGCCCTTGAGCGCCCGGTTATCGAGGTTCACGCCCATGAAAGCCTGTGCCACGTAGCGGGCGGCGGAGCCGAATCCCGGGCAGTGGTCGTTTTCCATCAGGTCGTTGTCGATGGTCTTCGGAATGTGGATCGCACGCAGCTCGTAATTCGCGGCCTTGGCCTGCTCGTTGACGATGCGCACGGTGTCCGACGAGTCGTTTCCGCCCACGTAGAAGAAGTAGCGGATGTCGTGGGCCTGCATCACCTTGAACATGCGCTGGCAGTATTCCTCATTCGGCTTGTCCCGGGTGGAGAGAAGTCCGGACGAGGGCGTGCCCGCCACTTGTTCCAGATTGTGGGTGGTCTCACGGGTGAGATCGACGAACTCCTCGTTGATGATCCCGCTGACGCCGTGGACGGCACCGTAAACGGCGGTCACCTGGCTGAATTTACGTGCTTCGAGGGCGACGCCCACCACGCTTTGGTTGATCACATGGGTGGGGCCACCACCCTGTGCGACGAGTACTTTTCCTTCGAGTCGGCTCATGCGGCGCGAAGAATCGGGTTTCCCCGTGCGGATGCAAGCCCCTAAACCGGGGGGGATCTCTGAAATACTGCGCATGGATTTTGCTCGCGGCCCGCAATGCCTGATAGGAAGCTGTTTTGAGTGAATCCACCCTGTCCCTGGCTGCCGTTCGTGAAAGAAATTCATGATTTCACGCTCACGCGGCGCCACGGCCCGCACCGGGGGCCGGAGTTCTATCAGGACGCGCTGCGCTACGCGCAATCCCAGTGGATCAGCGGCAAGCCGGCCCAGGCGATCCTCCAGATCGACAAGGCTTGGATGGCGGACGATCCGGGCGGGCATGGACATCCCTATCAGGCCCTCGTTTGGATCCTCCGGAATGCCGCCGATGGAAACGCGGGCTATCTCGGAAACCCGGTCCGTCATTTCCAGCACCTCGCCAGCCGGATGAGCGGCCCGCGTTCTGAGATCCGCTCGTGGCGCGCATGGCTCTGCCTTCACCTCGCCGAACGGATACTGCCCCCCGGATTCCCGCGCGATGGCCGCCAACTCGCCCGCGAAGGACTCTGGATTCCGGGCCTGCCCGCATGCCTCTCCGCCATCGATCAGCTCGGTTGGAGTGGAGAAATCGAGGCCATCCGCCAAATCCTCCCTAACCCATAAGGGGGGAGGGATATTTCCAGATGCCGGGAAACTCTCTCCGCATCACGGGGTTACAAACGCCGCGTAACTCCACACTTTATGAAAAATCCCTGGATCTTCCCCGCAGCCACATTGCTGGTCGGTGCCGTCGGCGGCTACATCTCCGGCAAAAATACCAGCCCCGCCGCTGGTTCCCAATCCGTCGAAAACACGAGCACCAAAACCCGCTCGTCCAGCCGCCCGGAAGGTGCCGGAGAATCGGCATCCAAACGTGCCAACCGCGCCACCAGCGCTGAGGAAATCGCCAGGCGCCCCGGTGCGAGCAACCGCATCCAGAGCCTCATGGAATTCTACGCCGGTCTTACCCCGAGCCAGCTTGAGGAAGAGGCCCGCAAGCTCGACAACCTGCCGATGAACGAGCGCATCATGGCCTCGTTCCTCCTCTTCGGCCGCTGGGCGGAAACCGACCCCACCGCCGCCATGGCATTCTCCAACACCATGGGCTTCGCCGGTGGTTTCGTCCGCCCGACCATTCTCCAAGGCTGGGCCAGCGTGGATCCCGCCAGCGCAGGGAAATATTACTCATCCAATCCCCGTGAATTCGCCATGATGGGCATGTTCGGCGGTGGCCGTGGCCCGATGGGTGGCCAAGGCGGTGCCGCGATCATCGCCTCGGAATGGGCGAAACAAGACCCCACCGCCGCTCTGGCCTGGGCAAACTCCCTCACCACCGAGAAAGGCCAGGCCCTCAGTTCCGTGGTCGGCGAAGTGGCGAAAACCGATCCGAAAAAAGCCTCGGAAATGCTCGCCGGCCTCACCGGTGACGACCTCGGCCGCGCCTACAGCTCGGTGGCCGCCCAATACGGTGCCTCCAATTTCTCCGAAGCCCAGGCATGGATCAAAACCCTGCCCGCCGACGATCAGGCCCGCGCCCTCGCCGCCGCCATCGGTGGTCTCTCAAACTCCGATCCCGAGGCCGCTTCCAAACAACTCGCCCAACTCCCCGAGGGTGACGAACGGGACAGCGCCGTCTCCGACATCGTGCAGGACTGGGCCCGCGTGAATCCGCAGGCCGCCGCCGATTTCCTCAAGACTCAGGAAAGCGAGCGCGCCCAACGCGACGGACTGCGCGAACTCATGCCCGTCTGGGTTTCGCAAAATGCCACCGCCGCCTTGGCCTACGCGAATTCGCTTCCGGAAGGAAACACCCGGGACAGCGCCATCGGCTCTTATGTCTGGAGTAACAACTCTGCCAATCCCGCGGACCTCCTCATAATCGCCAAAACAATCAGCGACGACGGTGACCGCAGCCGCACGGTCGGCATGACCTACATGCGCTGGATGCGTGAGGACGAAACCGCCGCGAAAGCCTCCATCGAAGCGTCCACCGACCTTTCCGATGAGGAAAAACAACGCCTCTCCGAAGGCCGCGGCATGTGGGGCGGCCCTGGCGGTGGTGGTCGCGGCCGTGGTGGCCGCGGTGGTGGCAACTGATCCACAACGCTGATTTCACGAACCGCGCCTTCTCTAACGGGAGGCGCGGTTTTTTCGTTTCAGGGCGGCGTCCTCGTTTGATCCAGCACCATGAACGCGCCGCCGGCTCCCAGCGGATCCGTGAGCTCACGATCTACAATTCCACTTCTCTTCAGAAACGCCGCCAGACTTTCCAAGCGCGACTCCTTCACCCATGGAGCGGACCAATCCATCAAGTCGGTGAAATTCACATCCGCCGTCAGATCCTGGCGGCCGATGTTCTGATAGATCTCCGCGCCTTCGAGCCGCTGCTGGAGCAGATAGGCCCGCACCGTGCCGCGGGACCTTCGCTGATAGAGTGAATTTGCCGCGGATCCGTAGTCGATCGTCAACATCCGCCCGCGCTTCCATTCCGGCAGCCATCCCGTGAGCCATTTCTGATAAGACTCGTGCACCTCGATCCGTTGGCCGATCCCGAAATCACCGCCGAACCCCGACGAATCCGGCAGCGGAGCGGGGGAGAGCAGGCTCTCGCGGGCAAATCCCGATTCATCGAAGGAAACCGCGATCTCCCGCCAGCCATCGTGGGTTTTCTCGAAACGCCGGACGGGAAACGCATCCACCAGTTCATTGGAAAAGATCACCGCGTTTCCGCCGCAGGCGGCGAGGGCGGCCGAGGGATGATCGTGCCAAACCGCCTTGTCGCCTAACAGCTCGCGCTGCTTCTCACGCAATGGTCCGGATGTTTCCACCAGATGCAGCCGCGTCCTCCAGCGGACATGCCAGGGAAGCCGCTTGAACGTCTCCGCCGAAAGCCTGCCCTCTCCCGGCCCGATCTCGATCAGATCCCGGCATCCGCTTTCCCGCATCGCCGCCACCGTCCATCCGGCGATGGCCCGTGCCAGCGAGTTGCTCAGCATCGGAGCCGTCGTGAAATCCCCGCGGCCGCCCACGCCGCTGATCCGCTGCGCATAGTAGCCGCGCTGCGGATCATGCAGCGCGCGGCGCATGAAGTCTTCAAACGTGCAAGGCTCTTTCCCCATCATGCCGATGGCCAGCCATGGCCCATTCCGCCCCCCCATTCAACCCCGGAAACCCATCCCGCATCCGCCGGGACACCTCCTCCGCCTGCGGGAACCCCATTCCGCCAAGAAAAGATGCCCCTCCCGCATGCGGGAACCCCGCCCCGCCAAGAAAAGATGCCCCTCCCGCATGCGGGAACCCCATCCCGCCAAGCCAGCGGCCCCCTTTTGCACGCAAAGACCCCGTCCCGCCAAGCCAGCGGCCCCCTTTTGCACGCAAAGACCTCGTCCCGCCAAGCCAGCGGCCCCCTTTTGCACGCAAAGTCCCCGTTTTGGGACAAAATGTCCCACTTTGGCCCGCCGCCCCCCCTCCCGGCGGGAAAGGGCTCACTCCAAGACCGAGCCCAAATCATCCGCCCGGACAAAAAGCAGGATCCGGGTTTCCACAAACGGCACCGGCAGCGGACGCTTCGGCGTGATCGAGGATACCAGCGCGAAGCTGCCGGACTTGATCGTCATGCGGGTATTGGATCGCCAGGTTTCGAACACCGGCGTGCGGATGTCCGCCTTGCCCCAGCGGTCGGTGTGTTCAAACCAAGTGATGAGTCCGGTTTGGCTGACCAACTCCGGAACCAGACTGACATCGATAAAGTAAGGGTTATCAGCTTGGTTCGGCTCCACTTCCAAGGTCATGCCGGTGTTGCGGGTTTCGAAGTTGCATTGAAATGCCGCATCAAACGGGCGAACATTCGGTTTCCAGAAAGTTAAAGCATGGGCGGTTTGCGTTGCCCCGTTCAGCCCGTCGCTCGGCTCGGTCTCCGTCGGATAGATTTCCTCTCGGATCGACTCCGCCGTGGCTTTCTGTCCAGTGCGGCAGACGATGATGTTCGAATCCAACAGCTTCGCCTTTCCTTCCTTGGTGAGAGCAAAGACCTTGTCGTGAAAGATGGCATCACTGCTGGGTTCGGCGGCCAGCAGTTCATTCAAGCAGCGAAGGGGAAGGCTGAAGTATTGAACGCTAACCCGGATTTGATGGGGTTCTTGGTTTGCAAAGGCCGGTCCGCCAGAAGACGAGAGGGCGAGAAGGATGAAGATCCGTTTCATTGCGGTTCGCGGTTAGTTGCCCGGAGTGATGATGTCCGCTTTCACGAACACCATGAGTTTTCGTTTGAAGTCCGGAAAGCCCTTCTCGTCCTTGGGTGAGAGCGCGGCGACCAGCGCGTGGCGGCCATCCGCAACGGTGACATTCGTGTTGCAGCGAATCGTGTAGAAGGTCGGCATCTGGATTGGCGAGTTGCCATGCGGCCCCTTCCACTCTGCCCAGATGTTGTCGCCGACGTGATGGACGATCTCCGAGACGAGTCGCATACCGATGCTTTTCCCGTCTTCGCTGATCCCGGGCTCGATCTCCAGAGTGGGTCCCAGATTGCGGGTTTCGAATGCGGTGGGAGTTGGCCCGGTGGCCTCATCCACGCGATCACTGTCGATCTTGGGCGTCTCGCCTTCCTTCGTTTTCTCCACCAGCGGGAGTTCGGCGGGTTCGTATTCGGTCGGATAGATGAACTCTTCGATCGACTCGGTGGTTGCCTTTTGTCCGTCCCGGGTCGTGCAGAGCAGGTTTTCCATGACGCTGGCTTTGCCGTCATTGATGAGCTGGGCCACCTGCTTGCGCAGTTCCGTATCATTGGCCGCCGGCTTCGCGCCGAACATCAGATCGGTGAATTGTTCGAGGGATACCTCGATGAACTCGACCTGCACGCGGACCATGCGCGTGCCGACAGGCTGTTCGGTCCCGGAATCCGAGCTTCCGGGGAATCCATCCACCTTTTCTTGGGCTGGAGCTAGGGAAAGGCCCGAGAGCCACAACGAGACAACGGCGAGACCTAGCAGAAACGGAGTTTTCATGATTCAGGGCGAAGCATGGAAAGTCCGGCCCTCGATTGCGAGGTGGAAAACAAAACAACCGCGGTCCTCTCGGAGCGCGGTTGTTTGGAAATGGATGGTTTGGAAACCGATCAGCCTTTCGCGGCGGCCGTGCGGGCCTTGCGGATCATGCTGTTGACGGTTTCGGAGGGCTTGGCACCGACGCCGAGCCACTTGTCGGCCAGTGCGAGGTCGATCGTGTAGTTCACGCCTTCCTTGAGCGGATCATAGGTGCCGATTTGCTCGATGTAGCGGCCATCGCGGCGCTTGCGGCTGTCGACGGCGACGATTTTGTAGTAAGGGCGGTCCTTGGTGCCCTTGCGGTTGAGGCGTAGTGATACTGACATGGTGGAACTCCGGTGAGCTCGCCCGGATGCCGGGCGGGCGCGGAAATTGAAAGATCCGCCGCGGATTGCCAAGCAGAATCTTGCCGGAAACCGGGATTTTCAGGGCTTTGGCGGCTACGGAATGTGGATTCCGTGGATCCGCGGCCAGCAACCCTTGCAGGTGGGAGCGTGGGGAATCAGGTCCGGATCATCGCCGATCCAGCCCGGTTCGCCGTCCTTGCCGATGAAGGCGATGCCAATGGGAAGATCCGGCATGGTGTCGGCGATCCGGGTGATTTCCTCCTCGGCGCGGACGTGCATCTCGGTCCAACGGCGCTTGAGATCGATCGGATCAAGGTCGCGGGCTTTGATTTTTTCAACACTGCCCGGTGAAATGCGGGCGAATCGACGCATGAAGTCCAGGAGCAGCAGCGGAGTGAATCCACCGTCTTTGCCGCAAGCGGCCCAGATGATGGCTTCCAAGGAATATTTTTCACCGAGTTCCACGATGTCGATGTAGTCGCGGGTTTCAGTGCGGGCGGAAAGGGCGAGGGCCTTGTTGGTGGCCATGTCGAATAGATGGAGGCGCCAGCCGAGCAGTGGATCCTCGACGATCGGGAAAAAGCGCCAGGCTGCGTCTTGTGCCCAATCGATCGCAAGTTCGGCTCCGTTCTTGTGAATGATGGCTTTGCGAAAGGAACGGGCTTCGTCCCAGTTACCATAGTCGTTGAGAAGTTCGACGGTGTATCCGGCGGCTCGGAGTGCGGAAACGTCCGCTTCACTGTAGCGGGCAAGATCTTCCACAGCATCATGGAAAACATCGAAGTCGTTGGAAAATCTCGCACCGTGCGCGGCAGCATTGAGAACGAGCCCACCTGCGAAGTGGCTGGCTTCGGAACGGTTGGAGCGGATGATTTCCAAAACCCGCTGCTGGAACTCGGTTAGAGGCATTGCTGGAGTTGTTGTGCTGCGGTCCACGCGGGTTTCCGTCCGTAACGCCTCAGGTTGCGAACCACCTGTTGGATATCCTCAAGTGTCTCGACATGGGAGTCGGGGTGCCAGAACCAGAAACAATCCGGGAATTCCCTCACAAGCGCCTCCGCCCTCGCCACCAGTTCAGGCGGCGCGGGTTTTTCCATGGCGGCGGAGATTTCGTCCATGACGGGAGTGTAGCGGATGATCCCCGCGGGCGCAATCCCGCTGGAAACACTCACTCCGGGGCCTCCGGGCGGGCGATGAGCGAGGAGAAACGGTCCTCCAACATGCGCAGGCTGTCGGGATCGGTGACTTTTCCGCCGTCCGCGGTGGTGATGTAGAGGGTGTCCATGGCCACGCCTTTTTCGGTGCAGATCCGGGCGTGGGCGGTGTTCAGGCCGTATTGGTTGATGGTGTGGAAGAGGTCGTGCAGCAGTCCGATGCGGTCGAGCGCCTGGATTTCCACGGTGGTGCAGGTGGGGTGCAGTTCGTTGCTGACGAAGGCTTGCACGGGCACGGGGATCTCGTGGTCGTTGCGCGGCTTGAGGAAATTGACGCGGCGCTTGAGGTATTTCTCAGGCTCGTAGTTCTCGGTTGCGAGGATGTCCTCGAAGATCGACTGGAAGCGCTTGCGGATGCCGGCTTCGGACACCGGTTCGAAGTTGGTGGTGCAGACCCGGAAGATGTTCACCACGATTCCGTCGCGGCGGGTGAACAGGTCGGCTGATAGAATGTTGATCTGCTCGGAGGCGAAGGCGCAGCAGATTTTTTCCAGCAGCAGCGGCTTGTCGCGGGTGGCGATGACCATCTCGGTGTATCCCTTTTCGGTCTGGTCGATCCATTTGATGCAGGACGCGAAGGGGTCTTTGGTGTCCTCCTCGCGCTGAAGGAAGTGCCGGACGGTGCGCACTTGGGTGACGATGTGCGGGGCCTGGCGGAAATGAAACGCCGGCGCCGGCATCAGTTCGAAGTGGCGGTTCACATCCGGATGGTAGTCGTCGCGCATCAGGCCGATGACTTCGTCGCGCAGCGCGAGCCGGTCCTCGTCGAGTTTCTTGGAATACTGCTCGCGGCCTTCCGCGAGGAAGCGCCGGGTGGCCTTGTGGAGCTGGAGCATCAGGCTCTCCTTCCAGCCGCTCCAAGCGTCCGGAGCGGTGCCACTGGAGTCGACGTAGGTGAAGAGAAACAGCGCGTCCAGATTCGACTTGGTTTTCACGATGGCGGCGAACTCGGCGATCACTTCCGGATCATCCAGATTCCGGGTGGTGGCGGTGCGCCAGAACGTGAGGTGGTTGTCCACGAGGAACGTGATGAGCGAGCGCCGAGCGCCTTGGATCTGCAGGCGGTTGCAGAGTTTCGAGGCGAGGATGGCGGAGCCATCGATGTGCTCACGCACGTTCTCCGCGCGGCCGGTATCGTGGAGGATCACGGCCAGATAGAGCGCGTAGGAATCCTCGATCTCATGAAACAATCTCCGATAGATCTCGCGGCGAGGGTTGTTTTCCGAAATCAGCAGGTCGAGCTGGTCAATGCAGCGCAGCGTGTGCTCGTCCGCGGTGTAGCGGTGGAAAAACTCATGCTGCACGAGGCAATCGAGCGCGCCGAACTCCGGGAGGTATCTTCCGAGAAATCCGATGCGATGCATCAGCCGCAGGATGCGCGCGACCTCGCCCTTGCGCTCCAGAATCGATTGGAAGATCTCGCGGTTCACCTTCGAGTAGCGGAACGGCCGGTCGATGTCCTCCCAGTGCTGCGCGATGAGCCTGCGGAGCTGCGGGCTGAGTTTCAGATTCCGCACCTGGCAGTGCTGGAACAAGCGCATCAACCGGTGGGGATCCTCCTTGAAGATTTCCTGGCTGGCAGGAAACAAACGCCCGTCGCGCGCCACGAATCCATCGAACTCCTCGCGGCTCTTCTTCCGGAACGTGAGGAACGACCGGATGCCGGAATCCGCGCGGACGTCCTGCTCGATCTGGAAGTGCTCCATCAGCGAGGTCGAGTGCTGATAGAGGTGGCGGGTGTGCCGGTAGTAGTCCCGCATGAAGGCCTCGGTGCTGCGCAGGATGCTGCGCTGCGGGTAGTTGAACGCGGTGGCCACCACGCCCTGGAGCTGGAGCGTGAGCTGGTCCGTGGCTTTTCCGGTGTGATAATGCAGTTCGTTGCGCACCCGGTGGAGGAAGTCGTATGCCTCCTCGGTTTCCCGATAGGCGGATGCGGTTAGAATTTTCTTCTCCACCAGATCCTCGAGGTGCGAGCTGCCGGTCTTCACCCGCGAGATCCACTGGATGGCGTGGTAGTCGCGCATGCCGCCGCAGCTTTCCTTGACGTTGGGTTCCTGCAGGAAAACCGTGCGCGAGTATTTGTCATGCCGCGTGTTCAGGTCGTGGCGGCGTTGTTCGAAGAACTGATCCTGGCCCTTCTGGATGCAGTCCTTGGCGTAGCGCGTCTGGAATTGATCGAACAAAGCCTCGTCGCCCGCGATCAGCCTGGCGTCCATCAGCGCGGTCTTGTTCTCCGGATCGGCCGCGGCCTGCTGGATGCACTCGGCGATCGAGCGGCACGCGTATCCCACCTTGAACCCGACGTCCCATAACAGATAGAGCACTCCCTGCACGAGATCCTGCTGGGATTGCAGGAGCTTGGTGGAGGAGCGCGGCAGGAGAAACAGCAGGTCGATGTCCGATCGGGGATTGAGCAGGCCGCGGCCGTATCCGCCGGTGGCGACCAGCGCGAGAGGGAAGTTTCCGCTTTGTTTGCGCGCGTTGATCGCCGCCTGGAGAATGGAAGCCAGCACCGTATCGATGAGTTTCGAACGGTCCGCCGCGATCTCCAGTCCGCCGGCTCCCCCGCGGTGGTGCTGTAGAATGCGCTGTTCCTCGACTTTCAGGAACTGCTTGTAGAGCGCGATGTTCTCCGCCGGAGAAAGGTGCCCTTCGAGGGCGGGTTTCAGCGCCTCCTTGGCGTGTTGGGCGAGCGACTTGGAATAATTGAGCATGCGGATTTCGACAGAACGTGGGGCCTCAAGCGCTGAGGTCAAGCCCGGCGACCCATCCGGGTGCCCACCTTGGCGTAGAGTTCGGTGAGCTTCGACGAATGGGAAACGAGATCCTCTTCAAGCCGCACCGTTCCCGGTTCGAAGATCGTGATGGTGGAGGAACCGCCGAAGGCGAAATAGCCCTTTTCCGCTCCCTTTTCCACCGCCGCACCTTGCTGGAAAGTCTGATGAATGCTGCCGACACAGGTCGCCCCGATTTCCAACATCAGCACGGTACCGAAACCCTCCGTCTCGATGGCCGTCACACTTCGTTTGTTCGTCCACAGATAGGCCAGACGTTTCCTCAACGCGATGGGGGAGACGGAAAACAACGGCCCGTCGATCAGCCTTGGGGCACCCGGAACGCCTCCGACCGGGAAATGAAACCGGTGGTAGTCCACCGGGCAAAGCCTCGAAAGCACCAGAGCTCCGTCCGCATAGCGGCTCGCCAGTTCCGCGTCCCCCAGCAGCTCGGGGAGCTTGAAATTCTGCCCTTTCACGAACACTCCCTGAATGTCCGAAGCCCGCTGGAAACCCAGGTGCCTGCCGTCCGCGGGAAACACCACACTTTCCGGATCCGCATCGATCGGGCGGGCCGCCGGTTTCAGGTTGCGGTAGAAAAACTCGTTGAAACTGCCGAACGACTCCGGCGCATCCGCGAATTCCGCGGGGTCCAGCCCGTAGCGTTCGATGAACGGTTTCACCCGCGCCGCCGACTCCGGTTTGTCCATCCGCCGTCCATACCACTCGGAAAAAAACGGCCGTTTCACAAACGACCACAGCGCCAGTTTTCCGGCCGGATGGCCGTAGGTCCAGCGCAGGAAACCCTCGCCATAGACCTTCTCGGTCTCCAGTTTGCCGGTATGGCGGTTGAAATAACGGATGGGTTCCACAGCGGCTTCATAGTCCCGCCGCCTTCGTCCCGCAAGGCCCGCATCGGAGAAACCAAGCCGGATGCGATTGTTAGGATGAATTTACATTCCCGTTTTCGGAAATTCATGCTAAGACGCCACCCATGAACCTTTTCACCCGCTTTTCCGCCTTGGTGGTGATGACTTTGACCTGCTCCCAGTGCTACCGCCTCGGCCCACCGGGAGGGGGAACGGATCCCTACCGGTCGCCCCAACGCCAGCCGGTTTCCCAAAGCGGCTCCAGCGGGTCGAACTACTCGAAACTCATGCGCGAGGTGAACCTGCGGCCCGACATGGTGCGTTCCGGCACCCACGGGCGGAAGGTCGTGCGGCCCATGCGCCCGCGCTACATCACCATCCACGCGACGGAAAACTACTCCGCGGATGCCGCCCAACACTCGCTCGCTCTGAAAAACGGAGCCCTCCGCTCACCCAAGACCAAATACGGCAACCGCATCGGCTACCTCATCTGGCACTTCACCGTGGATGACCACGAGGCCATCCAGCACATGCCCACCAACGAGCAGGGCGAGCACGCCGATTTCCACGGTCCGGGAAACCGCCTCTCCATCGGCATCGAGATGTGTGAGAACCGTGATGGCAAACTCTCCGCCACCGTGGAACGGACGGCGAAGCTCACGGCCATCCTGATGAAGAAGCACAACATTCCTCTCAGCAATGTCGTGCCGCACTACCACTGGCCGCGCCGCGGCAAGCACCCGGCGAACAAGCCCTGCCCGCACTTCCTCATGGAAAACGGCAAGCCGGGCCGCAAGTGGCGTGCCTTCCAGGGCCGCGTGAACTACTACTACCGTAGTTTGTGAACGATCCGGCTCCTTCCAAGGACCACGGCAGCCCGGGAAACCGCGACGTCCAGCTCGATCCCTCCGTTTTCTACGTCTGTCAGCGCTGCACCGCCTGCTGCAAGTGGCCGGGCGACGTCCGCATCGAGGAGGACGAGATCGCGCCCATCGCAGCCTTCCTTCATCTAACGGAAACCGAGTTCCTCGAACGCTACACCCGCCTCCGCACCA